>DATFUZ010000116.1:0-14614 GCA_035260545.1 Gallionellaceae bacterium | reverse complement strand
CCCACGGTACGGCCGCCTTCGCGAATCGCGAAGCGCAGGCCTTCTTCCATGGCGATCGGTGCGATCAGGCTGACGGTGATGCTGACGTTGTCGCCGGGCATCACCATTTCCGTGCCCGCCGGCAGTTCCACCGCTCCGGTCACGTCGGTGGTCCGGAAGTAGAACTGCGGGCGGTAGCCCTGGAAGAACGGGGTGTGACGGCCACCTTCGTCCTTGGACAGCACGTATACTTCGGCAGAAAACTTGGTGTGCGGGGTGATGGAGCCGGGCTTGGCCAGAACCTGGCCGCGTTCGACTTCTTCACGCTTGGTGCCGCGCAGCAGTACGCCGACGTTGTCGCCCGCCTGGCCCTGGTCCAGCAGTTTGCGGAACATTTCCACGCCGGTGCAGGTGGTCTTCAGGGTGGGCTTGATGCCGACGATTTCGATTTCGTCTCCAACCTTGACGATGCCGCGTTCGATACGGCCGGTCACGACGGTGCCGCGGCCGGAGATGGAGAATACGTCTTCCACGGGCATCAGGAAGGCGCCGTCAATGGCGCGTTCCGGGGTGGGGATGTAGGTGTCCAGGGCTTCGGCCAGGCGGTGGATGGCGGGTTCGCCCAGTTCGCTCTGGTCGCCTTCCAGCGCTTTGAGCGCGGAGCCTTTGATGATGGGGATGTCGTCGCCGGGGAAGTCGTATTTGGACAGGAGTTCACGCACTTCCATTTCGACCAGTTCCAGCAGTTCTGCATCGTCCACCATGTCGCACTTGTTCAGGAATACGACGATGTAGGGCACGCCCACCTGGCGCGCCAGGAGGATGTGTTCGCGGGTCTGGGGCATGGGGCCGTCTGCAGCCGATACCACCAGGATGGCGCCGTCCATCTGGGCGGCTCCGGTGATCATGTTCTTGACGTAGTCGGCGTGGCCGGGGCAGTCAACGTGGGCGTAGTGGCGGCTCGCCGTTTCGTATTCCACGTGGGCGGTGTTGATGGTGATGCCGCGCGCCTTTTCTTCCGGCGCTGCGTCAATCTGGTCGTAGGCCTTGGCTTCGCCGCCAAATTGCTTCGACAGCACGGTGGTGATCGCCGCCGTCAGCGTGGTCTTGCCGTGGTCCACGTGGCCGATCGTCCCCACGTTCACGTGCGGCTTGGTGCGTTCAAATTTGCTCTTTGCCATGATTATTCCTTATCAATGATCAATGCCAAACGTTAATTCACTAAAAATCTTGGTGCCCATGGCGGGAATCGGACCCGCGACCTCTCCCTTACCAAGGGAGTGCTCTACCACTGAGCCACATGGGCATTATCCCGGAACATCACACAGATAACGGCCGCATCGCGAACCCTGCCGTACCGCTACAATCCCGTATTGCTACAATCTCGTATCGCTACAGTCCATCGGCCGCGCGCATTGCCCTGCTTGCTGCGTTCAAACCGGCACAAACTGCTCTGGAGCGGGTGAAGGGAATCGAACCCTCGTCGTAAGCTTGGAAGGCTTCTGCTCTACCATTGAGCTACACCCGCGCAACTTGCCATTCACGGCAGCCTTTAACCCAAACACCTGCCCAGCAAAAACTACTCTACTGCAACGTTTTCACACCAGAATTCTGGTGGAGGGGGACGGATTCGAACCATCGTACTCGTAAGAGGGCAGATTTACAGTCTGCTGCCTTTAACCACTCGGCCACCCCTCCGTAAAGAACCCGCGATTATCCAGATAAATAGACCCCTTGTCAAAGGGTTCGGGAACAAATCGTGCAACACGCGGTCTCCGGCCCGCCATGGCAAGGGTCAAGGCGTCCCTGGCCCAACCCGAAACGGCCTGATGCGGCGCGCAAACACGCCTTCCGTCAGGCCGCCGGCCGCCGCGCCGGCTCACGCCGGCGCGGAAATCGCGGAAACTTATTTTAAAAGCAGTATGTTAGGCGCTCACCTTGCGCAGCCGGGCGAGCATGGAGGCGAAATTTCCAGACAATTGCTTTTCCTTGGGATCCTCGATCGGAGCCACGGACTGGCGTTTCTGCAAGGCGGGCAGGCCGCGCAGCATGTGAAACCGCTCCAGCAGATATTCCAGGTTGCGCGCCAGCATGCTCTTGTTCAACGGCTTCGGCAGGTAACGGGAGATCTGCGCCTGGTTGATCAACTCGACGAGGCGCCCGGTATCGGCAAACGTGGTCACCACCACGCATTGCGTCTGCGGCGTGATCTGCTTGATGGTCTTGAGGATGTAGCTGACATTTGCACCCCCCAGGGTCAGGTCGGAAACCACGACGGAAATATCCTGCTTCGCCAGCTCTTCCATCGCATGCTGCGGGTCCGAGGCCCACACGAGCTCACAGCACTCCGGCAGCACTTCGCGCACCGCTGCCGCCGTTTCTTCGTCGTCGTCCATGATCAGCACACGCATCTTTTCGCCGGCAACCGCCTGCGCAGGCGATGCCGCGCCATGTGTTTCCCTCACCGCGAAGCTGGCTTCCGCAATGGCGGCAGCCTCGGCCACCACTTGCTTCACTTCCTCTGCCGCCCACGGCTTCATCAGGTAACGGAAGACTTCGCCCTCGTTCACGCTGGCGATCGAGGCCTCGATGTCGGAGTATCCGGTCAGCAGGATGCGCATGGTGGCAGGCGAAGTCTCGCGCGCGCGGCGCAGCAGCTCCGAACCCTGCATCTCCGGCATGCGCTGGTCACTTACGATCACGTGCACCTGGTGCTCGCGCAGGATGTGCAGGGCCTCCTGCGGGTCTGTGGTGGTGTGGACGGTGTAACCCGTAAAGAACAGCATGCGCAGGGAACGCAGGATGCGCTCCTCATCATCGATCAGCAGCAGAGTGGGTTTGGTCATGACATTCTCCTGGTTATGCATCATGGGTTACGGAACATCAAGCCGCCGACAGCAAGGCCTGCGCCACGCTGACGGGCGAATTGCCGCGCGCCTCCGACCCCGCGGCGGGCAGCCGGATGTGAAAACGGGTTCCCGCGCCGACCGTGGATTCGGCCTTGATCTCGCCGCCGTGGCGCTGGATGATCTGGTGCGTAATGGCCAGCCCCAGGCCAGTGCCCTGACCGACCGGCTTGGTGGTAAAGAACGGGTCGAATATGCGCGCCAGGTTTTCCGGGGAAATGCCCTTGCCGCTGTCCTGCACGCTGACGTTGATGTTTCCGTCCTCGTGCCAGGTGCGGATATGCAGGGTGCCATTTCCGTCCATCGCCTGCGCCGCATTGGTAAACAGGTTGAGGAAGACCTGGTTGAGCTGCGAGGGCGCGCATTCGATTTCCGGGACGTCGCTCAGCTCCGCGACCACTTCCACCTTGTCCTTGAGCACGTTGCGGCCGATGCGCAGGGCGCTCTCGATGCAACGGTTCACGCTCATTGCCTCCAGGGCCGCTGCGTCCATGCGCGAGAAGTCCTTCAGGTTGAGCACGAGGTCGGAGATCTGGCCGATGCCGTAGATCGAGTCCTCCATCAGGCCGTGCATGGCGTCCAGCATCTCGTTCGCATTGGCGGCGCTGCGCAGTTCGTTGACGCGCGCGATGTGCCCCGCGACCTCATCCTCGGTCGCATGCTCATTCAGCAGGCTGTCGACCAGAGCCTCATACCGCTCGTTCAGGGTCTTGACCTGGGCGAAGAGTTCCTGCCCCACCGCCACATTGTTACGCACATACCCGAGCGGCGTGTTGATCTCGTGGGCAATGCCCGCCACCATCTGGCCGAGCGATGCCATCTTCTCCGACTGCACGAGCGCGAGCTGCGAGGACTGCAGGCGAGAATAGGCATCCTTCAACTCCTCGGAGCGGTCGCGCATCTGCCCTTCCATTGCCTTCAGCAAATCCACGACGAAGCCGATTCCGATATAGCGCCCCTGCTCGGTGATGATGAAATCCTCCATCAGCGGGAAGCGCATGTTCTGCGCGACATGGAGCGCCGCTTCTTCCAGCGGCCAGTCGTGCCCCACCAGCAAGGGGTCGCCGCTCATGAAATTCCTGATGGGCCGCTTGCCGTGCAGTTCGCGGCCATAGGGCTTGAGATAGATATCCATGAACGCGTAGCGGCTGATCACCCCGACGGGCTCGCCGTCGTCCACCACCGGCAGCGAAAGCACCTCCGCGTATTCCGGGTCCAGGAACAGCTCGGCCACACCCTCGAGCGACGTGCCAGGGGTGATGGCCTTGAGGGGGATGGCGAGCGCGCGCACGTCCTGCACGCCGTGGTCTTGTGGATGCATGAACCCTTCTCCTAACAATTTCGTCTGACTTTATTCTTGAAGATTGGCATTTTAGATTTTCAATATGACAGTAATGTGAAGCCGCCCGGGACGGGGCTTGTCACACTACAGCAACATACGCGCCCTATCCTTGCAGCCCGACACCGCAAGGAACACATGCATGCCTATCGCAACCGCTACGAGGTACGCCACTCAGTTCGACGCCCACCCCTGCTTGCCGCCCCCAGTGGCGCCGGAGGGCGCAAAGCGCGAACTGCTGTCCATTCTGAAACGCCGCGCGCTGCGCGCGATCTTCCAACCCATACTCGACATGAATGCGGAGACGTTCATCGGATTCGAGGGATTGATACGCGGCCCCGAAGGCAGCCCGCTGCGCGCGCCGACGGAGTTGTTTTGCACCGCGCGCCAGTGCGGCCTGAGCCTGGAGGTCGAAATGCTGTGCCGCCAGGTGGTGCTGGAAGCGTTTGCCGACCTGAAGCTCCCCGGGCGCCTGTTTCTCAACGTAAGCCCCGGCGTGCTCGTCCATCCCGGTTTCAGGGATGGCCAGACACTGCGGTACATGGAACGGCTCGGGATCACGCCGGATCGCGTCACGATCGAGATCACGGAGCATGAAATCTGTCACGACATGGATGCAATGCGCGAAGCGCTGCTGCACTACCGCCGCATGGGCTTCAAGATCGCGCTGGACGATCTGGGCGAGGGGTTTGCCAGCCTGCGTCTGTGGTCCGAACTGCATCCCGAATTCGTCAAGATCGACAAGCATTTCGTGCGGGGCGTGGAAAGCGACCCGCTCAAGAGGCAGTTTTTGAAGTCGTTTCAGCAGATTGCCGATGGCAGCGGCTGCCAGATCATTGCCGAAGGCATAGAAACCGAGGCCGAGTTCCTGACCGTAAAAAGCCTGGGGATTGCGCTGGGGCAGGGCTATCTAATCGGCCGCCCCGCGCCCGCGCCCGTCCTCGCGCCGGATGCCAAAGCGCTGCCGGCGACGCCCAGGACACCTCACGCCGTGCCCCAGCATGCGCGCCGCCTGACAGCGCACACGCTGCTGATGCATGTGGAACCAGCATCCCCGGAAACTTCAAACAACGATATCTACCTGCGCTTCAGCGCAGAACCTGCGCTCAACAGCATTGCCATCGTCAGGCACGGACGGCCGCTGGGCCTGATCAGCCGCCACGCCTTCATGGAGCGCTTTGCCCAGCCTTTTCAGCGGGAGTTGCTGGGCGCAAAACCCTGTTCGCTTTCCGTCCCCGAGACGCTGCCACTGGTCGAACATGGCACACCGCTCCCGGACGTTGCCCTGTCCCTGGGCAACGGCCATGGGCAGCGGTTTTCGGACGACTTCGTGATCACCGACAAGGGTTACTATCTGGGCATAGGGAGCTGGTTTGAACTGCTGCGGGCGATCACTCACATGCAGCTCGAGGCGGCGCGCCATGCGAACCCGCTGACCCTGCTGCCCGGAAATGTGCCTGTGAGCGAACGCATCGGCGAACTGCTGGACCGCAATGCGCGCTTTCACGTGTGCTACTGTGACCTCAACAACTTCAAGCCCTACAACGACGCCTACGGCTATTTCCGCGGCGATGAAATGCTGCGGCTGACCAGCCGGATTTTGTCCGGCGCATGCGACACAGCGCTCGATTTCGCCGGGCACCTTGGCGGTGACGATTTCATCCTCTTGATGCAGAGCGCGGACTGGGAACGGCGCTGCCGCGCCGCGCTTGACGAATTTGCCCATGCCTCGGTGGCGCTGGCCGACGAGTTGCATCAAGACGACGGTGATGAGGCGGGCGCGATGCGCCCGATATTCTCCCCTCTGCCCAATCTGTCTATCGGCGCCTGCCACATCGAGCCTGGGCTGTACGCGTCGCCGGTCCAGGTGGCCGACGCCGCGCGCGCGGCGCGCAGGATCGCCAAGCGCATACCAGGCAACAGCCTATTCCTCGCGGAAGCCGGACTGCCCATGGAGCGCCTGTAGGCCGCCGGGCCCGAACCACGGGGATCGGGCCGTTCATCCATCCTTCACGAAGGCTTCATCAAACTGTCATATCGGCGCGCCAAGATGGGCGCCATGAATACCGCTGCCAGCAACTCGAAAACATCGGCGCCGCTGCATATCGCGATGGTCACCGAAACCTATCCGCCCGAGATCAACGGCGTGGCCATAACCATGCTGCAGTTCGCGCAGGGCATGGTGGAGCGCGGCCACAGCATCCATCTGGTGCGCCCCGCGCAGCACAAAGCGGACGGGCCCGCGCATGGCATCCGCTACAGCGAAACGCTGACCGGCGGCATGCCCATCCCGGGTTATCCCGGACTGCGCCTGGGCCAGCCCTCGAAGGGTCTGCTGATGCGCGACTGGCGCGCACGCCGCCCGGACATCGTGCATGTCGCGACCGAGGGTCCGCTGGGCTGGTCGGCGGTGTCCGCCGCGCGCGCACTTGGGATTCCGGTCAGCACCGATTTTCATACCAACTTCCACAGCTATACCCGCCACTACGGGCTGGGGCTGCTGAAGCGGCCCATGGCGGCCTATCTGCGGCGCTTTCACAACCGCACGGACTGCACCATCGTGCCGACGGTGACTCTGCGGAACGAGCTGCAGGACGACGGCTACAGGGATGTGCTGATTGTGGAGCGAGGCGTGGATACGACGCTGTTCCATCCATCAAAGCGCGACATGAATTTGCGCGCCACGTGGGGCGTGGATGAGCACACGCCCGTGGCGCTTCTGGTCAGCCGGCTGGCGCCGGAGAAGAATCTGCCCGTTGTGATAGAGGCCTTCGAGGCCATGCGCGCGATCAGCCCCGCATCGCGGCTCATTATGGTCGGCGACGGCCCTGCCCGCGCCGACCTGGAGCGACGCTACCATCCGCACGTGATCTTTGCCGGCATGCGCACGGGGGAAGACCTCGCCGCGCACTACGCCTCGGCCGACATCTTTCTTTACCCCAGCCTCACCGAAACCTACGGCAATGTCACCGTGGAAGCGATGGCGAGCGGGCTCGCGACGCTCGCCTACGATTATGCCGCCGCTCACCAGCATGTCCGCCACGACATGAACGGACTGCTCGCACCTTACGATGACACCTCGGCCTTCATATACATGGCGCGGGCGCTGATGGCCGATCCGGCGCGCACGGCGCGCCTGCGCATAGAGGCCCGCCGGTCGGTGGAAAACTTGACCTGGGAACGCATCATGGAGCACATGGAGCAACAGTTCCGGGAAGTCCTGCGGACGAAAGGAGCAAAACATGTCCAGGCTGAAGTCTCCCCTGCAGCAGATTAGCCGCTGGGATGTCGAGCTGTGCATCCTGTTCAACCGGCAAAGCCGCAACCTGTCGGTGCGCAGCCTGTTTCGCGTGGCCAGCCGGCTGGGCGACGGGGTGTTCTGGTATGCGCTGATGGCCGTGCTGCTGCTGCACTTTCGCAGCGAGGCGTTGCCCGCCGTGGTCCGCTTGCTGGGCACCGGGCTGGTGGGCGTCGCCGTTTACAGGCTGCTCAAGCAAAAGACCCTGCGTCCACGGCCGTTCTGCGTCCATCCCGACATCGCCTGCGCCGGCAAGATCCTGGACCAGTTCTCCTTTCCGTCCGGGCACACCATGCATGCGGTGTCCTTCAGCATCATCGTGCTCTACTACTTTCCCGCGCTGGTCTGGATCGTGGCTCCCTTCAGCGCCATGGTGGCGCTGTCCAGGCCTATCTTGGGTCTGCATTATCCCAGCGATGTTCTTGCCGGCGCCGGATTGGGCGCCGTTCTCGCCCTCTGCGCGCTGCACCTCGCTTGATTATGGTGGACCCGGGTTGCCGCGCCGCACGCAATGCTTGACACCGGAGACCACCAGACCATGAGCTTCCCCGCGAAATCAGCCTGGAGCACGACAGGTGCACCGCTTGCGACATCCGATGGCATGGCGCGCACGCAAGGCGGCTGGAACGACATGCCGGTCGAAGCGCGCTATGCCGCGCAGCCCACTCTGGAGGAAAAAGCCTGGTTTGCCCGGCTCGCCACCGCGGCGATCGACGGGCACGTGCTGCTGGATGCGCGCGATTGGAACAGTTATTTCGCATGAATTGCGCGCGCCATGCGCCGCGGGCGCATGGCGCGCCTGCCCTGGGGCGCGGCTTTCACACCAGGGTCAACGAAATTGCGTCGGGGACTCGAAAGGTGGCGGGTAATGACCATGTGCTGCGCAACAGCGCATTGCGCAGTTCCGCACGCCTGAGCGCCTCCGCCAGGCTCGCAGGCAACAGGCTGCGCACGCGCTCGCACACCGGCGGGCAATCGTCGACGAACAAGGCTTCGAGGTACGAGACCATGATGGCGTCGTGCAGTTCGTTGTTGGCGTATTCGTAGAGGTAGCTGATAAACGCGAAATGACGCCGCACAACGTGCAGATCGTGTCGTCGGACGGCATCCAGCGTGGCGAGCTTCATGGCGCCCATTTCCAGATGCAGGACACCGAAGTCGTCCTCATCAATGCGCGCCGCGACGTCCGGCAGTTGAAGAACAACATGCTGCAGGAAATCCGCGCGAACCATCAGGGGGACTGCGGAATTGGAGTCATGGCGCCGGCCCGCCTCGTACAGGGCGGCAAATGTCGCGTAGCTGCGGCCGGCATCGCGCGCCGCGGTGTGCAGGGTCGGCAAAGCATGGCCCCAAAGGGCGCCGTGAAGCGGGGAGGGCGGTAACGACACGATGAATGCAGCGTGGGTCATGCGTATCCTTTCATCGTTGCGATGGGAAGATACACGCACTTTAGCCGCGGTGTATTACACGGGTATTTCAGGCCGGTGGCAGCACCACACCACGAGCCGGGATTTTCCCCTAGATGTCATGTGGATGTAACATTAGCCCCCTAGAATGCGCACTGAAGACCGAAAAATCTTCTCCTCGACTGCGCGCGCATCATTTATCATGGTGCGCGTTTTTTTTGGAGCGCCGCCCCATGTCCTGGCTTGTCACGAAGCTGATCTCCGCCCTCCTGCTGCCGCCCCTCAATTTACTCCTGCTCTGCGGCGCCGGGCTGTTGCTTTGGCACAGACGTCCGGTGGTGGCTCGCTGGCTGGTTGGAGGATCATTTGTCGCACTATGGCTGCTGTCCACACCTTATGTAAGCAACGGCCTGCTGCTGGCCCTCGAGGGCCAGCCCCAGCCGCTAAACGCCAGTGTCCAGGCGGCAGACGCCATTGTCGTGCTGGGCGGCGGCACCTATCCCAGTGCGCCGGAGTATGGCGGCGACACGGTGAGCGAATTCACGCTGGTGCGCCTGCGCTACGCGGCGCGGCTGGCGCGCGAAACCGGGAAGCCGGTGCTGGTTAGCGGAGGCAACCCGGCGGGCAACCGGATTCCAGAGGGCGAGCAGATGAAGGCAGTCCTCGAAAATGAATTCCATGTTCCGGTGAAGTGGGCGGAAAGCAAGTCGCGCAACACATATGAAAACGCCGTCTTCAGCTACCGCATGCTGAGCCCGCTCGGCATACGGCGCATTTATCTGGTGACGCATGCTTGGCACATGCCGCGGGCGGCGATGGCGTTCCGCCTCGCGGGGTTCGAAGTGGTCCCGGCCGCGACCCTGTTTGCCACGGCGCCGTCGCCCGGCATATTGCAGTTCGTGCCGGACGCGGGCGCCCTGCAGGACAGCCGCTGGTTCATGCACGAGATCATCGGGCTCGCCTGGTACGCCTTGAAATCATGAGGCACATCGGCGCCACCCGGGCTTGATTCCGGAGTAAAATCGTCGGAGACACATTTGTCCTGCGCAACCGGATCTGCCCTGTCGGCGCTGACACCCCGCCGACGCCGCTGTATTCCCGTCAACCCGGCGCGGGCCGCCAGCCGGGTATCCAGAACAGGAGCATATGCCATGTCTTTCAAACTGAAGAACACGTTGCACCTCTTCTTACCGCTTGCGATGTTGATGGCGGGCTTGCCCGCACACGCACGTGAAGACCTTTCAGGCTGGAAGCTGCCGCCTGTGCCCATCCCCAAGGACAACCCGCAGACGCCCGCCAAAGTGGCGCTGGGGAAACAACTGGTATTCGATCTGCGCCTGTCCAAGGACGAGTCCATGAACTGTACGAGCTGCCATCTGCCCTTCAGTGGCGGCGGCGGCTGGACACCGCGCGCCTTCGGGCATGGCGGCGAACTCGGCCGCTGGGCGCCGAGCTGGGAGGATTCCGGCTACTATACGTCTCTGTTCTGGGACGGCCGCGCCGCCTCGCTGGAGGAGCAGACGGGACTGCTGCCGGGCCACATGGGGCCGGTTTCCGCTCCAGCGGAGATGGGCGGCACCGTGGAGGACGCGATGGCCAGGCTGAATGCCGTGCCCGAGTACAAGCGTGAATTCCACAAGGTGTTCGGCACCGACGCCACCCCGGAAAACACCGCCAAGGCCATCGGCGCCTTCGAGCGTACCCTGGTGTCCCACAATGCGCCCTTCCAGCTCTATGTTCGCGGCAAGCGCAATGCGATCTCGGCCGCAGCCAAGCGCGGTTTTGAGGTTTTCCGCGGCAAGGGAATGTGCATCACCTGCCATGTGCCGCCCACGCTGACAGACAACATGTTCCACAACATCAGCATCCCCCAGGTGGGCCCGCTCAAGGAAGACCTCGGGCGCTACGAAGTGACCAAGGACGAGGCGGACAAGGGCAAGTTCAAGACCCCCACGCTGTATAATTCGGGCAGCTTCGCCTTCTACATGCACGATGGCGCGTTCGGCTCGCTGAGCCAGGTGATCGACCATTACAACAAGGGGGGCGACCCTGCGAACAAGAGCCAGGATCCGCTGATTCGGCCGCTGAACCTGACGGACCGGGAAAAGTCCGACTTGGAGGCGTTCCTGAAGTCGCTGACGGATCCCTCGCTGGACCGGCTCACGGCGCCCAAGCTGCCCTGACCCGGACGGGACTTGCACACCATGCCGCCCGCTGCAAACGGGCGGCATTATTTCTTCGACTTTTTACCTTGAGGATTACACATGAAAGTGCGCGTCAAATGGGTGGAACAGGTTGCGTTCCTGGGTGAATCGGAAAGCGGGCACGCCGTGCTGATGGACGGCGCCCCTGCCGCAGGCGGACGCAACCTCGGCCCGCGCCCCATGGAGATGCTGCTGCTGGGCACCGGTGGCTGCACCAGCTTTGATGTGGTCAATATCCTGAAGAAAAGCCGGCAGGCAGTGAGCGACTGCTATGTGGAACTGGACGCCACCCGCGCGGAGCAGGATCCCAAGGTGTTTACCAGAATACATCTGCACTTCGTGGTGAAGGGAAAAGACATCAAGCCGGACGTGGTGGAGCGGGCCATCACACTTTCAGCCGAAAAATACTGTTCGGCCTCCATCATGCTGGGCAAGTCGGCGGAGATCACCCACGACTTCGAGATCGTAGAGGAATAAAACCAGACCTCGTAGCCGGGCGTTGTTGCGCTCGGGAGGATTCGTCTGCATGCGGCCCGGGATGCGATGCCCATGCCTCTCATGCGCCGGAATTTCCTTGGCGCGCCGGCATGGCTTGAAGGTTTGGATTCTATTGGGCCCCGTGCGGGACGGCAGGCACCGCTACATGCGGTAGACGGTCTTGGTCATGATCTTGGACGTCGCCCGCATCAGCAGCTTTACGGGCAGCGGTAACTCGGCCCCACCAAGTTCCTTCGCCATTTCCGAGTGACGGGTTTCATCCACATACATCTGCTTGACGACCGCGCGGCTCTTTTCGTCCTGCACTGGCAGGCTGCCGAGATGGCTCATCAAGTGGCCACCCACCTGATGCTCGGTTTCGGCAAGAAATCCAAGATTCCATTTGTCTCCCAGCAGCCCCGCCGCCGCTCCGAGCGTCAGCGATCCGGTGTAATACAGCGGATTGAGCACGCTCAGGTGGCTGCCCAGCTCACGCACCCGCTTCGCAGTCCACGCAAGATGTTCGGTCTCCTCCTCGGCCGCTTGCTGCAGCTTTTCCTGCACGGCGGCGTCGCGCGCGGTCAGGGCCTGGCCCTGATACAGGGCCTGGGCGCAAATCTCGCCGGTATGGTTGATCCGCATCAGCGCCGCCGCGTGTTTCTTCTCGGCCTCGCTCAGGTCGGCCTCGGGCAGGCCGGCATCAGGATAGGGACGCGTGGAGTGAGCGCGTGCTGCCAGCGTGCGCAAGCCCTTGTCGAATTCGACGATCAGTCTGTCAAGGTTAAGCATGATGAGCGCGGCCCTTTTTTCGTGATGGCCCCAATTTAGGCAAACATTGCCGCCGTGTCAAATCGGGGTGCGCGCCTCAGAAGTCGTACGACATGCCGACGCCGATGCCCCTGGGGTCTCCGCCGCCGGTCGGCGCCGTGCCGATCTGATTCGTGGTGAAGTCATAGGTCCCGTTCGTGCTGTTGTTGATGCGGGTGTATACGACATAAGCCTCGGTCTGCGCTGACAGGGTGTAACCATAGCCCAGGGTGAGCTTGGTCGCGCCGGTCATGGCGCCCGGCGTGAGGGCGCTGCCCGTAGCATCAGAGGCATGTTCGTATACCGCACGCAGATGTCCTCTGGGCCCGATGGCGTATTGCGAAAACACCGCCCATGACGACAACTGGAGTTCGCCCGTTGCGCCCGCGGCCACGGCATCCGCGATCACGAACGGATTATCGAGCGGCGCCACGTTTGCTGCCGCACCGCCAAAGTGGTATCGGATCTGCTCGCCCAGCACGCCGACTTTCAGGGCACCCAGCGTCAACGATCCGCCGGCGTTGACCGCGTAGTCATAGTTCCCGACGGACGTGTAGTCGTTATGGCGCTCATATCCCAGGTAGCCATACAGGCGCTGCGAAGCATAGGTGATGGAAACCGAAGCCAGGCTGGGGTTGTAACCGGCCGGCAAGGCGGGAGTGACATTGCCGCTCGCCGGCCTTTCCTCGTTGGGACTGTAGGCCAGCTTGGCGGTGAAACCGCCCACCGCAGGCGACCAGTACTGCAGGGAGTTATTCTGCCGTCTGCCGAAGCTCACCAGGTTGCCAGCATTGGGATTGGTGGTGTGGCCGTGGCCGAGTATGGCGAACCCGCCGATTCCGGTATAGCCAAACGGGTCCAGTACGTTGAAGGCGGTACGATACGGGGTTTCCCAGGTGCCGAGGAACAGATTACCCACGTTGCCCTGCAATCCCAACGCGCTGTTGCGGCTCGCAAAGGTCCCGGAAATCCCCGTGTTTGTAGATGTGTCGGTCGTCGCGGTGCCGGTGTCCTGGTTCAGCCCCGATTCGATCTGGAAATAGGCATCGGTGCCTTCGCGCACCTTGCGCGTCCCGCGTATGCCGAGATAGGACGAATCGCTTGAAATGCGGAACCTGGCCGGTTTGTCGTATGCGCCGGGAACGGAGGTCGCGCTTGCCGCCCTCGAACCCATGGCCGATACGCGCTCAATGTCCATGTTCACGCTGCCGTACCACTGGAGTTCATCCCCTGCGACGGCGTCCGAAGCGCACAGAAGCGCGCCCAGGAGCACGGTCACCGCCTTACTACCCACCCTGCTTTCCCCTCTCACTTCGTTTCCAGAGCGTCAAGGCGCGCCTTAACGCATGTGAGCGGCTGCGCCGTGGCGCAACCACAGGGGGGAATATAACTGTTCTCTGTTATACCATCAAGGACTAATCCTGTTTTTTGTTGTTATTTAGGGAATTAGCTACGTGCACGGCCCCAGATCCGGCGCTCGCCGATGCCTGCGTGCCGTCCCGGCTCCAGCCTCCGCCCAGGGCGCGTATGAGATCGACGCTGGCTGAGAGCCGCCGCCGGCGCACGTTCAATGCGTCGAGTTGAACCTGTTCTGCAGCCGCCTGTGCGGTAACCACTTCCAGATAGCTCGCGATGCCCTCGCGATAACGGTTCATGGCGATGTCTAGCGTCCGCTGGGTATCGGAGACAGCATCGTTCAGGGATTTGGATTCATCAGTCAGGTTGCTCAGCAGCGACAAGTTATCTTCCACCTCCTGGAAAGCGGTGAGCACCGTGGAACGGTAGCGTGCGCCCGCCACTGCAAAGGCGGCTTGCGCCTGGTCTACTTCGGCCCGGCGGCGCCCGCCGTCGAATATGGTGAGCAGGGCGCTGGGTCCGATGGACCAGAACAAGTTGGGCGCCGTCAGCCAGGCGGATTGCTGCGTGCTCTGATAGCCTGCGGCCGCCATGAGGTTAATGGCGGGATAGAAGACGGACTTCGCGACGCCGACTTGCGCATTGGCCTCGGCCAGGCGGCGTTCGGCAGCCGCAATGTCCGGCCTGCGCTGCAGCAGCGTGGCGGGCACGCCCACCGGGATCGCGGGGACCTGGATGTCCACGACCGCGGGCGCGATCGAAAAAGTCGAGGCTGATTCGCCCACCAGAGTCGCGATCGCGTGTTCATACAGTGCGCGATTGCCTGCAATATCCGCATACTT
>DATFUZ010000115.1:0-2252 GCA_035260545.1 Gallionellaceae bacterium | reverse complement strand
CGCCGCTGCTGCCGCTGGCGGCGACGCTGAAGGGCAACTATACCCTGGTCGCCAGCGGACAGCCGCTGCCGCATTTCGATCTGCACTGTCCGGTGATGAGCTTGCCCCTGGCCTTCAAGACCACGCTGGAGACGATACCTGCCGAGGTGCCCTATCTCTTCGCCGACCCCGCAAGGATCGCTGCCTGGCGCACGCGCCTGGGGCCGAAGTCGCGGATGCGCGTGGGTGTCGCATGGTCGGGAAATCCGGCGCACAGGAATGACCGGAATCGCAGTATTGCCGTGCATCTGTTCGCGCCGCTGTTCGAGCTGCCGGTGGATTTCCATGTGCTGCAGAAAGAGGTGCCGGACGCCGATGCCGCCGAGCTGGCCCGGTTCGGAAATGTGCAGGTGCACGAGGGGGCGATCGGGGATTTCGCTGACTCTGCGGCATTGGTGCAGGAGATGGATCTGGTGATTGCGGTGGATACCTCGACGGTCCATGTAGCGGGAGCTTTAGGCAAGCCATGCTGGGTCTTGCTTCCTTTCAATCCCGATTTCCGCTGGCTGCTGGACCGTTCCGACAGCCCGTGGTATCCGACGGCGACGCTGTTCAGGCAGCACGCCATCGGCGACTGGAGCCCGGTGATCGCGGAAGTCGCCGCGCGCCTCGGGAATTTCTCACAGGAAGTGCATGCGCTTCCGGGTGATAATCGCTGACCATGGATACACCACCCGTTTCCGATCCCGTTGCGCAATACCAGCAGGCGCTGGCCTTGCATCAGGCAGGCCGCCTGGATGAGGCCGCTGCGGCGTACCGGGCAATGCTGGAGCGCAACGCACGCGATCACCTGTCGCTGACGGGACTGGGGAAAGTCGAGGCGGCGGCCGGCAACGCCGCTGATGCCGTGCGCCTTTTCACGCAATCGCTGGCGGTCATGCCCGATCAGCCGGAGACTCTCACCAATCTCGGTGCTGCGCTGATCCGCCTCGGGCACCCCGATGAAGCATTGGCGCATCTTGACCGCGCCATCGCAATCAAGCCGGATCTGGTCGCTGCGCACAATAACCGGGGGACGGCATTGCTCGCCTTGCTGCAACCCGCAGCAGCCCTGGAAAGTTTTGACCACGCCGTCGCATTGCGGCCGGAACTGGGCGTGATCCACGCCAATCGCGGCATTGTCCTGCAGGCGCTCGGCCAGCCTGATGCAGCGCTTGCCGCATATGACCAGGCCATTGCGCTGCAGCCGGATTATGTCGAGGCGTACACCAACCGCGGCAATGTCCTGCGCGAGCTGCGCCGGCCGGCGGAAGCCCTGGCGAGCTATGACCGCGCCCTTGCGCTGAATCCCTCCGCCGCCGAGACGTACAATAACCGGGGTAACGTCCTCGGGGACCTCGGTCATCGAGAACAGGCAATTCAAAGCTTTGACCGCGCGATTGCGCTGAAGCCGGATAATGCCGAGGCTTGGGGCAATCGCGGCGTCGCACTGAAGGACATGAACCGGCTTGAGGACGCGCTGCACAGCCTGGACCGCGCCATTGCCCTGCAACCGGACGACGCAGATGCATATACCAACCGCGGTGTCGTATTGAGCGGCCTCAGACGCCTTGATGCCGCGCTTGCCAATCACGACCGGGCGCTTGCGCTCGCGCCGGATTCCGCGGATGCTTACAACAATCGCGGCAATGTGCTGCGCGACCTGGGACGAGCAGAGGAAGCCATCCAGAGCTACGGCCGCGCAATTGCGTTGAGACCTGACGAAGCGGAGGCCTGGAGCAACCGCGGCCTGGCGCTAAGCGAACTTGGGCGGCATGAGGACGCAATAATGGACTACGACCAGGCGCTCGCACTGGATGCGGCATACCCTCAAGCGCGCTGGAACAAGGGGCTGCTGGAATTGCTTCTGGGCAACTATGCGACAGGCTGGCCACTTTATGAGTCGCGCTGGGCTGATTCCCAGAAGCATCTGGCGCGCAATTTCTCCCAGCCCGTG
Organism: Gallionellaceae bacterium; assembly: GCA_035260545.1. Classification (GTDB taxonomy): domain Bacteria; phylum Pseudomonadota; class Gammaproteobacteria; order Burkholderiales; family Gallionellaceae; genus DATDDB01. Next base: position 277 of record DATFUZ010000115.1, on the reverse strand, counting down.
TGGCTGGGCAGTCAATCGATCGCGGGCAAGACCGTGCTGATCCACGCCGAGCAGGGCTACGGCGACTTCATCATGTGCTGCCGCTACATTCCGATGGTCGAGGCGCTGGGAGCCTCGGTGGTGGTGGAGGCGTTCCCGCCGCTGCTGCCGCTGGCGGCGACGCTGAAGGGCAACTATACCCTGGTCGCCAGCGGACAGCCGCTGCCGCATTTCGATCTGCACTGTCCGGTGATGAGCTTGCCCCTGGCCTTCAAGACCACGCTGGAGACGATACCTG
>DATFUZ010000114.1:0-8501 GCA_035260545.1 Gallionellaceae bacterium | reverse complement strand
CGTGTAGCACCGACAGCGCCCCGCCGGTGTGATCACTGTCGTCGTGGGTGAGGACGAGCGTATCCAGCCGCGCAATGCCCTGGGCCCGCAACGACGGCACGAGGATGCGGTTCCCGGCATCGGCGTCGCCCGGATAATCCGGCCCGGTGTCATAGAGCAGCACGTGGTGCCGTGTCTGCACCGCGACGGACAGCCCCTGACCGACATCGAACACCACCATGTGCAGCGCGCCTTCCGCCGGCACCGGCGGAAACACCAGGAACATCGGCAACAGCATGAGCGCGCCCAGCCAGCGCGCCGGAAAGCCGCGCGGCAACAGCATCCAGAGCGCACCCGCCATGCCCAGCGCAATGCACCAGGAGGGCGGCGCATGCTGCTGCCAGACCGCATCCGGCAAGTCGCTCAGCCATTGCAGCGCGGCCATGCATGCCGACATGGCGCCATGCGCCAGCCATAGCAGGCTATCGAGGGGAACGGCTGCGCTCAGTATCGCCAGCGGTGCAACAATGAAGCTCACTGCCGGAATGGCAAAGGCATTGGCCAGCGGCGATACGACGGAGACCTGCTGGAACAGCACCAGCAATGGGGGCAGCATGCCCAGCGCCATGGCCCACTGCACGCGGCCATACTCGGCCGCCCAGTGTGCCTTGGCCAGGCGGTTCGCGCCGATGAACAGGATGAGCCCCACCGCACCGAAGGACAGCCAGAAGCCCGCGGCCTCAACCGCCCAGGGATCTGCCAGCAACACCACCAGCAAGGCACCGGCAAGCACCTGCGCCGGCGGAATGCGGCGCGACAGCAGCAGCGCCACGGCAACGGCGGCGAGCATGTACACCGCGCGCTGCGCCGGAATGGAGAACCCGGACAGCAGGGCATAGCTGAGTGCCGCCAGCAGGCCCGCAATCGCAGCGGCTTTGCGCGCCGGAAAGGCCAGCGCCAACCGCGGCACCCGCCGCCATAGCGCGTACGCCAGCGCGAACGCAAGCGTGGCCAACAGGGCGATGTGCAACCCGGAGATGGCCATCAGGTGGCTGGTGCCGGTGCGCGTGAAGACCTTCCATTGCGCGGACGGAATGCTGGCCTGGTCGCCTATCGCCAGCGCGACCAGGATGCCGGCGTAGGGCGCGTTGCCCAGTACCCGCCGGAAGCGCGCCCGTATCTCTTCGCGCGCCGATGCAATCAGATAGCCAGGCGCATGCACGCGCGCATCCAGCCGCACATTATGCGCCTGCGGCCGCACGTAGCCGACCGCGCGCAGATTGCGCTCCAGCATCCAGGCCTCGAAATCGAATCCGTAAGGATTGGACGTGCCGTGAGGCCGTTTCAGCCGGACGGTGAACTGCCAGCGCTCTCCCGCACTGACCTGCGCAGCCGGGTCGGGATCGTAGGTGGAAAGCAGAATGTGCTGCGGGACGTGCGCACCAGGCGTCAGCACCTTTTCCACGTCGAACGCAAAGCTTTCGCCCTGCACGCGCTCGCGCGGCAAGCCCGACACCACCCCGACGAGTTGGATGTCCTTCCCTTCCCAGGCGGATGGCAGCGCATCGGCCATGCGCACCTCTGCGCGATAGCCCGCGTAGAAGAATCCCGCGGCGAAGAGCGGCACGGCGAGCAGGAGGCTACGAAGCAGATATTGGCGGGGCGCGAAGCGCAGCAGCAGGGCAAGGACAAGCAGTGCGGCGATCAGCCACATCCCCGGCGATGGCGGCAGGGATGCCCGTTGCTGCAGCATCCAGACACCCAAGGCAAAAAAGAGGGAAGCTCTGACCATGGCCCGGAACGTTGTCGAATTGTTCGGTTACGCCGTCCGCCCACCCGTGCGTACGGCGCTGAGGGCGACAGCCGGCGCCTGTCCCCGCGACACGCGCCGGGCGATCAGCTATACAGGCGCCGTCCGCGTATGCGGGCGCGGTGCGCCGCGCGCTGCTCGCTTTCGGTAAGCTCGCGCTTTTTGCCTTCGAAGGGATTCTTGCCGGCCTTGAATTCGATGCGCAAGGGCGTGCCCTGCAACTGGAACGCCTCGCAGAATACATGTTCCAGGTAGCGTTTGTAACTGTCCGGAATGCCGTCCAGCGCAGTGCCGTGGACCACGATGAGCGGCGGATTGCTGCCGCCCTGGTGAGCGTAGCGCAGCTTGGGACGGAACCGTCCGCGCGGCGGCTGCTGTTTTTCCACTGCGGCCATCAGCACGCGGGTGAGCTTGGGCGTGGGCAGCTTGGCCATGGCCGCGGCGTAGGCCTGGTCCACCGACTTGAGCACGCCGGGCAGGCCGCTGCCCTTGAGCGCGGAGATGAAATGCTGCTTGGCGAAATTGAGGAAGTAGAGTTTGCGCTCGATCTCGCGCTTGGCCGTATCGCGCCGGTAGTCGTCCAGGCCGTCCCATTTGTTGACCGCCAGCACCAATGCACGGCCGGCCTGCAGCACGAAGTCAGCGATGTGCGCGTCCTGCTCGGTGATCTGGTCGCGTGCGTCCACCACCAGCACCACCACGTTGGCGTCTTCCACCGCCTGCAGGGTCTTGATGACGGAAAACTTTTCGATCGCCTCGTCCACCTTGCCGCGGCGGCGCACGCCGGCGGTATCGATGATGGTGTAGTGTTTGCCATTGCGCTCGAAATCGATGTAAATCGAGTCGCGCGTGGTGCCCGGCTGATCGAACGCGATTACCCTCTCCTCGCCCAGAATGGCGTTGACCAGGGTGGACTTGCCCACGTTGGGCCGGCCGACGATGGCGATCTTGGGATGGTCCGCGGGCTGCTCGGCGCCCGGCTCGGGCATGGGGAAGTCTTCGAGCGCGATCTCCACCACTTCTTCCACGTTGTCGCCGTGCGCGGAGGAAACCGGCAGCGGTTCGCCCAGGCCCAGTTCGTAGAATTCGGCGGTGACGCGCGCGCGCTGCATGCCTTCCGCCTTGTTCACCAGCAGCAGCACGGGGCGCCCGGTCTTGCGCAATTCGCTGGCGATGATCTGGTCCTGCGGGGTGACGCCCTGGCGCCCATCCACCAGGAACAGCACGACATCGGCCTCGTCCACGGCCTGCCGCGTTTGCCGCGCCATTTCGTGCAGAATGCCGTCCTTGGCGACGGGTTCCAGGCCGCCGGTGTCCACTACCAGGAAGGGCTTTTCACCCACGCGGCCGCGGCCGTAGTGACGGTCGCGCGTCAGGCCGGGAAGGTCCGCCACCAGCGCATCCCGGCTGCGCGTCAGCCGGTTGAACAGGGTGGACTTGCCGACATTGGGTCGACCGACCAGGACCAGGGTGGGCAGCATGAGAACCCCGTACTTACTTCAGAACGACGGAATACAATCCGCCGTTGTAGGTCTGGACCACCACGCCGCCGTCCACTGCGATCGGCGGTGTGAGAATGGGGCTGCCGTCCGTCGTCATGCGCGCGGCGATGCTGCCGTCCTCGCGGCGGATGGCGTAGAGCATGCCGTCCTTGTCGCCGGCGACGAGGTAGTCGCCCACCACGACCGGCGCGGCGGTGTGCTTATTCTCCAGTTGGGCATTCTTCCACGCCGAGCTTCCTGTGCTCTTGTCGAGCGCGGCCATGCTACCCGCCACGTCGACCACGTACAGATCCTTGTCTCCCAGTGCGAGTCCCTTGTCACTGGAGAATTCGCGGCTCCAAATCAGATTGCCCTGCGCCAGTCCGAAGCAGCCCACGCGCCCCTGGAACGACACCGCGCACACCTCCTCCGCATCCACGGCGGGCGGGCTGGTAATGTCGCTGATCCGTTCCAGTTCCGTGGTGCCGCGCGGCTCGGAAAGCGTGGTCTCCCACTTGGCGTTGCCGCTGGCAAGGTCCAGCGCCACCAGCTTGCCGCCCGCATACCCGGCGTATATCGTGCCGTCGCGTATCACCACGCCAGCGCTGCTGCGCACCACCAGCACCGGCAGCGTATGCTCATAGAGCCACTTGCGCTTTCCGTCGGCCACGTCGAATCCGGCGATATTGCCATCCTCGCTGCGCACCACCACCATGCCATTCGCGACCGCCGGTGGACTCAAGACCTCGCTGGTAGCCTGGGCCTTCCAGCGCAGCTTGCCGTCCGCGCCATAGGCGAGCACGTGCCCCTTTTCGCCGCCCACCAGCACGAGGCCGCCACCGGCGCCAACGCCGCCCGTGATGGTCGTCCCGGTGTTGATTCGCCACTGCCGCCGCCCGGTCACGGCATTGATGCTCAGCAACTGGCCTTGCGCGTCGGCGACATACAGCGCGTCCCCATCCAGGGTGGGCCGCAAAATGCTGTCGCCCATGTCTCCCATGTCCGTCCGCATGCGCCAGCGGATCAGGCCGGGATTGCCCAGGGGGCTATCGGCCCATCCAGCCATGGACGCCATGCCGGCGATGCTTTCACGCCAGCGCACATCGAAGGTGACATTGGCGCGCGGCCGTCCTGCCGACGCATCGGCAGCGGTGGGGCCGGGCGAAGAACAGCCGGCCACCCACGCGGCAACCGCCAGGACTGCAAGACGTATTCTCACTTCGCCCCTCCAGGCACGGTCGCGGCGGCGCCGCTGCCGGAACCGCCGGCCGCTGTACCGCCGTTCTTTTGATCGCCGCCCAATGCCTCAAGCTTCAAGCGCAGGGCGGTTACGAACTGGCCCTTGGACTGCGCCTGCTCCAGCGCGCTCCTGTATGCCGTGCGCGCGGCATCGTCCTTGCCCTCGGCGGCGTACACGTCGCCCTTGAGATTCAGATACAGGCTGTCGAACGCGGCCGGATGAGCGGCATCCAGCACCGTGAGCGCATCGTCGTACTTCTTCTCGTCGAGCAGCATGCTGGCCAGCTGCAGGCGCGCCGCATGCTTCAACCCTTCGTCCGAGGCGTTGTCGATTACCCAGTGCAGGTCACCCATGGCAGCGGACGTGTTGTTGGCCATGGCGTTCATTCTCGCCGCAAGAAGCTGGGCGCGTGCCGCATAGACCGTGGACCCGTACTTGTCGGCCACAGCCGCGGCAGCGGCGTCCACGCGCTTGGGATCGTTGCTGCTCATTTCCTTGACCACGTTCTGGAACAACACGGCCGCTTTCGCGTCTTCCCGGCCATGCCAGTATTTCCAGCCCAGGATCGCGCCGCCGACGATCGCCGCAAGCACAATTGCGATCACGGTCTGCATGCCGTGCTCTCCCCACCAGTGCTTGATCGCCTCGACCTGTTCCTGTTCATGCGTATCCAGAGCTGCCATGTCTTGTCCTTGTCTTTGGTCTAGAGTTTGATCAATTCGTGTATCCGCCCGGCCAATTCGGCCAAGGCTACGCGCACCTGCTCGCCGCCGCGCAGCGGCTTGAGCGTTGCCTCGCCCGCGGCCGCCTCGTCGTCCCCGATGAGGACGGCGCAGGCGGCGCCGCTGCCGTCCGCCTTCTTCATCTGCGACTTGAAGCCGCCGCCGCCGCAGTGCAGCAGCACTTTCAGCCCGGCATCGCGCAACTGTTCCGCCACCAGTGTGGCCAGCGCATCGGCTTGTTCGCCCTGATGCACCACGTACACGTCCAGCGCCGCGGGCGGGTTTTCCATGCCGTCTTCCTGCAGCAGCGCCAGCAGTCGCTCGATACCCATGGCGAAGCCGCAGGCCGGCTGCGGCTTGCCGCCGATCTGGCCGATCAGCCCGTCGAAGCGGCCACCCGCGCAGATGGTGCCCTGCGCGCCCAGGCGGGTGGTCACCCACTCGAACACGGTGCGGTTGTAGTAGTCCAGCCCGCGCACCAGGCGCGGGTTGATCTCGAACGCGATGTCGTGGCGGCGCAGGATGGCCTGCACGGCCTCGAAATGCTGCAGCGCCTCGTCGTCCAGTTCCTCCATCAGCTTCGGCGCGCCGGCGATGATGGCCTGCATCGCGGGATTCTTGCTGTCCAGGATGCGCAGCGGGTTGCTGTGCAGGCGGCGCGTGGCATCCGCGTCCAGCGATGCCGCATGCGACTCGAAATAGGCGATCAGCTTTTCGCGATGGCGGTGGCGCGCCTCGATGTCGCCCAGCGTGTTCAATTGCAGTCCCACGTCACGTATGCCCAGCTTGCGCCACAGTCTGGCGCACATCAGGATCATCTCGGCATCGATGTCCGGCCCGGCGAAGCCCATTGCCTCCACGCCGATCTGGTGGAACTGGCGGTAGCGGCCCTTCTGCGGACGCTCATGACGGAACATCGGCCCGCCATACCACAGGCGCTGCGGGGCATTGTACAGCAGGTTGTGCTCGAGCACCGCGCGCGCGCAGGAGGCCGTGCCCTCCGGCCGCAGCGTCAGGTGGTCACCGTTCAACGCATCCTCGAAGCTGTACATCTCCTTCTCGACGATGTCGGTCACCTCGCCGATGGCGCGCTTGAACAGCGCGGTAGGCTCCAGGATAGGCATGCGGATGTTGCGGTAGCCGTAGCTCTCCAGCCACTCGCGCACGACGTCCTCGAACCACAGCCACAGCCCCGCCTCCTCCGGCAGGATGTCGTTCATGCCTTTTACGGCTTGTAATTTTGTTTCACTCATTGCTGAACCGGGGAAGAGACAAGGGGAAACGATCCAGGATAGCCCCCGCACGTTCCTCCTTCCCCCTTTACCCTTCCCTCTTCATATATTTCCGCGCGACGTATTCGTCCACGATCTTCTGGAATTCCTGCGCAATGTTCTCCCCGCGCAGGGTGGTGACCTTCTCGCCATCCACATACACCGGGGCGGCGGGATTCTCACCGGTGCCGGGCAGGCTGATGCCGATGTTGGCCAGCTTGCTCTCGCCCGGACCGTTGACGATGCAGCCCATAACGGCGACATCCATTTCTTCCACGCCGGCGTATTGCTCGCGCCATTCCGGCATCCGCGCGCGCAGGTATTCCTGGATGCTCTGGGCCAGTTCCTGGAACACGGTGCTGGTCGTGCGGCCGCAGCCGGGGCAGGCTGTAACCATGGGGGCAAAGGAACGCAATCCCATGGTCTGCAGGATTTCCTGTGCCACCACCACCTCTTTCGTGCGGTCGCCCCCGGGCTCGGGTGTCAGCGAAATGCGTATCGTGTCGCCTATGCCTTCCTGTAGCAGGACGGCCAGCGCGGCCGTGGAGGCGACGATGCCCTTGGAACCCATGCCGGCCTCGGTCAGCCCCAGGTGCAGCGGATAGTCACAGCGTTTGGCCAACTCACGGTACACGGCGATCAGGTCCTGCACTTCGCTCACTTTGCACGAAAGCACGATGCGGTCGCGCGGCAGGCCCAGCTCCTCGGCGCGATTGGCCGAATCGAGCGCAGAGACGATGAGCGCCTCGCGCGTGACGGCTTCGACTGCCTTGGGCTGCGGCAGTTTGGCGTTCTCGTCCATCATGCGCACGACCAGCTCCTGGTCCAGGCTGCCCCAGTTCACGCCGATGCGCACCGGCTTGCCGTGCTCGATCGCCGCGCCTATCATCATCGCGAACTGGTCTTCGCCCTTGCGGTTCTTGCCGACGTTGCCTGGGTTGATGCGATACTTCGCCAGCGCCTTCGCACACTCCGGATATTCGGTGAGCAGGCGGTGGCCGTTGTAGTGGAAATCGCCGACCAGCGGCACGTGGCAGCCCAGCGCGTCCAGGCGCGCACGAATGTGCGGCACGGCGGCCGCGGCTTCGTTGGTGTTAACGGTGATGCGCACCAGTTCGGAACCGGCCAGGGCCAGCGCCTGCACCTGCTGGACGGTCGCGGTGATATTGGCGGTGTCGGTGTTGGTCATGGACTGCACCACGACGGGCGCGCCGCCGCCGATGGCGACGCCGCCTGCCATGACGCGCAGGGTTGCGTGACGCGCGATGTGGACGTGACTCATGGGGACTATTCCAGCTTCAGGCGGGCAACCTCAGTGCCCGCAATCGGCTTCAAGTCAATCGGCTGGCCCTTATAGAACAGCTTTACGCCGCTCGCGTTGCCGACCACCACGGAAAGCGGCGGCGGGCCCGATACGTTGCGGGCGCTGCCCTGCTTGCCCATCATGGACAGCAGGACGCGACCTGTGCCATCCGTCACCTCCACCCAGGAATCCTCGTCGAATTCAAAGCGCAACGGGCGCGATGCACGCACCGGATGCGATGCGCCCGGAGCGGCTGCGGCGACCGACGAGGCCGCGCTTCCGTGAAGCGCGTGCCGGGACACGCCGGACGTAGCGGCCATCTGCTCCGGCTTGCTCGCGGCCTTGCCTTCGTCTACGGCGTGAATCTTCTCCGCAGTGCGGGTCTTGGGGGCGGAAGGGATGGTGTGCGCGGGCGGGGCGGTTTCCACAGGTACAGCCGTCGCGGCTGGGGCCGCCTCCGCAGGCTGACCATTGCCGCCGGGCGCGGTGGCGGCCGGCGCCGACGCCGCAACCGGGCCGGGCGCCGGATTGCTGGCCACAGCCGCCGTGCCGGCGTGGCTTCCCTGGGCATCTCCGGGCAGCGCTTCGCCTGCGTCGTACTTCCACGCAATGACGACGACCGCCACGAGCACGACAGCGCCGCCCAGCCAGAACAGGTTTTGCTTGCGCCGTTCAGCGCCGCGACGCGGCACCTC
>DATFUZ010000113.1:0-20838 GCA_035260545.1 Gallionellaceae bacterium | reverse complement strand
CGCCGATCCCACCTGAACAGCGACCGGGGCGGGCGCTCCGGGCAGCGCACTCAGCAGCGCCTTGTCGTCAAGCTCCAGCATCCGCGCATAGCTGCGCACAAAGCCCCTGATGAATGCCATTTCCGGAAGCTGCGCGTAGTCCCCGCTCTCCAGGGCCACAATCTGTCGCGGCGCAAACTTGATGCGTCCCGCTACTTCTTCCACGCTCATGCCTGCGCTCTCGCGCGCCTCGCGCAGTATCGCGCCGACATCGAGTCCGTAGCCGGCCGCGCCCGGCTGAGTATTCTCTTGCTGCTGTTCCATGCTGTCCTGCTGCTCCATTACCTTATCTGGCCCAAAGCCTGCGTCTCACGCGAGCCCGGAAAATTCGTTCTGAGGCGGTTCGCCAAAGCCGCCTCGGCGCGCCGATTGCCGAGCTTGTGCTCGATGCGCACGCCCAACAGCAGGTTCTCCGCGGAAAGGCGGTCATGCACCGCATTCCGGAACGTGTTGAATCTGTTTTCTGCCGTGAGGTAATCGCCCGTTATGTAGGACAGGCCGGCCTGGTCGAAATACACCTGCACCAGGTCGGGCTGCAGAATCTGCGCCTTTTCCAGATACAGTTCGGCGTTCGCCAGCTGGTTGGCGCGGATTGCGCATTCGCCCGCGCGCATGTAAGCCGCCCCCTGCTGCGGATAGAGCGGATCCTTTGCCGCCAGCAAGTGCTGCTTGACGCCTTCGGCCTCCCGGCCGCGCTGGCACAGGAACCAGCCATAGTTGTCATGCGCTTCCGAGTTGCCTGGGTCGAGATCCAGGCTGCGCTGAAAGTCGCGCTCCGCCTCCTTGTCTTCGAGCAGGGCAACATGCACCAGCGCGCGCATGCTGTAAGCCGGCGAATAATTCGGATCGGCCTGCATCGCCAGCGCCAGATCTTCCAGCGAAACGGCGTATTGCCTGCGCTGGTAATAGTCCGCGGCAAGCGCCACGCGCGCCTTGGCCAGTTCCCTCAGCCGGGTCGCGTCCATTTGGGGGGCGCCCACCGTTTCCGTGACACAACCGGACAATACCGGCGCCAGGAGGAAGACGAACCACGCGAATCTCTTCATGCACGATTCTCCATCAGTCGTTGCGTTCTTTTGGTCCTGTCCTGCACCCGGCCCGCAAGCTGGCCACATGCCGCGGCGATATCGCCGCCGCGCTCGCGGCGCGTGGTGGTCACGATTCCCGCCTCGATCAGCACGTCGCGGAAACGCTGCACCGCGCCCTGCGGCGAACGCGCGTACGGCGACTGCGGAAACGGATTGAATGGGATGAGGTTGAACTTGCAGGGTGTGTCGCGCACCAGCGCCACCAGTTCGCGCGCGTGAGCGACCGAGTCGTTCACGCCGTCGAGCATGACGTACTCGAAAGTGATGAAATCCCGCGGCGCCTTTTCCAGGTAGCGTTGGCACGCCGGCATCAACTCGCGCAGCGGGTACTTCTTGTTGACCGGCACCAGCACGTCGCGCAGCGCGTCGTTCGGCGCATGCAGCGACACGGCCAGCGCGACCGGGCACTCATCGCGCAGACGGTCCATCGCCGGCACGATGCCGGAGGTGGACACCGTGACGCGGCGGCGCGACAGGCCGTAGGCATTGTCGTCCAGCATCAGCCGCAGCGCATGCACGGTGTTGTCGAAATTCAGCAGCGGCTCGCCCATGCCCATCATCACCACGTTGGTGACCGGCCAGTTGCCGTTCTCATCCTTGCCGACCTCGCGATTCGCCCACCACAACTGGCCGATGATCTCGGCCACCGAGAGGTTGCGGTTGAAGCCCTGCTTGCCGGTGGAGCAGAAGGCGCAATCCAGCGCGCACCCGGCCTGGGTGGATACGCACAGTGTGGCGCGATCCGCTTCGGGGATGAACACGGTCTCGACCGCATTTCCGGTGCCCACATCCAGCAGCCACTTGCGCGTGCCGTCGTCCGAATTCTCCTCGCGGACAACGCTGGGCGAGAGGACGCACGCAGCTTCCCTGAGCTTGCTGCGCAGGGACAGCGCGAGATCGCTCATTGCGTCGAAGTCCCCCTCCCCGGCCTTGTGCACCCAGCGCAGCACCTGGCGGGCGCGAAAGGGCTTCTCGCCCATTTCAGCGAACCAGGCGCCCAGTTGCTGCGCATCAAAATCGAGGAGGTTGGTCTTCATCGCGACAGGCGGATCAACGGGAGTGGACGTTCTTCGGCAGGAAGAAGTACTTGATCTCGATCGCCGCATTATCCGCGGAATCGGAACCGTGCACCGCATTGGCGTCGATGCTGTCGGCGAAGTCGGCGCGGATGGTGCCCTTGTCTGCCTTCTTGGGATCGGTCGCACCCATCAGGTCGCGGTTCTTCTTCACCGCGTCCTTGCCTTCCAGCACCTGGATCATCACGGGGCCGGATACCATGAAATTCACCAGGTCGTTGAAGAACGGACGGCCGCGATGCACCTCGTAGAAGCCTTCTGCCTCGGCGCGGGTGAGATGGCGCATCTGCGCAGCAACGATCTTCAGGCCTGCATTTTCAAAGCGCGTGTAGATCTGGCCGATGACATTCTTGGCGACGGCATCGGGTTTGATGATGGAAAGGGTGCGTTCGACAGCCATGCTGCTTTCTCCAAATAAAAATAGTTAGTTGACGGGAAAATCCAGCCCGCCATTTTATCAGGGTTTGGCCCCCCTGTCCCATCTCAACACCAGGCCGGGGAGGCCCGCCGACGCGCGCCAGTCGCTGTCAACGGCTATGCCGGGAACCGCAACCAGGCGGTCGCCGCAGTAGACCAACGGCCAGCCCGTGCGCTGCCACGGCGGCACGCCTTGCGCCTGGAAAAGGTCGCGCAGGGACCGCGCAGGCCGGGCGGCATCGGGGCGCAGCATTTCCTCCCCGTGCCTGGTCCGCACAGTGACGGCGCCAGCGGCCAGTCTCGCCGCGCTCACGCCTTCGCCGCTGGCCGGCAGGAAACGCACCACCCCACCCGGCCACGCCAGGGCAGGCTCCCCCGCCCATGAGACAACCAGAGCCGCGTCCAGTTCGGTCTGCCGGGGGCATACGTGAACCCGCCCGCGGTAACGCCGCAACGCCCATTCCCCCCATTCGACGCGGATTTGCGCATCCTGCCGGGCGGTCACCAGCTGCCGCAGCATTTCATCCAGACGCGACGCGTCCGGCATCAGCACGCCGCGCCGGCGCAGGAACCAGCGCAGCAGGTTCTTCGCGCGCGCGTGCCCCAGCTCCGCCAGGCGGGCGACAGCCAGCGTCTCCCCGTCGAACGCCTGCTCGCCGTCCTGCTCCGCGAGCACGTCCAGCAAAGCATCGGCCTCGGCGAGGTGCCCAGCACTGCGCGCCAGCGCCGCGCCTGACCCAGGAAGCCTTTGATTAAGCACAGGAATAATATTGTGACGGAGGAAATTCCGGGGGTAGCTTTCGTCGCTATTGCTCTCATCCTCCACCCATTTCAGGCCTTGGGCCGCGGCGAAGGCCTCCAGTTCGGCGCGCGACACGGCCAGCAACGGCCGCAACAGGACCGGAACACGATTGCCCTCACCGTGCGGCACGGGCGGGCGGCCGACCGCCGGCATGGCCGCCAGCCCGCGCACGCCGGCGCCGCGCAGCAATTGCAGCAGCAGGGTCTCTGCCTGATCGTCCTGATGGTGCGCGAGGGCCACGAAGTCCCCGGGCTGGCGGGCAAGCGCCGCATGCCGCAGGTGCCGCGCCGCCGCCTCCACCCCCATGTGGCGCACGGGCTTGATGTCGACGTGCTCGATACTGAAAGGAACGGCATACGCCTCGCACAGACGTCCGCAAAACGCGGCCCAGTCGTCGGCATGGGGGCTGATGCCGTGATGCACATGTACGGCGGAAAGCTTCCAGGCGTGACGGGGGGCCAGTTCGGCCAGCAGGTGGAGCAGGACGACGGAATCCATGCCGCCGCTCAAGCCCACTGCTATCGAGGCGCCCGCGGGAACCACGGGCAGGAGCGCGTCGGCGACGCGCCCGGTCAGATCATTTGACTTCGACTTCCTTGAATTTGCCATAGGCCATCAGGCGGTTGAAGCGGTCCTGCAGCAATTCCTCCATGCTTTTCGCCTGCAACTGCTTGAGGGCGTCGCGCAGGCATTTTTGCACGGTCTGCATGGTGGCCGGGTAGTCACGGTGCGCACCGCCCAACGGTTCGGCGATGATCTTGTCGATCAGGCCCAGCTTCTTCAGGCGCTCGGCGGTGATGCCCAGCGTTTCCGCGGCCTCGGAGGCCCGGCCCGCGTCCTTCCACAGGATGGAGGCGCAGCCTTCCGGCGAGATGACGGAATAGGTGGCGTATTGCAGCATCAGCACGGCATCGCCCACCGCAATCGCCAGCGCACCGCCGGAACCACCCTCACCAATGATGGTGCAGATGACGGGCACCTGGAGTTCCGCCATCTCGTACAGATTGCGGCCGATGGCCTCCGACTGCCCGCGCTCCTCCGCGCCCACGCCGGGATAGGCGCCGGGCGTGTCGACAAAGGTCATCACCGGGATGTTGAATTTTTCGGCCAGTTTCATCAGGCGCAGCGCCTTGCGGTAACCTTCCGGACGCGGCATGCCGAAGTTGCGGAACTGCCGTTCCTTCACATCGCGTCCCTTCTGGTGGCCGATAACCATTACGCTCTGGCCGTTGAAACGCGCCAGCCCGCCGACAATGGCGGCGTCATCGGCGAAAGCGCGGTCGCCGTGCAATTCCTCGAAATCGGTAAACAGATGCTGAACGTAATCCAGGGTGTAGGGCCGCTGCGGATGGCGAGACACCTGGGAAATCTGCCAGGGCGTAAGCTTGGCGTAAACTTCCTTGGTCAGGGCACGGCTCTTCTCCTGCAACTGGGCGATTTCCTGGGAAATATCCAGTGCCGGGTCTTCCTTCATGCTGTGCAATTGCTCGATCTTGTTCTCAAGCTCGGCAACGGATTGTTCAAAATCGAGAAATGTTACTTTCATGTTCCGATGCGGGTTATGGCCAGATTCCAATGATACAGGATAACCGGATGAATGAATAACCGGGCATAGGCCCGCCGCCGCGCGACGCGCCTACGAGCCGGGCGCGGCCGCAAGCGGCCGGGCTGCGGCCAGCGACGGCTTCAATGCCGCAGGATAGCGGCTCAATCGCCTGGTGCGGCGCCAGAACCGCCGCGCCGCGCCGCGCGTCAGCGTGAATTGCCAGGACCGCGTGTCCTGCACGACATCCAGTGTGACCGTATCCAGCCGGCCTCGGCGCAAGGCGTCTAGCGCGGGGACCATGCACAGCCGCTCCAGCGCCTGCAACGAATCGCGCCACGCCGCGAGGTCGCCATCGGCGACGGCGCGACCCAAACCGTCCCAGACCAGCAGCGTGTCGCCCTGTTCAAGATTGATTGGCCGCGCGCGATCGCGCGGAAGCGCAAAATGCTCGATGCCCGCCGCCTGTGCGAAAGCGAGGGTCAGTGGATCATCTGCGTACACCCGGGAAAACGGCGCGCCGAGGGCCTCGGGCGCGCGTCCGCCGCCCCATGTCCAGACGCTGTTGACCGCCCACTCGCCGCGCGCGTCACGCGCATCGTTCACGGGATGGGTGTAAAGCAGCATCTGAATTTCATTGAACACCGTGTGCCACGTGAGCGCGTCCGCACCCTGCGCCATGTAGTGCCTGACATCCCGGCCCGCAACCTCGGCCAGCGCATGCATCGCCACGCGCGGCGCATCCGCCATGCGCAAGTACCAGCGCTGCGGGTGCGGCGCAAGAAAGTGCAGACCCTGTTCGGCGAAATGGCGATTCAGCGTGTCGCAAAACTGCACAGCCTCTTCCGGCGCGAGGGTGCCGACCGGCCGCAGTATCAGCTCGCTGCCCCTGAGCATCAGGTGCACGGGATCGGCGCGCAGCCAGTAGTCCACCCCCGGTTCGCCGCCGTCTGCAAGCAGCGTGACCGGTGCGATTGCGCCATCGCTTACGCCGAATGCCGCGCATAGCCATGCCTCCATCGAAGGCGCATCGAGCACAGACGTGTCGGCGCGCGCCAGCAGCCTCTCCACCGCAGGCAAGCGCAGACCCGCGCACGCCGCCTCCGCCCCATCGCCGGAAATAAACAAACCGGGAACCGCCAAGTGTAGATGTTCGCCCATGTTGCAAGTTTACCATCCCATTTTTCGCCTTCTTGTGGCAAACTTAGCACTTGAACAAGAATATCCCCTGACACCTTGCGTCCTTACGAACTATTCATCGGTCTGCGTTATACCCGCGCAAAGCGGCGCAACCACTTCATATCGTTCATCTCGGGAATTTCCATCCTGGGCATCACGCTGGGCGTGACGGCGCTGATCGTGGTGCTGTCGGTGATGAATGGCTTCCAGAAGGAGGTCCGCGCGCGCATTCTGGGCATCACGCCGCACCTGCAGATCAGCAGTTTCGAAGGCCCGCTGGCCGATTGGCAGCCCATACTCAAGGTCGTTTCCCACAATCCCGGCGTAAGCGGGGCCGCACCTTACGTAAGCGGGGAAGCGATGCTTTCGCTGGACAACAACGTGGAAGGCGTCACAGTGCGCGGCATCGCGCCCGAGGCGGAAGATCGTCTTACCGGCCTGTCCGGAAAAATGAAGAAGGGCAGCCTGTTCAACCTGCGCCCCGGTGAATTCGGCATCGTGCTGGGGTCCGACCTCGCGCGCGCGCTGGGTGCGCGAGTGGGCGACAAAGTGCTGCTCATCACGCCGCAGGGCCAGATCACCCCCGCCGGGATGCTGCCGCGCCTCAAGCAGTTCACGGTGGTCGGCATCTTTGAGATCGGCATGTATCCCTACGATAACGTGCTGGCCTTGATCAACCTGAACGACGCCCAGAAGCTCTACCACCTCGACACCGCAGTAAGCGGCATCAGCGCCCACCTGCGCGACCTCGACCAGACCCAGGAAGTAACCGCCGAGCTGGAAAAGAGCCTGCCGCGCGACCTTTCGGTGAACGACTGGACCAAGCAGAATGCGAATTATTTCCGCGCGGTGCAGATGGAGAAGCGGGTGATGTTCATCATCCTGTCGCTGATCGTCGCCGTGGCGGCATTCAACATCGTCTCCACGCTGGTGATGGTGGTTACCGACAAGCAGGCCGACATCGCCATCCTGCGCACCCAGGGTGCATCGCCGCTGAGCATCATGAAGATCTTCATGGTGCAGGGCGTGGTAATAGGTCTGGCGGGGACGCTGCTCGGCGTGGCCTGCGGCGTCCTGTTGTCGCTGAACGTGGAGACCATCGTGCCCTTCATCGAACATACTTTCCACATGCAGTTCTTCCCCAAGGATGTCTACTACATCAGCGAGGTGCCCTCCGATCTGCACGAAAGCGATGTGATCACCGTGGCCTACTTCTCCTTCCTGATCAGCCTGCTCGCCACCCTGTATCCGAGCTGGCGCGCATCCAAGACCCAGCCGGCAGAGGCCCTCAAATATGAGTGAACAGACCGGTCAGCAGGACAACGAAGGTATCGCGACGGCAAACGGCGACCAGCGGGAAATCGTCGTCGCCTGCCACGACCTGCGCAAGATTTATTCCCAGGGCCATCTCAACGTGCTGGTGCTCAACGGCGCCAATCTGCACGTCAGGCGCGGCGAAAGCGTGGCGATCACCGGCGCATCCGGATCGGGAAAGAGCACCCTGCTGCACCTTCTGGGCGGGCTGGACCAGGCCAGCGCGGGCAGCGTGACCATTCTGGGCCATGAGATCGAAGCGATGAGCGAAGTGCAGCGCGGCAATCTGCGCAACCGCAGCCTGGGCTTCGTCTATCAGTTCCACCATCTGCTGCCGGAATTTACCGCACTGGAAAACGTCGCCATGCCGCTGCTGATCCGGGGCGTGCGCAAGGAAAAGGCCTACCCGCGCGCCGCCATCCTGCTCGAACAAGTCGGCCTGTCCAAGCGCATCGACCACATGCCGTCCGAGCTTTCCGGCGGCGAGCGCCAGCGGGCCGCAGTGGCCCGGGCGCTAGTTACCGAGCCTGCATGCGTGCTCGCCGACGAACCCACCGGCAACCTGGACCGCATCAGCGCCAATGCCCTGCTCGGATTGATGCAGGAACTGAATGAACGCCTCAACACCAGCTTCATCATCGCCACCCACGATCTGGATCTCGCCGCCAAGATGCACCGCCGCCTGAAACTGGTAGATGGCCTGCTCACCGAACTTTCCGAGTAACCTGCGCAGTTTCCCCACACTATAAAAATGGGATAATATCCCGGCATCGACACGCAGAACCGTACGCCGCGCGCAATCCCGATGAAACATAACAACCCGTCCCCGGCCATCAGCGATGTGGTGCTCGAACTCACCCTGTCGAGCGGGTTCGCCACCGACCTGGACGCCCTGCTCGACAAACTGCTGGCCATTCTGGGCCGGTCCCCCGGTTTTCCGTTTGCGCAGCAAGGCGCGATCCTGCTGCGCAATCCGCGGAATGCGTATTTCCAGGTCGCGCAATGCGGGATCGCGCCGCCCTGGATCAGCGGCTACCGCTGGGAACAGGGCGTCTTCGCGGAAAGCGCGCTGAGCGCGGCCTGCCGCTTCGTGGATCATCCGACGCCGTTCGGCGGCGCGCCGGGCACCTCCCGCCTGGCGCTGCTGCCGCTCTACATGCAGGACGGCATCACGGGCTACGCAGTCCTGTTCGCCCAGGCAGGCTACGTGGCAGGCGAGCCCACAATGAAATTCCTGTCGGACCTGGCGCGGGTGATCTCCAGCCTGGTCAGCCGCACCCTCACCATAGAGACGTTGCAGGTGCGCGAAGTCGAACTGGAGGACGCACGCGCAAACGCCATCCGCTCCCTCGGCGTCGCATCGGAATATCGTGACAACGAGACCGGCTGGCATGTCATGCGCATGACCAACGTCGCGCAGGCGATAGCCAAAGCCATGGGTGTGCCCGAGCAGCTGCGCGAACTTCTGTACATCGCCGCGCCGATGCATGACGTCGGCAAGATCGGCATTGCGGACGCTATCCTGCGCAAGCCAGGCAAGCTCTCCGCCGAAGAATTCGAGATCATGAAGACGCACACCACGATAGGCGTCACCATATTGACCGGCAACGATCCACTCATCGCGGCGGCGCGCGAAATCGCCGGCAATCACCACGAGCGCTGGGACGGCACCGGCTACCCGCGGGGGCTGCGCGAGGAAGACATTCCGCTGCTGGCGCGCATTTGCTCGGTCGCCGACGTGTTCGATGCGCTGACCTCTGTCCGGCCCTATAAGCAGCCATGGCCGACCGGCGAGGCGGCGGCCTGGATCACCGCACATTCCGGCACGCATTTCGACCCGTCCGTGGTCGAGGCGTTTCAGCGCGCCCTGCCCGAGATCCTGCGGATACGCGAACTGTACCGGGACGACATCATCGATCCCAACCAGTCGCTGGCGCTACCACCGATCGAGCACCGGCCGGACCGCTGGGTGGCCTGGGATGACAGCCTCAGCGTCGGCATCGACACGATAGACGAGCATCACCGCTACCTGCTGGATCTGATCAACGAGCTCCACGACGTTATCATCAATAAGCGCGGGGCGCGCAGCACAGCCCGGGTGATCAAGGCGCTGGACGCCTACGCCAGGGTGCACTTCCGCGCCGAGGAGATGATGATGGCGCATTATGACTTCGCCGGAATCGGGCATCAGGAACAGCAGCACCACGCATTCGAACATCGGGTGCAGGATTTCTATCAGGAACTGCACGTCAACCCGCTGGTGGCGCAGTTCGACATCCTGCAATATCTCCGCGCCTGGCTGATCGGCCACATCAAGGTGGAAGACGCGCACCTGCGCAGCCTGGTCACCACGTGATGCAGGAACGGCCGCTCAGGCCTGCTTCAGCAGTCGCGTGAAATAGCTGCGCAGCTTCGCCACCTTGGGCGCGATGACCGCCTGGCAGTAGCCCTGCTCCGGATGATTTGCGTAAAAATGCTGATGATATTCCTCAGCCGGGTAGAACTTCTGCGCCGGCGTCACCTCGGTGACAATTGGGTCGCGCCAGATCTTCATCTCGCCCAGGCCAGCGATCATCTTCTCGGCCTCGGCGCGCTGCGCCTCGCCATGCACAAATACCGCCGAGCGGTATTGGGACCCGACGTCGTTTCCCTGGCGGTTGAGCGTGGTCGGATCGTGGATGCTGAACAACACCGCCAGCAACTCCTCATAGGAAACCTGTTGCGGGTCGAAAGTGATCTCCACCGCCTCGGCATGGCCGGTGTCCCCGCGGCACACCGCGTCATACCCGGGATTGGGCAGCATACCGCCGGTATAGCCCGACACCACGCTTTCGACGCCGCGTATCTGCTCATACACCGCTTCCAGGCACCAGAAGCACCCGCCCGCAAAAGTTGCGACCTGCTTAGACTTGTCGTTCATCCTTTTCCTTTCGTGCCGCGCGCCTGGCGGCCCTGCGCCGCCATTCCCAGACCACCGCCAGATACCATAACGCCCGAACCGCAATATATCCCATCACGGCCAGGGTGAGGGCAAGCATGGGCAAGCCAAGGGCAAACGGTTTGCCGAGCGACAGGAACCAGTGCGGCAGCACCGCGCTCCAGTTGTGCCAGGTCATATCCGGCAAGGCGAACCGCGCCGCCGAAACCGCTCCCTTGTGCCCCAGCATGAACGCGCCATATTCATAGGCCAGCGCATACAGCGGCACGATGGTCAGCGGATTGGTATACAGCGTGGTGAACACGGCAACCGGCAGGTTGACCCGGAACACCATGGACAGCACGGCTGCGCTGATCATCTGCAGCGGCCCGGGGATCAATCCGCAGAACAGCCCGAGCGAGACGCCGCCCGCCACGGAGCGGCGGTGCAAATGCCAGAGGTTGGGGTGATGCAGCCTGCCGCCAAGCAAATATCGCCCCCACCCTGTACGGGTAATGGCGTCGTGGGTGGGCAGAAACCTTCTGAAATACTTTCTCGGCATAAAATATT
The DNA here is from genome assembly GCA_035260545.1 of Gallionellaceae bacterium. GTDB lineage: Bacteria > Pseudomonadota > Gammaproteobacteria > Burkholderiales > Gallionellaceae > DATDDB01. The sequence goes on along the minus strand of DATFUZ010000113.1, from coordinate 9,893 downwards.
CTTGGACGGCATGCCGCCGTTTACGGCAGAATTACCGGCGACCCCGCAGGCCGTGCAGCGCGCATCCGGCAAGCGGTGCGGCCCACAGCGCGCCGCTGCGGTCACCCATCAGGACCATTATGCCAGCAAACACTGCCAATACGGTCACAAACCCGAAAGCCGAGCCAGACACCGGCGCCGCGGACGGCCTGACGCAGCAGGACGCCCATGCCAGGCTGCGCTCCGACGGATACAACGAACTTCCCGCCGCCAGACGGCGCGACATCGCGGTCATCTCGCTGGAGGTCGTGCGCGAGCCCATGTTCCTGCTGCTGGTGGGCGCCGGCGCGATCTACCTGCTGCTGGGGGACAGCGGCGATGCGCTGATGCTGCTCGGTTTCGTGTTCGTGGTCATGGGTATCACCATCTACCAGGAATACAAGACCGAGCGCGTGCTGGAGGCCTTGCGCGACCTCACCAGCCCGCGCGCGCTGGTTGTGCGCGACGGCGTCGAACACCGCATTTCGGGGCGCGATGTAGTGCGCGGCGACATCCTCGTGCTTGCCGAGGGCGACCGCGTGGCGGCCGATGCCGTACTGCTATCCTGCAACGACTTTGCCGCGGACGAGTCGCTGCTCACCGGCGAATCGGTGCCGGTCCGCAAGGTCGCCTGCCCGGATGCGTCGGCGATGGCGATGGCGGCGCCGGGCGGGGATGGACTGCCCTATGTCTATTCAGGCTCGCTGGTGGTCGGGGGGCGTGGCACGGCCCGGGTGCTGGCCACGGGCTCCCATACCGAGATCGGCAAGATCGGCGTGGCGCTGCGCCAGCAGGCAGGGGAAGCCACACCGCTGCAAACCGAGATCGGCCGCCTGGTGCGCGCCCTCGCAGTCGTCGGCACACTGCTCAGCCTGCTGCTGGTGGCGGTTTATGGCCTGACCCGGGGCGACTGGCTGCGCGGCTTCCTGTCCGGGATCACCCTGGCCATGTCCATCCTGCCGGAAGAATACCCCGTCGTGCTCACGGTATTCCTGGCAATGGGCGCATGGCGCATCTCGCGCCACCGGGTGTTGACGCGGCGCATCCCGAGCGTAGAAGCGCTGGGATCCGCCACCGTGCTGTGCGTGGACAAGACCGGCACCCTCACCCACAACCGGATGACCGTCCGGCAACTCGTCGTTGCCGGCGAAACCTTCCCGGTAACAGACAGCACGGCGGCGCTGCCGGAGAAATTTCACCCGCTCGCCGAATTCGCCATTCTCTCGAGCGAAGTGGAACCCTTCGATCCCATGGAAAAGGCGCTGCACGCGCTGGGCGAACGCTACCTCGCCAATACCGAGCACCTGCACGGCGACTGGGAACTGGCCCACGAATATTCGCTCTCGCCGGAGCTGCTGGCGCTGTCGCACGTCTGGCGCGCGCGCGGACGCAAGGCGTACGTCGTCGCCGCCAAGGGTTCGCCGGAAGCCATCGGAGACCTGTGCCACCTCGACTCCGCGCAGATGGCCCTCCTGGACGCGCAGGCCAACGAACTGGCCGCGCAGGGCATGCGCGTGCTCGGCGTGGCGCGCGCGGACTACACCGGCGAGGAATGGCCGGACATCCAGCACGATTTCGATTTCCACCTGGTGGGCCTCGTCGGCCTCGCGGACCCGGTGCGACATACCGTCTCGCCAGCGCTCAAGGAGTGCAGCACGGCCGGCATCCGCGTGGTGATGATCACCGGCGACTATCCCGTCACCGCCGCGGCGATCGCGCGCGAGATCGGCCTCGAACCGGGCAGCGGGCCAATCATGACCGGCCCCGAACTGGCGCAGATGGACGACGCCTCGCTGCGTGAGCGTGTTCGTGACAGCAACATCTTCGCACGCATGACGCCCGATCAGAAATTGCGCCTGGTGAATGCGCTCAAGGCAAACGGAGAGGTGGTGGCAATGACGGGCGACGGGGTGAATGATGCGCCCGCGCTAAAGGCGGCGCACATCGGCATCGCCATGGGTGCGCGCGGAACGGACGTTGCGCGCGAGGCGTCCTCGCTGGTGCTGCTGGACGATGACTTCTCGTCGATAGTGCGCGCGGTACGCATCGGGCGCGCGATCTTCGACAACCTGCGCAAGGCGATGTCCTACATCCTTGCGGTGCATATCCCCATCGCTGGATTGTCGCTCATCCCCCTGCTGCTGGGTTGGCCGCCGGTATTCGAGCCGGTGCACATCGTGTTCCTGGAGATGATCATCAACCCGGCCTGCTCCATTGCGTTCGAGGCGGAGCCGGCGGAAAAGGATGTGATGCGGCGCCCGCCGCGCAGCCCGCGGGAGCCGTTGTTCGGCCGCCACACGCTGGCGCTCAGCCTGCTGCAAGGTGTGACGCTGCTGCTCGCCTCGCTGGGCGTGCTGGGCTACGCACTGCACGCAGGCGCGGCTGAGGGCGCGGCGCGCGCGATGGCGTTTTCCACGCTGGTGTTGGGGAACCTGGGGCTGATTCTGGTCAACCGCTCCTGGCGGCACTCCCTGCCGGCCTTGCTGCGGACGCGCAACCCGGCGCTATGGTGGGTCGCCGGAGGCGCCGTGCTCTTCCTGTCCATCGCACTCACGGTGCCGCCGGTGCGGGCGATCTTCCATTTTTCGCCGATTGCCGCCAGCCAGGCCGCGCTGTGCCTGGTGGCCGGCATGGCCAGTGCGCTGTGGTTCGAATTACTGAAGCCCGTGCGGCGGGCTTAGGGGTGCTCAGCCTTCGACGATGCCGTTGCGGATTGCATAGCGGGTCAGTTCGGCCACGGTATGCAGGTTGACCTTGCGCATGATGTTGCGCCGGTGCACTTCGACGGTCGACGTCGCAAGGTTGAGGTTCTGGGCGATGGCCATGGAGGAACGTCCTTCCGCCACCATGTGCAGCACTTGCAACTCGCGGTGGCTGAGTTTGGAAAGCCCCGATTCGGAGGGACTGCTGAACACGGAATCCACGACATGGGTGGCGACTTCCGGACAGAGATATTTCCTCCGGCTGTTGTGCACGACGTTGATCGCGCGCACCACCTCTTCCGGCGATTCGGACTTGGTGATGAATCCGGCTGCGCCGGCATTCATCATTTCCATGACGTAATACGGATCGGAGTGCCCGGACAGCCCGATGACCTTCACGCCCGCATTCATGGCGAGCAGGTGGCGCGTCGCCTCTATGCCATCCATCCCGGGCATGGATATGTCCATGCATACTACGTCGGGCGTGCTTTGCCGGGAGAGGGCCAGCAATTCATGGCCATCCGCCGCCTCACCCGCCACGTCGAGATTCTGTTCCCGCTCCAGATAAAGCCTGAGCGCCTGACGGAACATTTTGTGGTCGTCCACGAGAAAGACTTTAACTTTCATAGCATCACCCCTGAAAGTCGTGAATATCCGCCAACGAATCTTGCGCACGCGTGTGCAGCACGCAGCGCGATCCTATCCCTTTTGCCCCCATTCAGGGTACGCGCCCGACGCCCGCTTTCCGCACATGGCTTCCAGCCCGGTTCCCGCGTAGCGCAACACCTGATTCCATGAGGTCGCGGTAATCTAACATCAGGATCTGGACTATGGATACACGTACAAACACGTACATCTCATGTCGGCTATTTGCGTAATTGCTTTTCCGCCGGCTGCGTCCGGGACTGCGCGGAATGAATGCCGCGCCTACTTGGAACGCTGGGCGGACTTGGGACGGAATGCCGCGACGATTTCAGGATTGGTTTCGATATACGGGCCGCCGATCAGATCCACACAGTACGGCACAGCGGCGAACACGCCGTCCAGCGTTTCCTTGATCGCCTTGGGCTGCCCCGGGAGGTTGAGGATGAGGCTGGAGCCCCGCACCACGCCGGTCTGGCGCGACAGGATGGCGGTGGGAACGTATTTCAGACTTACCGCCCGCATCTGCTCGCCGAAGCCCGGCAGCACTTTATCCGCAACCGCCAGCGTGGCCTCCGGCGTTACATCGCGCGGCGCAGGACCGGTGCCGCCGGTGGTTAGAATGAGGTGGCAGCCCTCGATGTCTGCGAGTTCGATCAGCAGCGCCTCGATCAGGGTCTGTTCGTCAGGGATCAGGCGTTTGATGGTCTGCCAAGGACTGGTCAGCGCGCGCGCGAACCATTCCTCCAGCGCGGGCAGGCCTGCGTCTTCGTACACACCGCTGCTTGCGCGGTCGCTGATGGACACGAGTCCGATCTTGAGCATGTTATCTTCGGTCATCTGTTTTCCCCTCCAGCGCGCATCAACCTCGCGCGCCGGCGCCGCTCACTGACGCACCCGGTTGGCGGCCGACAGCTCTTCGAGCGAGTTGATATTGAAAAAAGCCTGTTCGTCATCGAACACCGCTTCGCGCGTGTTCAGCGCGGCGAGCCAGTCTCCCACTTTGCGCCCTCCGCTCTCCAGATAGCGGCTCAGCGCGGGCAGTACCCGCTTGCGATAGAGCGCGATGGTCGGTTGCCGCCTGCCCCGCACCACCGCGACGGCTGCGTCCGCCTCGCCCGCCGCGGCCAGCAGCCTTGCGATCAGGTCTTGCGGCAGAAACGGGGTGTCGCAGGGCACGCTGGCCACCCATTCATTCGAACAGTATTGCAAGGCGGCCTGCACGCCGGCCAGCGGGCCGGCGTATCCCGGTATCAGATCGGCAATCACCGGATAGCCCAGATCCGCGTAAGCGGCCGCATTATCGTTGGCGCTGATCACGATCTGCGTACCCTGCGGCTGCAGCGCCGCAACCACCCATGCCACAAGCCGCCGCCCGCGCAGTTGCTTCAGGCCCTTGTCCCCGCCCATGCGGCTGCCCTGGCCGCCGGCGAGAATGACGGTGGTGACCGGCAGTGCCTCTGCCATGGCGCCGCCGCTTCCGCCTAGCCGCCGGTGCGCGACATGAAGCGCACGATGTTGCCGCCCTGCCCCGAGAGGTCGAAGGTGTGCGCCTCCGGCTTGGCGGCGACGGCATGCAGAATCAGTTCGCGCAGGCGGCCTTCGTTCCCGGCGCGGGCCGCGGGCAGCAGGTCCACCATGTTGGCGTTGCCCAGACAGGGAAAGAGCTCGCCGCGCGCGGTCACGCGCATGCGGTTGCAGTCGGCGCAAAAATTCCGGCTGTGGGGCGAGATCAGGCCGATGCGCGATTCATGGCCGGGCAGGCGCCAGTAGCGCGCCGGGCCACCGCTGGTTTCCGCGCTCGGGATCAGTTCGAATGCGGCCTTGAGCCCGGCCAGCACTACTTCGTTGCTGACGCAGGAGGCCTCGTGCGAAGTCACGGTGTCGCCCAGCGGCATCTGTTCGATGAAGCTGATGTCTATCGCGCGGTCGAGCGCGAATTGCACCAGGCCGGGGAATTCATGGTCGTTGACGCCGCGCATCGGCACAACATTGAGCTTGACCCCGCGCGGCCCCCAGGCGGCAATGGCCGCGTCTATGCCGGCCAGCACCTTGGCCAGATCGCCGGTGCGGGTAATGCCACGGAAGGTTTCAGCCGACAGGCTGTCGAGGCTGATGTTGACCCGGCGCACCCCGGCCCGCGCCAGCGCGGCTGCCTGCCCGGCCAACTGCGAGCCGTTGGTGGTAAGCACCAGTTCGCGCAGCCCTTCCACCTTGCCGAGGCGGTCCGCCAGCCAGTCTATGTCCTTGCGCACCAGCGGCTCGCCGCCCGTCAACCGGATCTTGCTCACACCGAGCGCGACGAAGGTGCGGGCCACAAGCAGGCATTCCTCCAGCGAGAGGATCTCGTCGCGCGGCACGAATTCCATCTTTTCCGCCATGCAGTAGGAGCAGCGGAAATCGCACCGGTCGGTGACTGAAAGGCGCAGGTAGCTGATCTTCCTGCCGAAGTTGTCTTGCAAGGGGCGGCTCACGTGGCGAATTTATAAGGGCCTAATTATATAGAATTGGCGCGAAAAGCGAGAGCCGTAACAAGCGAGCAAAAACATGCAGCCTTATCAGCCGGTTGCGCACGCAACCCGCGGTGCGGCGCAGCGGAAAACGGGCGGAAACCGCGCCGCTTCCAGCAGCCGGGCAATGGCGCCATGCGGTGGCCGACGCCGCCCCCGAGCGGCGCCGGCATCGCCCCTACCAGCCGGCTTCGCGCTCCGGCGTTGCGGAGATCTTGTGAATGCTGAGGTCGGCGCCGTTGAATTCCTGTTCCGGGTCCAGCCTGATGCCGACCACTTGCCGAATCACACCGTAGACGATGAAGCCGCCGGCCAGTGCGACGCCCACGCCAAGCAGCGTGCCGAGCAATTGCGACATGAAGTTGACGTGGTTCACGACTCCGTCGACGGTAAAGGTGCCCATACCACCCAACGCCTTGAGCCCGAAGATGCCCGCGGCGACCCCGCCCCAGGCGCCGCACAGGCCGTGCAGCGGCCACACGCCGAGCACGTCGTCGATTTTCCAGCGGTTCTGGGTGAGCGTAAACATCACCACAAACAGCCCGCCCGCGACACCGCCGGTGATCAGCGCGCCCACGGGGTGCATCAAGTCGGAGCCCGCGCAGATAGCCACGAGGCCGGCCAGCGGACCGTTATGCAGGAAGCCCGGATCGTTCTTGCCCATGAACAAGGCAACCAGGGTGCCGCCGACCATGGCCATCAGCGAATTGACCGCGACCAGGCCGCTCATGTTGTCCAGGGTCTGCGCCGACATCACGTTGAAGCCGAACCAGCCCACCGTGAGTATCCAGGCGCCCAGCGCCAGGAAGGGAATGCTGGACGGCGGATGTGCAGCAATGCGGCCCTCCTTGCTGTAGCGTCCGCGCCGCGCACCCAGCAGCAAGACGGCGGCCAGGCCGATCCAGCCGCCGACGGCGTGCACGACCACCGACCCGGCGAAATCATGGAATTCGCCGCCGAAGGTGCCGAGCAGCCAGTGCTGGACGCCGAAGCGGTGATTCCAGGCGATGCCCTCGAAGAAGGGGTAGACGAAGCCGACGAGGAAGAAGGTCGCGGCCAGCATGGGATTGAAGCGCGCGCGCTCCGCCACGCCGCCGGAAACGATGGCAGGAATGGCGGCGGCGAAGGTGAGCAGGAAGAAGAACTTTACCAGTTCGTAGCCGTTCTTCTGCGCGAGTGTCTCGGCGCCGCTGTAGAAGCTGATGCCGTAGGCAATGGCATAGCCGATGAAGAAATAGGCCACGGTGGAGACGGCGAAATCGCTGAGGATTTTCACCAGCGCATTGACCTGGTTCTTCTTGCGCACGGTGCCCAGTTCCAGAAAGGCAAACCCGGCGTGCATCGCCAGCACCATGATCGCGCCCAGCAGTATAAACAGGGCATCGCTGCCGCTTTTCAGTTGCTCCATGTGTTCCTCTTGATGTCGGATGACGAGCCGGTCGGCTCAATAGATGGAAACTGTCGGGCACCGGCGGCCGGCTGCCCGCGACGCATGCAAGACTGCGGATGGCACGAGTTCATTTATCCCAGCCGCCCAGGGTCTTTTCGAGCCAGTACAGGCCTACTATGGTCTTGCTGTCGTTGATCCGGCCCCGGCGCACCCAGTCGGCGGCTTCGGCTGCGGGCAGTTCGAACACCTCCAGCAATTCGCCATCGTCAAGCTGACGTCCCTGGTGGCTGAGGCCGCGCGCCAGGAAATACTCGATGCGCTCGTCCGCGTAGCCGATGCAGGGCCAAGCGGTGGTCAGGTGGGTCCATTCGCTGGCGATGTAGCCGGTCTCCTCCAGCAGTTCGCGCTGCGCACAGACCAGGATGTCCTCGCCGGGATCGATCTTGCCCGCCGGAATCTCGACGAATTCGCGCCGCGGCGCGTAACGGAACTGGCGTTCCATCAGGAGATTGCCGTTATCCAGCAGGGCGAGCACGGCCACGGCGCCGGGATGCATGACGTATTCGCGGGTATGGACCTGCCCGTCAGGCAGCGCCGCGCGGTCCTTTCGCACCTTGATAAAGCCGCCGTCATAGACCAGCTCTGAATCAACACAGGTTTCCGTCAGATCCATATTTTCGTCCGGCAAAGCGATTTTGCAGCGGCTGCTGACAGCCGCCCCGCCGCGCTCAATGCAGCATCAGGGAATTCTGCACCGCCACCACGCACATGGACATCAGGCCCGCCGGGCCGGGCCACGCGCCCAGCAGCAGCACCACGATGCCGTTGAACGAGATGAGCACGCTGCCCTCCGGCTGCGCCGCGATGGGTTCGTGACTCTCCGGCGCGTCGAAATACATCAGCTTCACGATGCGCAGGTAGTAGAACGCGCCAATAAGGGAGAACAGCACCGCGACGATGACCAGCGGGATGTGGCCGGCCACCACCGCCGCGCTGAGCACAGCGAACTTGGCATAGAAGCCGACCGTCGGCGGCACACCGGCCAGGGAGAACATCAGCAACAGCATCATGAACGCCAGCCACGGACTGCGCTGGTTCAGGCCTTTGAAGTCGGTAAGGTTTTCGGCTTCGAAGCCTTCGCGCGACAGCAGCATGATCATGCCGAAAGCGCCCAGGTTCATCAGAACGTAGGCCACGGCATAGAACATCGCCGCACCATAGCCCTGCAGGGTGCCGGTGAGCACGCCGATCAGCAGGAAACCCATGTGCGAGATGGTCGAATAGGCGAGCATGCGCTTGAGGTTGCCCTGGGCGATGGCGGTGATGTTGCCGACGCCCATGGACAGCACAGCAAGAATCTCCAGCATCCCCGACCAGTCGGTTTGCAGCGGCTGCAGACCCTGCACCAGCAGGCGCATGGTAAAGCCGAAGGCCGCCAGCTTGGGCGCGGTGGCGATTAGCATGGTCATCGCTGTCGGCGCGCCGTGGTAGACGTCGGGCACCCACATGTGGAAAGGCACGGCGCCCACTTTGAACGCCAGGCCGGATACGATGAATACGAGGCCGAAAGCCAGCAGCGCCTTGTTCGGCACGCCGCGCGCAATGGCGTCGGCCACGCCGTTCACCTCCAGCGTGCCGGTGGCGCCGTATAGCATCGACATGCCATACAGCAGCAAGCCCGATGCCAGCGCACCGAGAATGAAGTATTTCATTGCCGCCTCGGTTGCGATGGAGGAGTCACGCTGCAGCGCCACCATGGCGTACAGCGACAGCGCCAGCAGCTCCAATCCCAGATACAGCGTCAGGAAATGGCTGGCGGAGATCATGACCATCATGCCCAGCAGCGCGAACAGCGACAGCGCCATGAATTCGCCGGTGAACAGCCCACGCGCCAGCAGATAGCTGCGCGAATAGGCAAGCACCATGGACACCGCCATGTAGGAGAACAGCTTGAGCACGTCGGACATCAGGTCGCCGACGAACATGTGGTGGAACAGGTAATGCACGCCCTGCTGATGGGTGAACAGGGTGATCAGGATGCAGCCGAACAGCGCTGTCTGCGACAGCACATAGGCGACGATCTTGTTACGGAAGAACAGATCGGCAAGCAGCACCGCGCAGACCATGACCAGCAGGAAGATTTCTGCAGCGGCGGGGAACAGGGAGTGGAGGTAGGCCATATCGTCCTCGATGCTAAAACTTTTGGCGCGCGACATGCACCAGCAGGTCGTTCACCGACACGTGCATGATGTCAGCGAACGGCGCGGGATAGATGCCCATGGCCAGCACAGTCACGGCCAGGATGCCGAGCACCAGCATTTCGCGCGCGGTGATGTCCTTGAGTTCGGCCACCGCCCGATTGGCGACCGCGCCGAAGACGACGCGCTTGTACATCCACAGGGTGTAGGCCGCGCCCCAGATCAGCGTGGATGCCGCCGCAAAGGCATACCAGAAATTCGCTTTCACCGCGCCGAGTATCACCATGAATTCGCCGACGAAGCCGCTGGTGCCGGGCAAGCCGACATTGGCCATCGCGAACAGCATGAAGAATGCGGCGAACACCGGCATGGTGTTGGCCACCCCGCCATAGTCCGCGATGTTGCGTGTATGCATCCGGTCGTACAGCACGCC
>DATFUZ010000112.1:0-4888 GCA_035260545.1 Gallionellaceae bacterium | reverse complement strand
GGATATACAGGCGCAGTTGCCCCAGGGCATAGACGGCAGGATCGTCTATGACTCCACGAAGTTCGTGAACAGCGCCATCCACGAGGTGGTGAAAACCCTGCTGGAGGCGCTGCTGGTAATCACCCTGGTGGTGTTCGCCTTCCTGGGCTCGCCGCGCTCGGTGGTGATACCGGTCATCGCCATTCCGCTTTCGCTCGTCGGCACCTTCACCATCATGCTGGCCCTGGGGTTTTCGATCAACCTGCTGACGCTGCTCGCCTTCGTGCTGGCGATCGGCCTGGTGGTGGATGACGCCATCATCGTGGTGGAGAACGTCAACCGCCATATAGAGGAGGGCGTGCCGCCGCTGCGGGCGGCGGTGCTCGCGGCGCGTGAGCTGGGCGGCCCTATCCTCGCCATGACCATCGTGCTGATCGCGGTCTATGTGCCGATCGGCTTCCAGGGCGGTTTGACCGGCGCCCTGTTCACCGAGTTCGCCTTCACCCTGGTCGGCACCGTCACGGTTTCCGCCATCGTCGCGCTCACGCTGTCGCCCATGATGTGCTCGCGCCTGTTGAGGCCGCATCGTGCGGAAGATAAGGGCCTGGAATCGCGCATCGTGCACATGATCGACCGTATCTTCGAAAGGATACGCGGGGTATACAGCCGCACCTTGCACCAGTCGCTCGACTACCTGCCGGTTACCGCGGTGTTTGCGCTGATCGTCCTGGGCAGCATCTACTTCCTCTATGCCGGTGCGAAGCACGAACTTGCGCCCCAGGAAGACCAGGGCGTCATCATCGCCGCGCTGACCCCCGCCGCAAATTCCACGCTGCAGCAGCAGATGCTGTACATGCAGCAGAACTACCAGATCTACGCGGGGCACCCGGAGACCGATCACGTATTCCAGTTCACCATGCCCGGCAGAATGTTCGCGGGCATGGTGCTGAAGCCCTGGGATGAGCGCAGCAAGACGACCAACACGCTGCAGCCGGTGGTGCAGCAGCAGCTGAATCAGATCGCGGGTGCGCAGGCGGTGGCGTTCCAGCCGCCGTCGCTGCCGGGCGCGCGCGGCCTGCCGATCCAGTTCGTGATCGGAACCACGGATCCGTTCGGGCGGCTGAACGAGGTATCGCAGCGCTTCCTAGAACAGGCGCTGCACAGCGGCATGTTCATGTTCCTCAATTCGGACCTGCGCATCGACCTGCCCGAGGCGACGGTGGAGATCAACCGCGACAAGGCGGCGCTGCTCGGCCTTTCGATGCAGGACATCGGCAACTCGCTCGCCACCATGCTGGGGGGCGGCTACGTCAATTATTTCAGCCTTTCGGGGCGGTCATACAAGGTCATTCCCCAGGTGCAGCAGCGCTACCGCCTGAATCCGGACCAGTTGCTCAATTACTACATCCGCACGGCGAAAGGAACATCGGTTCCGCTGTCCAGCGTCGTGCATATCACGACCAAGACCACGCCGGAATCACTCAACCACTTCCAGCAACTCAATGCCGCCACCATACAGGGCGTGACCCTGCCTGGCGTCACCATGGGCGATGCGCTCGACTATCTGCGGGATCTTGCCGGAAAAACCCTGCCGCAGGGCTATTCCATAGACTACGGCGGGCAATCGCGCCAGTTCGTACAGGAATCCAGCGGCTTCGTAACCCTGTTTGCGTTCGCCCTGATCATCATCTATCTCGCGCTCGCGGCATTGTTCGAGAGTTTCCGCGACCCGTTCATCATCCTGGTGTCGGTGCCGATGTCCATTGCCGGTGCGCTGATCTTCATCAGCCTGGGCGTCGGCGGCGCCAGCCTGAACATTTATACACAGGTCGGCCTGGTCACGCTGATGGGGCTGGTCAGCAAGCATGGCATCCTGGTGACGCAGTTCGCCAACAATCTGCGCATGCAGGGCATGGCCAAGCGCGAGGCGATCGAAATGGCGGCGAGCATCCGGCTGCGGCCCATCCTGATGACCACCGCGGCGATGGTGCTAGGCGTCATTCCGCTGATCATCGCCACCGGCGCGGGCGCGGCTTCGCGCTTCAACATGGGGCTGGTCATCGCCAGCGGGCTTTCCGTCGGAACCCTGTTCACGCTGCTGGTGGTGCCGGCGGTCTACATGCTGGTCGCGAGCAACAGCGTCAAGCAGGCGGTGGCTGTGGAGGACGATGAGGCATCCGCGCCGTAAGGCGTCCGACGCATCGGACGGGGTGGACATGTGCCAGCCTTCACCGGGTGGTCCGGCCGCCTGGTCTGCGGCACCGTTCCGGGAGCGGCGCTGGGTTGCAGCCTGTGCTCTTCTGCCGCGGCGGCGCTGTTGGCGTAGTGATGCGGATGATCCCGGCGCCCCGCGCGGGGCGCCGGCATGCCCCGGTCAGGGGCGGTAAAGCGAGTAGAGATTGGTTTCCTCCAGCGCGATGCGGCGCGTGAGCACGTCGCCTATGCGGTCGAGTTCGCTCAGGAAGAGATCCGCCGTCAGATACGAAGGGGCGTTGCCGAGGTGGGTGTCGACGAATTTCGCCACGGTGCGCGCGATTTCATTCATTTCCTTGCGCACCTCGGCGATGAAACTTGTGGCCTCATCATTCATGGCAGAGTGATTCTGCAGGTACACATAGAACTTCACGTTCTCCAGCGCGATATGGTTGAGCAGGGCGAGACGGAACTGCTCCAGCATTCCCGGCAGACGTGCGAAATGTCCTTCCGTGCCTGTCCGGCGAATGGCGACGAAGGCCTGCAGCAGTTGCTCGTGTTCGTCCTTGAGCTTGTCCACCAGTTCCGCATCGTAGACAATCACGCCGCGCTCAGCCTGCAACGGCTTGATGCTTCGCGAACTGTTCATGGGCTGGCCCGACGCATCCCCCATCAGCTTTGAAAAAATCCCCATCCGCTTCTCCTTTGTACATGCTTGTTGTCGATTGATACGCTGCCACCACACTCGAGCGCCGGATACCGTTGCCAACACGGAAGCCGCCCCCGAAAAACCTAGCCCGCGCTCCACGCGCGGGGGCGTTTCATGCCTGCGATCCGGCAGGCCTGCTTCACATAGCCGTAGGGGAACAGTTCAAACAGCTTGCTGCGCGCATCCGTTCCGAAGTCCTCGGCGAGACGCTTGATCGCGAAACGCGCGTCGGGCGCGACCAAGTGTTCTTCGTAATAGCGCCGCATGAATCGGATCATTCCCCAGTGGACGGGCGTCAGTTCGATGTTTTCCTGCCGGGCAAACTCTTCCGCCAGGGCCTCGTTCCACAGCAGCGGTTCGATAACATAGCCTTCTGAATCAATATGCTGTGCATCCATAACGACCTCCGGTCGGTGGCTGATATAAAAGGTACATCTAAAATATATGATAAAAAACTCATTTGCACAATAGGGGATTCACCGTGGGCTCCAGGGCGGGGCTTCCGGCGCGGAAGCCCCCGTTTCAGCGGGGCAGGGCGCTATCGGCCCGGCCGCTTTCCGCAGCATTGGGGCGGTAAACGTAATGCTTGCCTCTTAGCCAGGAGGCCAGGGCGGCAATCAGGCACATGACCGTGGCGAAGCCGAAGACGACTTTGAGGCCGGCATGAAACGGGCCGGCGATGAGGTGCGGAAAGAAGTCTTCGGAAACCAGGGCGGCTGCATTCTGCGGTGGGAGCGCGTGCAGTACGTGGGGGCCAAGCAGCGAGCCCAGCGGGTTATAGCCCAGGAAAGTGGCGAAGAGGTAGCCCATCGCGGGCAGGTGCGCGAGGTGGCCGGCCTGTGCCGCGGGCACGCCGTTGCTGGTCAGGCCCTGGTACAGCAGCGGCGGAAAGTGGCTGGACAACTCCAGGATCATCAACGAGAAGAAGATGCCGATGGAAACCGGCATGCCGACGTTGATGAAGGTCGCGCGCATGCCCGAACCGACGCCGCGCGACTGCGGCGGCAAAGCGTTCATGATGCCCGCCGTGTTCGGTGCGGCAAACAGGCCGAAGGAGATCCCGTTGACGAACAGCACCAGCGCAAACGCGCCATAGGAGAAATCGATGGGCAGCGCCAGGAACAGCAGGAAAGACGCCGCGGCAACCAGCATGCCTGCGGTGGCGAAGGGGCGTGCGCCATAGCGATCGGAAAGGTGCCCGGCGAGCGGCCCGGCGAGCAGGAAGCCCAGGGTGCTGGGCAGCATATAGATTCCCGCCCAGAGCGGTGTGACCTCAAAGGCATAGCCGTGCAGCGGCAGCCAGATGCCTTGCAGCCACATGATTACCATGAACTGCAGGCCGCCGCGGGCAACGGACGACAGCAGCCCCGCCACGTTCCCCGCGCTGAAGGCGCGTATTCTGAACAGGCCGAGCTCGAACATGGGGGCTGTGGCGCGCCGTTCGATCAGCACGAAACCGGCCAGCACCAGAATGCCGCTGCCCAGGCAGCCCAGCACGAAGGGATCCGCCCAGCCCGTCAGGTGATGGCCGTAGGGGCGGATGCCGTAGGTAATGCCGACGAGCAGCAGGCTCAGACCGAGCGCAAAGGCCGCATTGCCGAACCAGTCCATGGGCGCGCGGGTGCGGGCGCCCAGTTCGCGCAGCTTCCAGTAGGACCATAGCGTGCCGATGAGCCCGATCGGCACGTTGAACAGGAAGACCCAGCGCCATCCCGCCTGGCTCACCAGGCCTCCCACCACCACGCCGAGAAAGCCGCCGGCCATGCCGGCGATCTGGTTGACGCCGAGCGCCGTGCCGCGCTCGGTCTCGGGAAAGGCGTCGGTAAGAATGGCCGCCGAATTGGCCATCAGCATGGCGCCGCCCACCGCCTGGACCATGCGCATCACGATCAGTTCCAGCGCGCCCGCGTCGCCCTTGCTCCAAATCGCGGCCAGGCCGAGCGAGGCCAGGGTGAAGATGAGGAAACCCAGATTGTAGAGGCGCACCCGCCCAAACATGTCGCCCAG
>DATFUZ010000111.1:0-13547 GCA_035260545.1 Gallionellaceae bacterium | reverse complement strand
TCGATGGCCTTGTCCGGCAGAAAACGGTCGGTGATATAGCGATTCGACAATTCTGCAGCTGCAACGATGGCGGGATCGGTGATCTCCACGCCGTGGTGCAGTTCGTATTTCTCCTGCAGCCCACGCAGGATGGCGATCGTGTCTTCCACCGTGGGTTCGCCCACGATCACCTTCTGGAAGCGGCGCTCCAGTGCCGCGTCCTTCTCCACATACTTACAATATTCGTCCAAGGTGGTGGCGCCGACGCAGTGCAGCTCGCCGCGCGCGAGAGCGGGTTTGAGCATATTGCCGGCATCCATGGCGCCTTCGGCCTTGCCCGCGCCGACCATGGTGTGGATCTCGTCGATGAAGACGATGTTCATGCCCTCGTCCTTGGCTAGCTCGTTGAGCACGGCTTTCAATCTTTCTTCGAACTCGCCGCGATACTTCGCCCCGGCCAGCAGGGCCGCCATATCGAGGGAAAGGACGCGCTTGCCCTTGAGGGTTTCGGGCACTTCGCCGTTGACTATGCGCTGGGCCAGGCCCTCGACAATGGCGGTCTTGCCCACGCCGGGTTCGCCGATGAGCACGGGGTTGTTCTTGGTGCGGCGCTGCAGCACCTGGATGGCGCGGCGGATTTCGTCGTCGCGGCCAATCACCGGGTCCAGCTTGCCCATGCGGGCGCGCTCGGTGAGGTCCAGGGTGTATTTTTTCAGCGCCTGGCGCTGGCCTTCGGCCTCCTGGCTGCCCACCGATTCGCCGCCGCGCACGGCGTTGATGGCTTGCTCCAATGCAGGGCGATTCACGCCATGGGTCTTGAGCAGGCGGCCGGTCTCGCCCTTGTCGGCGGTGAGCGCCAGCAGGAACATTTCGCTGGCGATGAACTGGTCGCCGCGCTTCTGCGCTTCCTTGTCGGTGAGGTTGAGCAGGTTGCCGAGGTCGCGCCCCACCTGCACCTCGCCGCCATGGCCTTCCACCCTGGGCAGGCGGGAGACGGCTTCCTGCAGGGCGGTTTTCAGGGCGTTCACGTTTCCGCCGGCGCGCGCCAGGAGCGACCCCGCCCCGCTATCGGCATCGTTGAGCAGGGCCAGCAGCAGGTGCTGCGGCTCGATGAACTGGCTATCGCCGCCCACAGCCAGGCTCTGGGCGTCGGAAAGCGCCTGCTGCAGCTTGGTAGTCATTTTGTCGAAGCGCATGGTGAATCCTTTGCTGATAGTATGGTCTGCAAGCTAGATGGGGGGCAGACGCGGGATTTCAAGCCTTGCATTCCCCCCGGGCCGCCCCAATATATGAATTGAAACAGCCCCCTGAAACGGAGGACACCATGATTTTCCGACAGCTTTTCGATGACGATTCCTCCACCTACACTTATCTGATTGCCGACCCGCAAGGCAATGCGGTGCTGATAGACCCGGTGGTGGAACGGGTCGAGGATTACCTCAAGCTGCTGGCCAAGGACAGCCTGACGCTGCGCCTGGTGCTGGACACCCATGTGCACGCGGACCATATCACCGGCTCGCAAACGCTGAAGGCGCGCACAGGGGCGACCACGGCCATCGCCAGAAGTTGCGCCGCGCCCGGCTATGACCGGCTGCTGGAAGACGGCGACACCCTCACCTTCGGCGACGAGCGCCTGCGCGTGATCGCCACGCCCGGACACACGCCGGGCAGCCTGTGCTACCGCTGGCGCGACCGGGTTTTCACCGGGGATACGCTGATGATCAACAGTTGCGGCCGCACCGATTTCCAGCAGGGCAGCGCGGTGGACCTCTACCACAGCATCACGGAAAAGCTCTTTACGCTGCCGGACGAGACGCTAATCTTCCCCGGCCACGATTACAAGGGCCGGCGCGTTTCCAGCATAGCCGAGGAAAAGGTGCTGAATGTGCGCATCTCGGGCAAGTCGGAGGCGGAATTCGTGCACATCATGAACAACCTGAACCTGTCCACCCCGAAGCGCATGCACGAGGCCGTGCCCGCCAACCTGCTGGGCGGCGTGAAACAGTAGGCGCGCCTGCCACCGCCCGCAGGTGCAGACAAGCCCGCCAACATCTGGTAAGTTGCTGCCATCGTTAACGCAGCGCAGCCGCCCACCGCCCATGAACCACGAACCCGCCCATTCCGTGACCGACCTTGCCGCTCATGTAGAGCGGAACGTGCGCCTTGCGCTGGAAGAGGACATGGGCGGCGGCGACCTGACCGCGCAGCTCATCCCCGCAGATGCCGCCGGTCAGGCCACGGTGATCACCCGTCAGCCCATGGTGCTGTGCGGCGTGGCGTGGTTCGAGGGCTGCTTCCGCGCGCTGGATCCCGGCTGCAAGATCGAGTGGAAGGCACAGGAGGGCGAAACCGCCGAATCGGGCGAGGTGCTGTGCGAAATCCGCGGCAATGCCCGCGCCATGCTGAGCGCGGAGCGCCCGGCGCTCAATTTCCTGCAATTGCTCTCGGCCACGGCCACCGAAACCCGCCGCTATGTGCAGGCGGTGAACGGCACGGCGGCGAAGATCATGGATACCCGCAAGACGCTGCCCGGCCTGCGCCATGCGCAGAAATATGCGGTGAAGATCGGCGGCGGGCACAATCAGCGCATCGGGCTCTTCGACGGCATACTCATCAAGGAAAACCACATCATGGCGGCCGGCGGCATTGGCCCCGCGCTTGTCGCGGCCAATAGGCTGGCCCCGGAGGGCGCAAGCGTGCAGATCGAGGTGGAGAATGAAATGCAATTGCAGGAGGCGCTGGACGCGGGCGCAAAACTGATCTTGCTGGACAATTTCGATCTGCCGGCATTGCGCGATGCAGTGGCACTGACCGCGGGCCGCGCCGAACTGGAAGCCTCGGGGGGGATTACCCTGCAAACCGTGGATCGCATCGCGCGAACCGGGGTGAACCGCATTTCGATCGGCAGCCTGACCAAGGACGTGCGCGCGGCGGATCTCTCCATGCGCTTCAAGGCGGGCTGACGCCCCGCCCCCAAAGAACCGGCTAGCGCCCGCCGGGCGGGATGAGGGCGTAGGCGGAGCGTGGGGTGGCGCCCGCCGGCGCGGATGGCGCATAGCCGAAATGCGCCATGCCCTGGGCGCAATAGCCCTCGATGATGTCCACTTCCTCGGCGCTCAGTTCGCCCTTCCATTTCCCGGCATTGCTGGCGTCCACCGGACGGTCGCCCATGGTTGAACCCGCCCATTGCCCGGAATGCAGTTCGTGATGGCGCAGCACGTCCTCGTGCCAGGGCAGACCGAGAAAGCCCAGCACTTCCTCCAGCACGGCGCGCGAGCGGCTGATGAGCGCCTCGTACGACACCACATGCACCGGCAAGCCCTCGGCCGCATACAGCCCGGGCAGCATGTTCTTCAGCTCCCAGTACAGCGCGCCCATGAGGATGGAATCGCGGCGGGTGCGCTCCAGCGCTGGAATGGCGGCAATGCGGCGGAACTCGGCCACGCCGGGATGACTGCATTGCGGGTCGATGATGGAAAGATAGCGGCCCATCTCATGCATCGCGCCGTGGTCATAGATGGTGCCGGCGACGCCGGGCTGGCCTTCCACCAGCGCATAGGCCAGCTTGCGGAAGGACAGCACCTGGTCGCGCGGGTCGCGCACGCACCACAGCACCTTGAGCCCCGGCAGCGTGCCGAACTGACGGAAGGCAGTGGCTTCGGCGGGCAATTTGAACGCCACGCAGGGCGCGTAGTCCGGGTGCTGCATGTAATCGCCGAGCTTGCTGTTGTCGAACTTGTCCTCGTCCACCGTGGTGATCTGCGGATGGGAATCCAGCATCAGGCCGAGCAAGGTGGTGCCGCTGCGGTGGCAACCGGTGATGATGACGGGCTTGTTCAGTTGCATGCGCGCTGCTTTCTGGCCGGCGTCATGCCGGGAAAACTCGGGAAGGCCATTCGCAGGAATGGAGGCCATTTCTGACGGTAGCGGCCGGTTGTTCTGGCGGAAGCGGTGAGATTCGAACTCACGAACGGTTGCCCGTCGCCGGTTTTCAAGACCGGTGCCTTCAACCACTCGGCCACGCTTCCGGAGCGCGAAATTTTACCTCAAATCGACTTCCGCGGCGACCCGCCGCTCACTCGTGCAGGGGGACGTCGCGCGTTTCCGGAAGGAACATCAGTCCGATGCCGAAGGCCACGGCCAGCAAGATTACCAGGTACCACAGGCCGGCGGTGACGTTGCCCAACTGCACGCTCAGCAGGGTGACCATGAAGGGGGAAAGCCCGCCTATCCAGCCGGCGGAAAGGTTGTGCGGCAGGGAGGCGGCGGTGTAGCGGGTGCGCGCGGGAAACAGTTCGGCCAGAACGGCGGTCTGCGGCCCGGTGACCAGCGCCAGCGCCAGGGTGGGCACCAGCAGCAGCAGCGCCAGCGCCAGACGGTTCACCGCGCTTGGGTCGGCGGCGGGCGCCCAGCCCTTGGCCTTGAGCGCGGCGGAAAGCGCCTGGGGCTGGAACCCGGCCACGTTCACCCCGCCTATGCTGATGCTCAGGGCCTGGGCGGGCTGGGCGGGCTGCAGGGTATAGGACACGCCATGCTTGGTGAGGAAGTCCAGGCTGCGCGCGCAGTCGTTGTCCGGCTTGACGAAAGGATTGTAGCGACAGGCATCGGCGTAGACCACGACCGCGATGTCGCGGCTGAAGCGCTCCAGGGCTGGGTTGCCATAGTGCAGCAGGCCGCTGTATACGGGCTGTATGCACACCGCGCCCAGCAGCAGTCCGGCCAGCATCACCGGCTTGCGCCCGATGCGGTCGGAAAGCCAGCCCGCAAGCACTGTGAGCGGAATGAGCGCCAGGGTGCTCACCATCACCAGCCCGGCGACCACGGCGCCATCGAGCCGGACCACGGTTTCCAGGAACAGCTTGGTGTAGATTTGCGAGGAGAAGAACAGCAGCGAGCCGCCCGCCGTGACGCAGAAGAAAAGCAGCGCCATGCGCCCCAAGGTGCGGCGGTCGGTCAGGCAATCGCGCAGCGGCGTGTGGGCGATGCGCTTGCTCTCGGCGAGTTGGAGGAACACGGGCGATTCCTGCAGCGACATGCGCTGCACCAGAAAGATCAGCATGAGCACGCCGGAAAACACGAACAGCTCGCGCCACCAGCCGCCGATGAAGCGGGCATCGCCCACCCAGGATTGCAGCAGCGCAATCTGCGCCAGCGCGGCCGCCACGCCGAGCGCGCCCATCAGTTGCAGCACGCTGGTGGCCAGACCGCGCTTGCCCGCGGGCGCATGTTCAGTGAGGTAGACCGCGACGCCGCCGACCTCCCCGCCCATGGCGAAGCCCTGCACCAGGCGCAGCAGCAACAGCAGGATGGGTGCGGCCATGCCTATGGTCGCATAGGTGGGCAGCACGCCCACGCCCAGCGTGGCCGCGCTCATCACCAGCAGCGTGGCGATGAACACCGGCCGGCGCCCATGCCGGTCCGCCAGGGAACCGAACACTGCCGCCCCCAGCGGGCGCACCAGCATGCCGATGCCGAAGGTGGCGAGGCTGGCCAGCAGGCCCGCGGTGGGGTTGTCCGGAGGGAAGAACAGCTTGCCGATGTAGGCGGCAAGCACGCCGAAGGCGAGGAAGTCATACCACTCGATGAAGGTGCCGAAACTGGCGGCGAACAGGACCTTGCGCGGAACGGCGGGGGCAGTCTGCATGGATGGGCGGGTTGATGTCAGGTTTTCGGTTTTTCGCCGGCGCCGCGCAGCACCCAGCCGCGCGGATTGGGCTCGAAACCAAGCCTGGGGTAATAATCGTTGGCCTTGGGTGCGGACAGCAGCACAATCATGCACTCCGGCCACAGCCGCTGCTTCGTCTCCTGCACCAGCCGGCGGCCTATGCCCTGCCGCTGGTATTCAGCATCCACAGCCAGATCCGCCAGATAGGCCACATAGGAAAAATCCGTCAGCGAGCGCGCGATGCCCACCAGCCGCTCTCCGTCCCAGGCGGAGATGACGAGATTGGACTGCTTCAGCATGTTCTCGAAGATGTCCGGCCTGTCCACCGGACGCCGCTCGCCCAGCGTGGAGCGATTGTAGAGGTCTATGGCCTGCTCGGCGGAAATGGCTGCGTAGTCGCGATATTCGATGTTCATGGGCTGTCGCAAATATGCATTTATTCAGATACGCGGTCCAATAGGCTTACAACCGCTAAAGGCCGCAACTGCCCCCTTCCCCTGTGCGCCGTCCCGACGATCGGGTGCAGCCGAGCGGGAATTGGGCGCCTTCTTTTGGTTACTTTTCTTGGCAAGGCAAGACAACGGAGTTGCGATGTAGACTTACCTTTAGGTTAGTCGGAACCAAAAGTAACTTGCTGCCGGGCAACCCCCGGCAACCTCCTATGAATGCCACCGAACCACTCAGAAAGTCCCGCCTACATCCCCAGCATATATTTCACATACCGCTCAGTACCCTCCGCCACGGTGAGGAAGGGGGCGTCGTAACCAGCCTCGCGCATCGCATCCATGTCGGCTTGGGTGTAGCTCTGGTATTTGCCCTTGAGCGCATCCGGGAAGGGTATGTAGCGGATGAGCTGCTGCTTGTGCATTTCCGCAAGGTCAAGCGCGGGCTTGCCTTCTTCGGCGCGCAGGGTGTTGATGACGGCAACGGCCACGTCGTTGAAACTCTGGGCGCGCCCGGTGCCGAGATTGAAAATGCCGGAAGTTTCGGGATGGTCGAGGAAGTGCATGTTGACCCGGGCCACGTCCTCCACTGAAACAAAGTCGCGCAACTGGCCGCCGTTCTCGTAGCCGTCGCAGCCCTCGAACAGCTTCACGTAGCCATCGGCGCGGAACTGGTTGAAGAAGTGGAAGGCGACCGAGGCCATGCGCCCCTTGTGCTGCTCGCGCGGGCCGTACACATTGAAGTAGCGGAAGCCCGCGATTTGCGCGGTGCGCTTGTGCCAGCGGCGGCGCACAACCTGGTCGAACAGGAACTTGGAATATGCGTAGACGTTGAGCGGCGACTCGTGTTCACGCGCTTCCTTGAACATCGGCCCCGCGCCATACACAGAGGCGGACGACGCATAGAGGAAGGGAATTTCCTCTTCCTGGCAGTAATCCAGCAGCTCCAGCGAATAGCGGTAGTTGTTCTTCATCATGTAGCGGCCGTCGGTTTCCATGGTGTCGGAACACGCGCCCTCGTGCAGCACCGCCGTCACCAGCCCGTCGAAGAAGCCCTCGCGCAGGTGGACCAGGAAATCTTCCTTGTCCATGTAGTCCGCGATCTCGCAATCGGTAAGATTCCTGAACTTGTCCGCGTTCTTCAGGTTATCCACCGCGATGATGTTGGTCTCGCCGCGGTCATTCAGCGCCTTGACCAGGTTGGATCCGATGAAACCGGCGGCTCCGGTAATGATATAGTACATGTGTGCTCCTTAAATCCGGGAAGGGCAAGAGAGAAGGGTAAGCGGCAGCGCGCGCGCCCTCCCCGCTTCAGCCTTCACCCATGCTCTGAATAATTTCCTCGCGCGTGACCACGGCAGTGCCGAGCTTGCCGACGACGATGCCGGCGGCTCGGTTGGCGTAGATCACCGCCTTGGGCAGATCGGCGCCCGCGGCCAGCATCACCGCAAGGGTGGCGATGACGGTATCGCCCGCGCCGCTGACGTCAAACACTTCGCGCGCCTGCGCCGACACGCGGAAGGGCTGGGAGTCTCCGGTATAGAGGCTCATGCCTTCCTCGCTGCGCGTCACCAGCACCGCCTCCAGCTTGAGGTCCACGCGGAGCTGCTCTGCCTTTCGGGTCAGTTCTTCCTCGCTGCCCCAGGAACCCGCCACCTGGCGGAACTCGCTGCGGTTGGGGGTGAGCACGCTCGCTCCCGCATAGCGGCTGTAGTCTTCCCCCTTGGGATCGACGAGCACCGGCTTGCCCGCTTTGCGCGCGAGCCGGATCATTTCGGCGATGTGCGTCAGTCCGCCCTTGCCGTAGTCGGAGAGCACCACCACATCGGCCTCCTGCAGCCTGTCCCAATAATCGGCGAGCTTGGCGCGCAGCACCTCGTGGCTGGGCGTGGTTTCGAAATCGATGCGCAGCAGTTGCTGCTGTCGCGCCACGGCCCGCAGCTTGACGGTGGTGGCGATCGTCGGGTCACGGTGCAGCAGCGCCCTGACGTTGTGCTGCTCACCCAGCAGGCGTTCAAGCAGGAAGCCGGGCTCATCGTCGCCCACGACGGAGAGCAGCGTACTCTGCGCGCCCAGCGCGGCGATGTTGCGTGCGACGTTGGCGGCGCCGCCGGGGCGCTCCTCGGTGCGCGACACTTTCAGCACCGGAACCGGGGCCTCGGGCGAAATGCGGTCTACATCGCCGAACCAGTAGCGGTCCAGCATCACATCGCCGACCACCAGCACTTTCGAATTTTCAAACGACGGCAGGCCGTTCACGCTCCCTCTCCTGTTCCCTGAATTTCCAGCCCCTGCACGATCTCGCGCAGCGCTTGCGGCGGGTTGGGCGCTTGTGTCACCGGACGGCCGATGACCAGATACGACGAACCGTTCTCCAGCGCCGCACGCGGCGTCATCACGCGCCGCTGGTCGTCCGCCACCGCCTGCGGCGGGCGTATGCCCGGCGTGACCAGCAGGAAGCCGCCGCCCAGCGTGCTGCGCAGCAGCGGCGCTTCCTGCGCGGAGCATACCACGCCATCCAGCCCGCAGCCATGCGCCAGCTTCGCCAGGCGCAGCGCCATCTCGGCCGGACTCTGCTCGATGCCGATCTCCACCAGGTCCGGCTGCCCCATGCTGGTCAGCACGGTGACGGCGATCAGCTTCGGCGGCCGCACGGCATGGGCCAGCGCCTCTCGCGCCGCCTCCATCATGCGCCGGCCGCCCAGCGCATGCACATTGACCATCCATACGCCCAGCGCGGAAGCCGCCTTGCAGGCCTGCGCCACGGTGTTGGGAATGTCGTGGAACTTGAGATCGAGAAAGACCTCGAAGCCCTGCCTCATCACCGCCTCCACGAGTGCCGGACCGGCGCTGACGAACAGCTCCTTGCCGACTTTCAGCCGGCACAGCGCGGGGTCAAGCTGCCGCACCAGCGCCAGCGCGGGCTCCGATTCCGGATAGTCGAGTGCAATGATGATTTTGGGGTCGTTATTGTTGTTCAAGTCGTGCCCTCGGGTTCAGTGTAGCTTGCCGTTTTCTTCGGTGTGCCGCGGCGCGTAGGTTTCCCAGCCGTAGCAGGCAGGGCAGTGCCAGTAGAACTGGCGCGCCTTGAATCCGCAACTGGAGCAGCGGTACATGGACAGCGCGCTGGTGCGCTGGTGCAGCAGCTTGCGCACCAGTTCGACATCGCTGCGCCGCTCCTCGCCCACGCTCAGCAGACGCGTCTCCAGCAGCCGGTCCAGGCCAAGCAGTGTGGGATTGAGCTGCAACTCGTCGCGGATCAACTGATAGGCCGCGTCCGCGCCGTCGCGCTGCATCACCGCACCCGCCACCACGTTCATCAGGTCCAGCGAGTGGTGGTTGGTGAGATAACCGCGCAGGACGTCTATGCCTTGATCCAGATGGCCGCCCTCGCGGTAGGCATCGAGCAGACGCTCGGCCACCAGCGGCAGGTACTGGGGATCGTGCTGCTCGATCTGGCGCCAGGTCTCGATGGCGCGGGCTGGATTGCCGGCCGTCCTTTCCATGTCGCCCAGCATGATGGTGGCTCGGGTCAGGTGCGGCCAGGTGTCGAGGGCCTGCTCGAGATGGGCGCGCGCCGCGTCGGAACGCTGGCGCGCAAGATCTTCCTCGGCCAGTTCGCAGTAGAAGAAAGCGGCTTCCTTGGCGTGCGACTGATTGGTCAGCGCGCTCAAGCGCTGGGTAATGTCCACCGCCTTCAGCCAGTCGTGCTCCTTCTGGTAGGTTTCCAGCAGGAATTCCAGGGCCTGCCGCCCGTAAGGCGTATTCTGCAAATCGAGGAAGATGGACTCCGCGCGGTCGAGAATGCCGGCCTTGAGGTAGTCCTGCGCCAGTTCGAAGCGCGCCTGCTCCTTCTTGCCTTCGTCGAGGTCGGCGCGCTCGGCGAGGTTGAGGTGCATGCGTAGCGCGCGGTCCACCTCGCCGCGCCGGCGGAACAGGCTGCCCAGCGCGAAGTGCAGGTCCACCGTCTGCGGATCGACCTTGACCACCTCGATGAAGGCGTCGATTGCCTTGTCCTGCTGCTCGTTGAGCAGGAACTGCAAGCCCTGGAAATAGGAGCGCGGCAGTGCGCTCGATTCATCGACGAGCTGCTTGATGTCCATGCGTGCGGCCAGCCAGCCCATGCCGAAAAACAGGGGGAAGGCGAGCAGCATCCAGGGTTCGAATTCCATGACAGCTTATTATCCAAAAAATCCGCTTATCCCGGCAATCCCGGCGTAGCGTGGGAATCGCGGCAAATAGGGCATTCAACGATAACACAACAGACAAAAAACTGGCGGCGCTATCTTGCGACAGGCCGCCAGTTTTCGGGGTTTATGTAACGCTTCAGCTTGCGGCTGCGCCCGACGCCTCCGCATTCCGGACCGGCTGTTGATCGACCCGCTCACGCAGTTCCTTGCCCGCCTTGAAGTGAGGCACATACTTGGCGGGAACCTGCACCTTCTCGCCGGACTTGGGGTTGCGCCCCACGCGCGGCGGACGGTAATTCAGCGCGAAACTGCCGAAACCGCGGATCTCGATGCGCCCACCTTGCGCGAGGGTGGCGGACATGGTCTCAAGGATCACCTTGACGGCCAATTCCGCGTCCCGGGCAAGCAACTGGGGATAACGCTCCGCGAGTTTCGCAATGAGGTCGGATCGGGTCATCGTTTAGCCTTTCCTGTGGGTTACTGTCCCTCGGCCTTGCTGTTGTCCAGCTTGGCCTTGAGCAGGGCGCCCAGGTTGGTGGTGCCGGCAGTGGCGGTCTTCTCCGAGGCGAACTTCTGGATTGCGGCCGCTTCCTCGGCACGGTCCAGCGCCTTGATCGACAGGTTGATGCCGCGGTTCTTGCGGTCGACGTTGATGATGACCGCCTTCACCGTATCGCCTTCCTTGACGTGCGAACGGATGTCCTCGACACGGTCGGCCGACACTTCGGAGGCTTTCAGGTAGGCCTCCACGTCGCCTTCCAGCGCGACAACGGCGCCCTTGGCGTCCACGGATTTGACCACGCCGGTGACGACTGCACCCTTGTCGTGGCCGGCCACGTAGCCGCTGAAGGGATCACCGTCCAGCTGCTTCACGCCCAAGGAAATGCGCTCGCGCTCGACATCGATGGCCAGCACCACGGCTTCCACTTCGTCGCCCTTCTTGTAGTTGCGCACGGCTTCCTCGCCGGGTTGCGCCCACGACAGGTCGGACAGGTGCACCAGGCCGTCGATGCCGCCTTCCAGGCCAATGAAGATGCCGAAGTCGGTGATGGACTTGATCTGCCCCTTCACCTTGTCGCCCTTCTTGTGGTTCTGCGCGAAGTCATCCCACGGGTTGGACTGGCACTGCTTCATGCCCAGCGAAATGCGGCGGCGGCCTTCGTCGATCTCCAGGATCATCACTTCCACTTCGTCGCCCAGGGCAACGACCTTGGAGGGATGCACGTTCTTGTTGGTCCAGTCCATTTCGGACACGTGAACCAGGCCTTCGATGCCCTGCTCGATCTCGACGAACGCGCCGTAGTCGGTCAGGTTGGTCACCTTGCCGAACAGGCGGGTGCCTTGC
The DNA here is from genome assembly GCA_035260545.1 of Gallionellaceae bacterium. Taxonomy (GTDB): domain Bacteria; phylum Pseudomonadota; class Gammaproteobacteria; order Burkholderiales; family Gallionellaceae; genus DATDDB01. The sequence goes on along the minus strand of DATFUZ010000111.1, from coordinate 1,925 downwards.
GGGTAGCGGCGTGCGAGGCCGTTCCAGGGATCGTCGCCCAGTTGCTTGATGCCCAGGGAAACGCGGTTCTTCTCCTGGTCGAACTTGAGCACCTTGGCTTCAACCTCGTCGCCCACGGCCAGCACCTCGGAGGGGTGCTTGACGCGGCGCCATGCCAGGTCGGTGATGTGCAGCAGACCGTCGATGCCGCCCAGGTCCACGAATGCGCCGTAGTCGGTGATGTTCTTGACGATGCCCTTGACCACTGCGCCTTCCTTCAGGTTTTCCAGGATGGCCTGGCGATCGGCGCCCATGGTCTCTTCCAGCACGGCGCGGCGCGACACAACGACGTTGTTGCGCTTGCGGTCGAGCTTGATGACCTTGAATTCCATGGTCTTGTTTTCGTAGGGGGTGGTGTCCTTGACGGGACGGATGTCCACCAGCGAGCCGGGCAGGAAGGCGCGGATGCCGTTCACCATGGCGGTGAGGCCGCCCTTGACCTTGCCGTTGACGTAACCTTCGACGACCTTGCCTTCTTCCATGGCCACTTCCAGATCGTGCCATGCGGCCAGGCGCTTGGCCTTTTCGCGCGAGAGCTTGGTCTCGCCGTAACCGTTTTCCAGCGATTCGATCGCTACGGTGACGAAATCGCCGGCCTTGACCTCGACTTCGCCTTTGGCGTCGAGGAATTCTTCAACCGGGATCAGGCTTTCGGATTTCAGTCCTGCGTTGACGACCACGACGTTCTGGTCGACGCGCACGACTTGTGCGGTAATCAGTTCGCCGGCGCGCATTTCCTTGCGCGACAGGCTTTCTTCAAACAGGGAGGCAAAACTTTCGGCAACTGCTGCTTGTGCGTTCATGTGTTCGGTGTACCTAAAAATCCGTTCATGCGGTGTACCCGCAGACGGGGGTTCGTTAAACAACCCGGGACGAAGGGCTCGTCACGGGGCCACTCAGGGCGGCGTAGCGAATTGAGCGGGTGGCCAGACTGCACCGGCACTGCGCAACGCGATTACACTGCCCCCTCGCCGGTTACTTTGCGGTAGCGCGCCAGCACTTCATCCACCGCCTGTTCTATGGTCAATGGTGTCGTGTCCAGCAAGCCGGCGCCCGGCGCCTGCTGCAGGGGAGCCACGCCGCGCTGCGTATCCCGCTCGTCGCGTGCGCGTATATCCTGCAAGAGGGCGGATATATTAGCATGCATTCCTTTTTCCATCAACTGTTTATAACGACGCTCCGCGCGCGCTTCCGCCGATGCGGTGAGGAACACTTTCAGCACCGCGTCGGTAAACACCACCGAGGCCATGTCGCGCCCGTCGGCCACTAGGCCCGGCGCGCGGCGGAAAGCGCGCTGCTTGTCGAGCAGGGCCGCGCGCACCATGGGCAGCGCAGCCACTTTGGAGGCCGCAGCCCCCGCCTCTTCGGTGCGCAATTCATCGCCCACGCGGGCGCCGTCCAGCCAGATCTCGGCACCCTCGAAGCGGATGTCGATCTCGCCGGCCAGCTCCGCCAGCCCCGGCTCATCGTCCAGCGCCACGCCGCGGCGCTGGGCCGCCAGCCCCAGCAGGCGGTAGAGCGCGCCGCTGTCCAGGAAATGGAAACCCAGCACTTTCGCCACGCGCTGGGCTACTGTGCCCTTGCCCGAGGCGGAAGGACCGTCTATGGCAATGACGGGAACCGATGTAGTCACATTCACAAACTCATTGAAATAATTAGGGAAAGTCTTTGCCACACAGCCGGGATCGTTGATGCGCACGCCTGCCCCGGCAAAGGCGGCCAGCGAGAAGCACATCGCCATGCGGTGGTCGTCATAGGTGTTGATGGCGGCATGGCGGATTTCGGCGGGCGGGGTGATGCGCAAATAATCCGCGCCCTCCTCGACCGCCGCGCCCAGCTTGCGCAGCTCGGTGGCCATGGCGGCGATGCGGTCGGTCTCCTTCACG
>DATFUZ010000110.1:0-55288 GCA_035260545.1 Gallionellaceae bacterium | reverse complement strand
GGAGAAGGGCGCGCAGGTCAGCGACGCCGTCGCCAAGCTGGTGAAGCGCGCTGGTGCAGCAGCCAAGGCCTGACGAGAAGAGCCCCATGGTTATCATGGGGCGTGTAGCGGGCGCACAAGGCATACTGGGCTGGATCAAGGTTCAGCCTTACACCGCGGAGCCCGACGGCCTGCTGGACTACCGGACCTGGTGGATCGGTGATGAAAAGCAGGGCTGGCGCGAACTGGACGTGCTCAAGAGCAGCGTGCACGGGCGCGGGCTCATCGCGCAGCTGATGGGCTGCCATGACCGCAGCACGGCCGAGAAGTACAAAGGGCTGTTGATTGCCATACCGCGCAGCCGGATGCCGGCGCCGGACGCGGACGAGTACTACTGGACCGACCTGATCGGGCTTGAAGTGCGCAACCTGGAAGGGCTGCGCCTGGGCCTGGTGGAGAACCTGCAGGACACCGGCGCCAACCAGGTGCTGTGCGTGCAGGGCGAGAATGGCGAGATACTGATCCCGTTCATCGCATCGGCGGTGCGCGAGGTTGATCTGGTGGCCAGGATCATCCTTGTGGACTGGCAGGCCGATTATTGAATCAGATGAGATTCGATGTCATCACCCTGTTCCCGGAGATGTTCGCGGCCATCACGCAGTATGGCATCACGCGACGGGCAGCGGAGCAGGGCAGGTTCGAGTTGCAGACGTGGAACCCCAGGGATTTCACGACCGACAACTACCGCACCATAGACGACCGCCCCTACGGCGGCGGGCCGGGGATGGTGATGCTGGCGGAGCCGCTGGAAAAGGCGATCCGCGCGGCAAAGGCGGCGCAGGCCGCCGCGGGGGTGGCGAAGAGTTGCGTGATCCACCTTTCGCCGCAGGGCAGGGTGCTCACCCATGAAGGCGTGCAGGAACTGCTGGCGCGGGACGAAGGATGGATACTGCTGGCGAGCCGTTACGAGGGTGTGGATGAGCGCCTGATACGCCAGCAGGTGGACGAGGAAATTTCCATCGGCGACTATGTGCTGTCCGGTGGGGAATTGCCCGCGATGGTGCTGGTGGACAGCATGGTGCGGCAACTGCCCGGCGTGCTAGGCGACGACGCATCGGCGCAGCAGGATTCCTTTGTGCAGGGGCTGCTGGATTGTCCGCACTACACGCGGCCCGAGGTTTATAACGGCGAGGCGGTACCGGATGTCTTGATGTCCGGCCACCACGCCGAGATAGAGAAGTGGCGATTGAAGCAGGCCCTGGGAAGGACCGCGCAACGTCGCCCGGATTTGCTGGCAAGGCGCCAGCTGACAAAACAGGAAGCTCGGCTGCTGGCGGAGTACCAGCAGGAACAAGCATCCGCACAACAAGAGGAAAGTGACAATGGATCTGATTCAGCAGCTTGAGCAGGAAGAAATGGCCCGTCTGGGCAAGACCATTCCCGACTTCGCTCCCGGCGACACCGTGATCGTGGGCGTGAACGTGGTGGAAGGCAACCGCAAGCGCGTGCAGCTGTATGAAGGCGTGGTGATCGCCAGGCGCAACAAGGGGCTGAATTCCAGCTTCATCGTGCGCAAGATCTCCGCCGGCGAAGGCGTGGAGCGTACGTTCCAGACCTATTCGCCCAGCATCGCCAGCATTGAAGTCAAGCGCCGCGGCGATGTGCGCCGCGCCAAGCTGTACTACCTGCGCGGCCGTTCCGGCAAGTCGGCGCGCATCAAGGAAAAGCTGGTCGCGCGCAGCGCAGGCGGCAGCGCCCAATAAGCTGGCGTTACGCAGGCATGACATGAGAAACGGGAGGCGATGCCTCCCGTTTTTTATTGCGCTATCATGTGCGCATGGACGACCACGCCAGACTGCAAACGCCCTTCGGCATCCTCGGCATCTCGTGCAGCAATGAGGCGCTGACCGGCATCGCCTTCCTTGCCCCGGGGACGGCAGCACTTGCGCCGCGTACCGCGTTGGCGCAAGAAGTCCGGCGCCAGTTGACGGCGTATTTCGACGATCCCGATTTCCGATTCGATCTGCCGCTCGCGTATGAGGGCACGCCCCATCAGCGCAGGGTATGGCAGGCCATGTGCGCCATTCCGCGCGGCGCGGTGCGCAGCTATGGCGAGGTCGCCGCCGAACTGGCATCCAGCCCGCTGGCCGCCGGCCAGGCGTGCGGCGCCAATCGTCTCCCCATCGTCATACCCTGCCACCGTATCGTGGGCAAGACGGGCATAGGCGGCTTCGCCAACCATCGCGACGGTTACCTGCTCGACATCAAGCGCTGGCTGCTGCGGCATGAAGGAGTGCTTTGAGCAACGCGGACATTCTCGACGAATTCTGCGATGCCCTGTGGCTGGAGGACGGCCTGTCGCGCAACACCCTGGACAGCTACCGCCGGGATCTGGAAAAGTTCGCCGCCTGGCTTGAGCGTCAGCGCGGTGCCCTTCTGGTAGAGGCTACGCACGCCGACATTCAGGGCTTCCTGGCGCACCTGCTCGGCCTGGAAAAGGCCCGCGCCACCTCCACCTCGCGCGCCATCTCCAGCTTCAAGCGGTTTTTCAGGTACCTGTTGCGGCAGAACCGGATCACCGCCGACCCCACCCTGCAGATTGCCACGCCCAAGCTGCCGCGCAGCCTGCCCAAGAGCCTGACCGAGCAGGACGTGGAATGCCTGCTCAACGCCCCGGATCTGCAGACGCCGCTTGGCCTGCGCGACCGCACCATGCTGGAAGTGCTCTATGCGACCGGGCTGCGGGTGTCCGAGCTGGTGGGCCTGAACGTGGCGCAGGTCAGCCTGGATATGGGGGTGGTGCGGGTCATGGGCAAGGGCAGCAAGGAACGCCTGGTACCCATGGGCGAGGAAGCGCTGGACTGGGTGCGCCGCTATCTCGCCTCGGGCCGGCCCGTGCTGCTGGGCAGCCGGCTAAGCGATGCGCTGTTCGTGACACAGCGCGGCGAAGCGATGACGCGGCAAATGTTCTGGTATCTGATCAAGAAACATGCAAAGCAGGCGGGGCTGTCCAAACCGCTCTCGCCGCACACCATGCGCCATGCATTTGCCACTCACCTGCTCAACCACGGCGCGGACTTGCGCGTCGTGCAGATGTTGCTTGGCCATGCCGATATTGCGACGACGCAGATTTATACGCACGTGGCGCGCGAGCGGCTCAAGCAGTTGCACGCCCGGCACCATCCGCGCGGATGAAAGGGCCGGGCTGGCCCGCATTGGGCAGCGCCCGCGCGGCGCTCAGCGCGGAATCAGTAACGCCACATCAGGCCGATTGAGGCGGTCACCAGCCGTACCTTGGCGCCGACCCCATATACGTTATAGATGTTGTTCTGGCCGAAGTATTCGCCCAGGACGAACACCGTGCCGTGAGGGCCGACGTCGTATCGCAGGCCTATGCCGGCTGCCGGATTGATCCTGTTGACGCTTGCGGTAGGAGCTACATACCAATACGTATTGCTGGATACGGCGAACACATTCTCGTACTCGTCATAGTTGACGTACGCGGCGCCAAACTTGACGAACGTCGCGAAGGTATCGGTCATGTGCAGGGTCTAGACTGCCTGTACTGCCGGCCCCGTAGCTTTCAGTTGCCAGGCGAAGCTGCCGACGCCGGTGCCGATGGGCGCGGGAAAATTGAACATGCCGTAGCCGGAGGCGTTGGCGGACCCGAACTGGCCATAGCTGGCCTCGAGCGCCCACATCGGGGTGTACTGATAGCCGAAGCCGGCGCGAAACACGGCGCTCTTGTCGTTGCACGAGGCGCCCGCTATGAGCGGGGATTGGCAAGCGTTATATGCCAAGCCTGCGCCCCCGGTAACGTAGACATATGGACCTTCATCGGAAAATGCCGGAGTAGCGAACAGTAAACCGAGCAGCGCCAGTGTCCAGGCCTTGTGTTGAATTCTCATTTTTGTTCCACCCTATCCATGGTTTCGGGATATGCTCTCGAAAGTTTCGGTCATTCTTGCACTTATTCTTGTTTTCTGCAATAGAAAAAATGGGTTAGCCTGCATATTTCATAAAAGAGTTGAGATGGGTCCGGGCGTTCCGCAAACGGACTTTCCAGCCGCAGGGGTCCGCATTCCGCGTGAGGGCCGCGAATCCTGCACATTGCGCCAGCGCCGGAAACCCGCTATATTCGCCCGCATGCACTTCTCCCGCCACATTTCGCAATTGCATTCCACCTTCAGCCTGTTGGCGGCGCTGAAGCTGCGCCTCGCGCGCTGAATTTCCCATATCAAGAATTCAAACAGATGGGCGGCATCCTGCGGATGTCAGCGAGCGAAGCCATGCACTGGAGCACCAAGATGAAAACAGCCACTACAACCGACCAGTTGATCATTTTCGACACCACCTTGCGCGACGGCGAGCAGAGCCCGGGCGCGGCCATGACCAAGGAAGAAAAGCTCCGTATTGCGCGGCAATTGGAGAAGCTGGGCGTCGATGTGATCGAGGCGGGATTCGCCGCCGCCAGCCCCGGCGATGCAGAGGCGATACGCAGCATCGCCCAGACGGTGAAACATTCCACCGTCTGTTCGCTGGCGCGCGCCAACGAGCGCGATGTGCGGGCGGCGGGCGAAGCCATCACGCCCGCGAAGTCGGGCCGCATCCACACCTTCATTGCCACCTCGCCCATCCATATGGAGAAGAAGCTGCGCATGGCGCCGGACGAGGTGGTCGAGCGCGCCGTGGCTGCGGTCAAGCTGGCGCTGGAATATACCGACAACGTGGAATTCTCCGCCGAGGATGCGGTGCGTTCCGACATGGATTTCCTGGTGCGCATCTTCGGCGAAGTGATCAAGGCCGGCGCCACCACGCTCAACGTGCCGGACACCGTGGGCTACAGCCTGCCGGCGCTGTGGGGAGAGCGCATCAGGCAGTTGATCGAGCGGGTGCCCGGATCCGGCAAGGTGATCTGGTCCACCCACTGCCACAACGACCTGGGCATGGCTTCCGCCAATTCGCTGGCAGCCGTGATGAACGGCGCGCGCCAGGTCGAGTGCACCATCAATGGCCTCGGCGAGCGTGCGGGCAACGCCAGCCTGGAGGAAATCGTCATGGCGGTGAAGACGCGCCGCGACATTTTCACCTGTGACACGCGCATCGACACCGCGCAGATCGTGCCGACCTCCAAGCTCGTCTCCAGCATTACCGGCTACCCGGTGCAGCCCAACAAGGCGATTGTCGGCGCGAATGCCTTCGCGCACGAATCCGGCATCCACCAGGACGGCGTGCTCAAGCACCGCGAGACCTACGAGATCATGCGCGCGGAGGACGTGGGCTGGACCACCAACAAGCTGACCCTGGGCAAGCTGTCGGGCCGTAACGCCTTCCGCACCCGCCTGCAGGAACTGGGCATCGTGCTGGAAAACGAGGACGCCCTGAACGCCGCATTCGCGCGCTTCAAGGACCTGGCCGACCGCAAGAGCGAGATCTTCGACGAGGACCTGCAGGCGCTGGTCGGTGACGAGGCCGTCACCCACATTGCCGAGCATTACCGTCTGGCGGGCATGGGCGCGCACTCCGAGACCGGCAAGCTGCCGGTGGCGCGGGTGATCGTCAGCGTGGGCGGGGTGGAGAAACAGGCCGACGCCCAAGGCGGCGGACCCGTGGACGCGACCTTCAAGGCCATAGAGCACATCGTGAACAGCGGCACCGAGCTGCTGCTGTATTCGGTCAACAACATCACCACCGGCACCGACGCGCAGGGCGAGGTGACCGTGCGCCTGGCCAAGGGCGGGCGGGTAGTCAACGGGCTGGGGGCCGACACCGACATCGTGGTGGCGTCCGCCAAGGCCTACCTCAACGCGCTGAACAAGCTGCACGACGGGGCGGAAAGGGCGCACCCGCAGGTATAGGCGTGGGAGGGTGACCTCCGCCCCGCGCACCGCACCTCACACGTAATTGCGCGGCCCGCATGAGCGAATGCGGCCGAAATGGTAGAATTGCGCCCTTGACAACTGCTTCGGGCGGCGCGGCGACCGATGCCCGCAGCCGGGAAATCTTTCATGACAGATATTGCACCGATACACGAAATCATCAGCGAGATTCGCCAGGGGCGGATGGTGGTGCTGGTGGACGAAGAAGACCGCGAGAACGAGGGCGATCTGTTGATGGCGGCCGAGTTCGTGACGCCTGAGGCGATCAATTTCATGATCCGTCACGCGCGCGGCCTGGTGTGCCTCACCCTGACCGAAGAGCGCTGCGGCCAACTCGGGCTGACGCACATGGCGCGCGAAAACAAGAGTCCGCTGGGGACCAATTTCACCGTGTCCATCGAGGCGGCCGAAGGCGTAACCACCGGCATCTCGGCATCCGACCGCGCCACCACCATCCGTGCCGCAGTGAAGGAAAACGCCCTGCCTTCCGACATCGTGCAGCCCGGCCACATCTTCCCCATCATGGCGCGTCCCGGCGGGGTGCTGGTGCGCGCCGGCCATACCGAGGCAGGCTGCGACCTCGCGCGCATGGCCGGGGTGACCCCCGCGGCGGTGATCTGCGAGATCATCAAGGAGGACGGCGAAATGGCGCGCCTGCCGGATCTCGTCGAGTTCGCGAAACAGCATGGCCTGAAGATAGGCACCATTGCCGATCTGATCGAACACCGCATCCGCAACGAGAAGCTGGTCGAGCGCATGGCGCGGCGCACCGTGGAGACCGCGCATGGTCCGCTGGACCTGGTGATCTATCGCGACAACAGCACGCAAGGAACACATCTTGCCCTGGTAAAGGGCGACATCCATCCCGACCGCGAAACCATCGTACGCGTGCATGAGCCGCTATCGGTGATGGATTTCCTGGAGCAGGCCAGCTACCCCAATTCGACCAGCGTGCATGACGCGCTCGGGCGCATCAGCAAGGCGCCCGCGGGCGTACTGGTGCTGATGCATCACGGCGAAACCTCGCAAGACCTGCTGGCGCGCGCGGCGGCCGGCCCCGAAGAGCACCACGGGGCGCAGTGGGACCCGCGCAGCTACGGTATCGGCGCGCAAATCCTGCGCGACCTCAATGTGGGCAAGATGTGTCTGATTGCCACGCCGCGCAAGCTGCCAAGCATGGCGGGCTTCGGGCTGGAAGTGGTGGGATATTGCCAGGCAAAGGAAAGCAAATGAAAGAACTCGAAAAGAACCTGAACGGCGCGGGCATGCGCATCGGGATTGCGCAGGCGCGCTTCAACTGCGTGGTTTGCGAAGGCTTGCTGGCGGCATGCCGCGAAAAGCTCACCGAACTCGGGGTGGCCGAACACGACATCACGCTGGCCACGGTGCCGGGCGCACTGGAAATCCCGCTCGTGCTGCAGCGCATGGCGCAAGGCGGAAAATTCGACGCATTGATCGCCCTGGGCGCGGTGATACGCGGCGACACTTACCACTTCGAGGTGGTGTCCAATGAATCGGCGCGCGGCGTGGGCGAGGTGCAACTGGAATCCGGCGTACCCGTCGCCAACGCCATCCTCACCACCGACAACGACGAACAGGCCGAGGCGCGCATGGGCGTCAAGGGTGCGGAGGCCGCAACGGTTGCGGTCGAGATGGCAAACCTGCTGAAGGCCCTGGGTTGAAGGGCGCAGGCTTGAAAGGTGCAGGATTGAACAGCGCGAACGGAAAAAACAGAGCATCGCCCAAGAGCCCGCGCCATCGCGCGCGCGAACTGGCCATGCAGGGCATCTACCAGTGGCGCCTGTCCGGCGCCGGCGAGGCGCAGATCGCGCAGCGCATGAAGGAGGAAAAGAACCTCGGCCGCTACGATGTGGAGTTGTTCACCGGCCTCTTGCACGGCGTACTGACGCGCCGCGTCGAACTGGAAGCGGCGCTTGAACCGCACCTCGACCGCAGCCAGAATGAGCTGAGCCCGGTCGAATTTTCCATCCTGCTCATGGGCGCTTATGAATTGCTGATGCAGCCGCAGACCCCCTACCGCGTCGTCATCAACGAGGCGGTGGAGCTTGCCAAGACCTACGGTGGCGCCGAGGGACACCGTTTCGTGAATGGCGTGCTGGACAAGCTTGCGGCAACTGCGCGGCCGCGCGAAGTCGCAGCCCGGTAGCGCGGCAGGAACCGCGCTGCGCAAAGGATCCCGCCGGATGCCGGAATTCGACCTGATCCAGCGTTATTTCACGCGCCCCGCCCCTGGCGTCGAACTGGGTGTGGGGGACGACGCCGCGCTGCTGCGGATCGCGCCGGAACTGGAGCTGGCGGTGTCGACCGACATGCTGGTGCAGGGAACGCATTTCTTCCCCGGCGCGGATCCGCGCCTGCTCGGCCACAAGGCGCTGGCGGTCAACCTTTCCGACATGGCGGCCATGGGCGCCAAGCCGCGCTGGGCATTGCTTGCACTGTCCCTTCCGGCGGAGGACAGCGCCTGGCTGCAGGCGTTCAGCGAGGGCTTCTTCGCCCTGGCGGTTGCGCATGGCGTAGCGCTCATAGGCGGCGACACCACGCGCGGCCCGCTCAATCTGTGCGTCACCATCCTGGGCGAAGCGCCGAAAGGCGCGGCATTGCGGCGCAGCGGCGCGCGGCCGGGCGATGACATCTGGGTGTCCGGCACGCTGGGCGAGGCAGCGCTTGCCCTGGCGCACCTGCGGGGGCAAATTGTGCTGCCTGCCTCTGAGCTGGAAGTCTGCGCGCGCCGCCTGCATCAGCCGCAGCCGCGCGTGGCGCTGGGCTTGGCGCTGCGCGGGCTGGCGGGCGGCGCGATCGACATTTCCGACGGCCTGCTCGCCGACCTGGGCCATATCCTGGAGCAATCCGGCGCGGGCGCACGGCTTGAGGTCGGCGCCTTGCCGGTCCCGCCGCTGTTGCGCGCCGGGCTGGCCGCCACCGCGCCGGAGCGGGAGCTGGCCCGGCACTGCGCGCTGGCAGGCGGCGACGATTATGAATTATGCTTCACGGCCGCGCCCGCGCAGCGCACTGAGATCGCAGCCCTTGCGGCGCGCCTGTCCTGTCCCCTGCAGCGCATCGGGTCGATCACGGCGGGTGGCGGCTGCGAGCTGCGCGATACGGACGGCGCCATTTTGCAGATGAAAGAGACCGGTTATGACCACTTCGCATGATTTGAAAGTGCAGCCTACCTGGCGGTTCATATTGAGCCACCCGGCGCACTTCATCTCGTTCGGCTTGGGCAGCGGGCTGTCGCCGCGCGCGCCCGGCACCGTGGGTACGCTGGTGGCGTTTCCCCTGTACTGGCTGATGACGCCATACCTGACGACCAAGACCTATCTCATCATGCTGCTGTGGGCATTCGGCATCGGGGTGGTGGTGTGCGACAAGACCGGCCGCGCTCTGGGCGAGGCGGACTATGGCGGCATCGTATGGGACGAGATCGTGGCCTTCCTGCTGGTGCTGTTCTTCACGCCGATGGCCGGCTCGTTCGCCACGCCCATCGCGGTGTTCTGGAACGTGCTCGCCTTTTCCCTGTTCCGCTTCTTCGACATCGTCAAGCCGCCGCCCATCCGCCACTTCGATCTGCACTGGCATGGCGGCTTGGGCGTGATGTTCGACGACCTTCTCGCCGCAGGCTACACGCTGCTGTCCATAGCCATGGTCAAGAGTTTCCTCCCTGCCTATATGTAACGCTCCGCGCCGTCAGTCGCCGCGATACAGCGCGGGAAATCGTTCCCGCAGCCGCCTGATCTTGGGCACATCGTAAGCCTGGATGTAGCCCATGTAGCGGTGCTGCGCATAAAAGTCCTGATGGCAAGCCTCGGCCGGATAGAATGCGGGCAACGCCGTGACCTCGGTCACGATGGGGCCCGAATAGGCATGCTCCGCAGTCAGCCGGCGGATGTAGGCGCCGGCCAGGGTGCGCTCCGCCGCGCTGGTATAGAAGATCACCGCGCGGTACTGCGGACCCGCGTCCGGGCCCTGGCGGTCGCGCGTGGTTGGATCGTGCACCACCTTGAAGAACACTTCCAGCAATTGCCGGTAAGTAACCTGTGCGGGGTCAAAGCGGACCAGCACCGATTCCGCATGCCCGGTGGCGCCGGTGCTCACCATCTTGTAGTGGGCGGTGTTTGCGCTGCCGCCGGCGTAGCCGGACTCGACTTGCGTCACACCCTTGACGTGGCGGAACACCGCATCCACGCCCCAGAAGCAGCCGCCCGCGAAGACCGCAGTTTGCTGCGCGTCATTGTTGACGATCTGTGCCGCGACCGGCGTGCCGCCCGCTGCCGCTTGCGGTTTGCCGCTGCACCCGAGCGCGAGCAGGGTGAGCGGGATGATGAGGAACAGTCTTCCATTCATGGCGCACTCCTTTCCTTAACCGAAGGTGAAGGCGTAAGCCTGCACGCCCGGGTCCGGGAATTCGATGCGGACGGTATGGGCTGCGCCGTCTCCTCTCAGCCGTATCAACTGGTATAGCCGCTGCTCACGGATGGTGCCGTTGCCTTGCGCATCGGTATCCGTGCCGTGGCTGGCGCCGGGCGCCGCGCCATCCAGAGTGACGCGGAAATGCAGCGGCTTGCCGTCGCGCGATCCCAGCACCAAGTGCAGGTCGCGCCCCTGAAAGCGATAGGTGATGGCGCTACCCGCTGATTCCGCCGTGGCGGATTCCGCGCTTACCCGCCATTTTCCGCTCAGCGCCCACTGGTCGGGCTGCAGCGTGCGCGGTGCGGTGTATTGCGCCACAGCGTCGCGCGAGACTGTTTCAGGCGAGGCCAGGTTTTCCTGGCGTGCGTAGCCGATGTAGGTTTCTGGCGAGCGCTCGGCGTTGCTGGCCGCGGCCATGGCCCCCTCCCCTGAAGGATGTACCATGCCGCCGCCAATTGCCGGTTCGCGCCCGCTCGCTTCCTTCAGCAGGGCCTGGATCATGCGCTCCGTCTTTCCGTAGCCGCCTTCACCGAAATGCGTTTCCCGGATATGGCCGCGGGCGTCGACCAGGTATTCGGCCGGCCAGTAGCGGTTGTTGAAGGCGTTCCAGATCGCATAGTGGTTGTCCAGCGCGACGGGATAGCGGACGCCAAGTTCGCGCACCGCCTGTTCCACGTTGTGCGGATTCTTTTCAAAGGCGAATTCCGGGGAATGAACGCCGATGATCACCAGGCCCTGCGCGCGATACTTCCGGTCCCACGCCTCGAGGTAGGGCAGCGTACGCAGGCAGTTGATGCAGGAGTAGGTCCAGAAATCCACCAGCACCACCTTGCCGCGCAGCATGGCGGCATCCAGCGGCGGCGAGTTCAGCCACAGGGTCGCACCCGCGATGGGTGGCATGGGGACGGCGCCGAAGTCCGCCGTGTTTCCGGGAACGGCCTGCGGGTGCAGGCGCGTTATCAGTGCCTGCTCGGTGCCGGCCGTGCTGAGAAAACTGAAACGCGACAGGACGCGCGTGTCCCAACCCAGCGCGATGACCACCACGCCCGCGACGACCACGATGCCCAAGGCACGCCGCAGCCATTCCTCTGCGCCCAGCCCTTGCTTCATCAGGCGGTAAACCCGCTCGCCAGCAAAGAGGGCGAGCCCGAGGGAGGTCGCCGCGCCCAGCGCGAAAGCCAGCAGCAGCGTCATGCTGTGCAGGTTCACGCCGTTCAGCGCGGCGCCTGCCAGCAACAGGCCGAGGATGGGCCCGGCGCACGGCGCCCAGAGGAATCCCACCGCCGCGCCGAGCAAGGCGGACCCGGCAACGCCGCCGCGCCGGTCAGCCCGCTGCTGCAGGCGCTCGCCCAGGCGCGAGAAGGGGCGCATCAGCCGATCGGCCAGTCCCGGCAGGATGAGCGCCAGGCCCATCACCAGCAGCAGCCCCATGGCCGCATACCGGCCGGCCTCGCTGATCCCGATCAGCCAGGCGCCGCCCGCCGCCGCGAGGCTGGAAAGCACGGCAAAAGTGACCGCCATGCCCAGCAGGATGGGCAGGCCGCCGCGCCGGAACGGGACGCCGGGACGCAAGAATACGAATGGCAGCACCGGTAGCACACACGGGCTGAAGATGGTGAGCAGGCCGCCCAGGTAAGCAAGTATGAATATCAGCATGGTCGATCAGCCTTTTTCAGGAATGAAATGCAGCGCCAGTCCGTTGTTGCAGTAGCGCAGCCCGGTGGGCCTGGGGCCATCGTGGAACAGGTGGCCCTGATGGCCGCCGCAGCGCGCGCAATGGTATTCAGTGCGCACCATTGCGAAGCTCAGATCCGGCCGGGTTTCCACATGGCCGGGCAGTACGTCGTAGAAACTCGGCCAGCCGGTGCCGCTGTCGTACTTGAAATTCGACGGGAACAGCGCCAGCCCGCAGCCCGCGCAGGCATACGTGCCCGTGCGCCACTCATGGTCCAGCGGACTGCTGAAGGGGCGCTCGGTTCCAGCCTCGCGCAGGATGCGGTATTGCGCGGAAGTGAGCAGCTTCCTCCACTCTTCATCTGTGCGCGTGATGCGCACGATGCCTTCGTCGGCCAGTGCTTTCGCCGCGAGGCTGGGCAGCAGCGCGATGCAGGCGCCGCCCGCCGCAATCCGGATAAATGTTCGCCTGTCCATGATATGACTCCTTGCCCTTGAATTCGGTTCAAGCCGGAAAACGGTTACCGCCCGTCATGGCGAGCGTGCGCGCCATGACGGGCATGCCCCTTCACTGCATGCGCTGCATGGCGCCCTGCTGGTTGCCATTGTGCATCTTGCGGCGCTTCATCGCATGCTTGCCCTTGCCCGACTTCATCATCATGGTCTTTGCCATGGCGTCCTTGTTCATGGGGGCTTTCTTATTCATCGACTGTTGCGACATGCCGTCCTTGCTCATCATGGCATCGCCCGACGCGCTCTTTTCCATACTCATGCTCATGCCGTCACCGGCGCAAGCGAAAGTTGCGGAAACTGCCAGGCAGCAGGCAAGCAGGGTAGTGGACACTTTCTTCATTTCAGACTCCTTGAGTAAAAAAGATGGCATCATTGCCGGGTTGGTGTATCCATGCAGGGGCAAAAGCGTGCCCGTGCGTCGAGTGATTCGCCCGCTGCGGGAAAAGAGTTACACACAAGACACGCGATGGCAGAAAATCCTGACCTCGAAGGGCTGATGCGGCGAGCGCTGGCGGGCGACAAGGCCGCCTATACCGAGCTGTTGCGCGAAACGGCGCGCCTGCTGCGGCCGTACTTCTCCAAGCGCCTCAGCTTCGAGAGCGAGGTGGACGACCTGCTGCAGGAAACGCTGATCTCCATCCACAAGGCTCGCCACACCTATGATGGCCATCGTCCCTACAAGCCCTGGGTGTATGCCATTGCCAAATTCCGCCTGCAGGATTTCCTGCGCGTGCACTATGCCGACCAGTTGCGCCACGCCCAGGAGCTTTCGGGCCAGGAAAGCGATCAGCAGGACGATGTAACCGTAACCGGCATCAGCTACGAATCCATCAGTGCGGAAGTGGAAAAACTGCCGGAGAAGCAGGCGGCCATCGTGCGCCTGTTGCACCACGACGGCTATACCGCCAGGGAGGTGGCGGAAAAACTGGGGATGAGCGAATCGGCGGTGAAAGTGGCCGCTCACCGGGCCTACAAGATACTGCGCCAGACACTGGAGCGATGATGAAGGACATGGACAAACTGCTTGCCGAACTGGCCGAGGACGCCGCCAGCGTGCGGCCTGCGCCGCATCCGTACTGGCTGGGGCTGAAGCTGGCCGCAGCGGGGCTCGCCTATCTCGCGCTCCTGCTCGCCGCCAGCGGCTTCCGCGCGGATCTGGCGGCAGCCGCCAGCCATCCGCTGTATCTGGCCGAGCTCACGGTGCTGGCGCTGATCTTTTTCGCCACGGCGCTGAGCGGCGCGCTGCTCGCTTTCCCCGACCTGCACCAGAAGCGCATGCTGGCCCTGGCGCCTGCCGGCATGTTCGCGCTCCTGTGGCTGGTGATCCTGCTGGCGTGGCAGGCGGACCATCCGCCCGCGCCGCTTCCGGTGCACAGCTACCAATGCACGCTCAGCATCGCGGGGGTCGCGCTGCCGCCGGCGATGTGGACCTTGCTTGCCCTGCGCCGCTATGCGAGCACTCACTATTACTGGACGGGCGGGGTCGCCGTGCTTTCGGCATTCAGCCTGGGCGCCTTATGGCTGCGCCTGCACGAGGTGAACGATTCCATCCGCCATGTCATCGAATGGCATTACCTGCCCATGATTGCGGCGGGAATGCTGGGGGTATGGCTGGGCAAACTGTTGTTGCGCTGGTAACCGGGCGCGGTCTCGCGCCCGTTTGCCCGTGTTGCGGTCAGCCCAAGGCCGGGTAGTCGGTGTACCCCTTGGCGCCGGGCGTGTAGAACGTGGACATGTCCGGCTCATTTACCGCCACGCCCTGCTGCCAGCGCTCGACCAGGTCGGGGTTGGCGAGGAAGGGTTTGCCGATGGCGATCAGGTCCGCCTTGCGCGCGGCAAGGTCGGCCTCTGCGCGTGCAGCATCGTATCCGCCGGAGAGGATGAGCGCACCCTTGAAAGTGTCGCGGAACGTCTGTTTGATGCTGTCAGGCACCTTGGGCGCGCCCATGGAGGAGTGATCCACCAGATGGACATACAGTAGTCCGCGGGCGTTGAGTTCCCGGGCCAGATACGTGTAGTCCGCCTCCATGTCGTCATACAGCGGCATGTCGTTGAATACGCCATACGGCGACAGGCGTATCCCCACCTTGTTCTTGCCGATGGCGGTGACGGCGGCCTCGGCGACCTCGAGTACGAAGCGCGCACGGTTTTCGATGTTGCCGCCATAGCGGTCGGTGCGCTGGTTGGAGGTAGGGCGGATGAACTGCTCCAGCAGATAGCCGTTCGCGCCGTGCAGTTCGATGCCGTCGAATCCGGCTTCCACGGCGTTTCGCGCGGCCCGCGCAAATTCCTCGATGGCGGTGCGGATATCCGCTTCCGTCATTGCCTCGGGCGTGGCGTTCGGCTTCATGCCCTCGGCATCGGTGTACATTTCGCCCGCTGCGGCAATCGCGGAGGGCCCCAGCACGCGCGCACCAGGCGGCAGATTGAGCGCATGGCCGATGCGGCCGCAGTGCATGAACTGGGCGAAGATCTTTGCCCCCCTGTTGTGGACCGCATTGGTGACGCGCTTCCAGCCCGCCACCTGCTCCGGCGAGAAAATCCCCGGGATGCGCGGGTAGCCCAGGCCGTTGGGCGAGGGGGAGGTGCCCTCGGTGATGATGAGCCCGGCGGACGCGCGTTGCGCATAATATTCCGCCATCAGCTCGTTCGGCACATTGCCCGTCGCGCGATTGCGCGTCATGGGCGACATGACCAGATGGTTTTGCAGGGATAGAGGCCCCAGCACGGTTCGGGAAAAGAGCACCGACATGATCCATTCTCCTGAAAGGTGGTTATGTTTTCTTCGATGGACTGCCGCAGCACTATACACCAGCGGCGCCGGGCGCGCAGCCCGTCGCGTCGCGTCACATCAGGATGACATCATACTGCTCCTGCGTATAGGCCGTTTCAACCTGCAGCGACACGGGCTTGCCGATGAAATCCGAGGTCTGCGCGAGGCTCTGCGACTCCTCGTCCAGGAACAGGTCGATCACCTGCTGCGAGGCCAGGATGCGGTATTCGCGCGCGCTGAACTGGCGCGCCTCGCGCACGATCTCGCGCAGGATCTCGTAGCATACGCTTTGCGCGGTCTTCACCTCGCCGCGCCCCTGGCAGGTGGGGCAGGGTTCGCACAGCACATGCGCCAGGCTTTCCCGGGTGCGCTTGCGCGTCATTTCGATCAGGCCCAGCGGCGAGAAATCGTTGACCGAGATGCGCGTGTGGTCGCGCGCCAGCGCTTTCTTGAACTCCTCGAACACGGCGCTGCGATGCTCCGGGTTGTCCATGTCGATGAAGTCGCAGATGATGATCCCGCCCAGGTTGCGCAGCCGCAACTGGCGCGCTATTACCTGCGCGGCCTCGAGATTGGTCTTGAAGATGGTGTCGTCGAAATTGCGCCCGCCGGTGAAGCCGCCGGTGTTGACGTCCACCGTGGTGAGCGCTTCCGTCTGGTCGATGATGAGGTAGCCGCCGGACTTCAGATCCACACGGCGCGATAGCGCACGTTCGATTTCCGCTTCCACCGCGTAGAGGTCGAACAGCGGCCGGTCGCCCGCGTAATGGTGCAGCCGCGCCTCGACACCGCTGATGTAGTCGCGCGCGAAATTTAGCATGCTGAGATAGGTTTCGCGCGAGTCGACCAGGATACGCGAGGTGTCTTCGCCGACGAAGTCCCGCAGCACGCGCAGGCTGATGTTCAGTTCATGGTACAGCGGCGCAGGGGCGGCGATGGAGCGGGTCTGCTCCTGCAGGCGTGTCCACAGCCTGCTGAGGTAGTCTACGTCGGCGAGAAACTCATTGTCCGTCGCCGTTTCCGCCATGGTGCGGATGATGTAGCCGCCGCGATGTTCCTGCGGCATCAACTGCTGCAGGCGGTCCCGCAGCATGTCCCGGCTGGCTTCGTTTTCGATGCGCTGCGACACGCCGATATGCGATTCCTGGGGCAGGAACACCAGCAGCCGGCCTGCAATGCTGATCTGCGTGGACAGGCGTGCGCCCTTCGTCCCGATGGGATCCTTGATCACCTGCACCATCAGCGCCTGCCCCTCGGACAGGATCTTCTCGATCGGCTTGCCGGATTCGCCGTTATGGCGCTCCTCCCAGATGTCGGCCACGTGCAGGAAGGCCGAGCGTTCCTGGCCAATGTCGATGAAGGCCGACTGCATGCCGGGCAGCACACGCTTGACCACGCCGAAATAGATGTTGCCGACCATGCCGCGATTGCCGCCGCGCTCGATGTGCAATTCCTGCGCCACGCCCTGCTGCATGATGGCGACGCGTGTTTCCTGGGGGGTGACGTTGATCAGTATCTCGTTGTTCATGGCACGGGGTATCCGGATAGTTGCAGCAATTCTGCGGTTTCCGCGAGCGGCAGACCGACCACGCCGGAGTAGCTGCCTTCGATGCGCTGCACGAACGCGCCGGCGTGGCCCTGGATGCCATAGGCCCCGGCCTTGTCGTGCGGCTCGCTGGTGAATACATAGCGCCTGATGCGCTCCTCGCTCAGCGGGACGAAGGTCACCGCGGTCTCGCTCAGGCGCACTTCGACACGATCGTCGAAGGCGATGGCGACCGCAGTCAGCACGCGGTGCTGGCGTCCTGAGAGCTGGCGCAGCATGTGCGTCGCCTCGTCGCGGTCCGCCGGCTTGCCCAGGATGCGGCCGTCCAGCGTGACCGTGGTGTCCGCGGCAAGCACCGGGAAGACAGGCAGCCTGCGGTAACGGAGCGCGGCCAGTCCCGCGTTCGCCTTGGCCTGCGCGATGCGCAGCACGTAATCGCCGGGTGCTTCCCTTTCCTGCGGGGTTTCGTCAACGTCGGCGTTGCGGCGCGCGTCGGCGCGCAGCAGCAAGACTTCGAATTTGACGCCGATCTGCGTTAGCAGATCGCGCCGGCGCGGACTGAGGGATGCGAGGTAGATGCGCGGATGAGCGGTCATTGCGGCGTCGGGCGTGGTCTCATTCCCTGTGGTAGGGATGATTATGGAGCAGACTGTGGGCGCGGTACAACTGTTCGGCGAGCAGCACCCGCACCATGGCGTGCGGTAGCGTCATGCCCGACAGCGCCAGCATTTGCTGCGCGTCCTGCTTCACCGAGGGGTGCAGGCCGTCCGCACCGCCGACGATGAATGCGACATCGCGTCCTTCCTGCAGCCACTGTCCCATGTGTTCGGCAAGCTGGCGCGTGGTCCAGGGGGCGCCGCGCTCGTCCAGCGCGATGCGCAGGCAGCCGGGGGGCAGGGCGGCTGCGATACGCTGCGCCTCGGCCGCCATGATCTGCTGCGGCGTCTTGCCCGAGGTGCGCGATTCGGGCTTGATCTCGATCAGCTCGATCTTTGCCTCGCGCGGCATGCGTTTCGCATACTCGTGGAATCCGCTGCTGACCCAATCCGGCGCCTTGTGCCCGACGGAGATCAGCAGGAACTTCATGTCAGCGGTGCGTCGCAGAGCGCGGCAGGTGCTGCATGTTCCACAACTCTTCGAGATTGTAATAGGCGCGCACGGCGGGCTGCATGATATGCACCACCACCTCGCCCAGGTCCACCAGTATCCACTCGCCGGGGTCGGCGCCTTCCACCCCGAGCACGGGTTCGCCCTGCTGCCGCAGGTGCTCGACGACATTGTCGGCAAGCGCCTTGGTCTGGCGGGTGGATTGCGCGCTGGCAACGACAATGCGCTCGAACATCGAGTTGTGCTGGCTGGTATCCAGCACGGTAATGTCGTTTGCCTTCACATCTTCGAGCGCGGCAACGACGGCGCGGGTTTTTTCATCAACGGTCATCATCGGTACAGCCTGTTGCTATCAATATAGTCTGCCACTGCGTCCGGCACCAGGTAGCGTACGCTCCTGTTCGCGGCGCAGCGGTTGCGAATGTCTGTCGCGGAAATTTCCAGTGCCGGCATATCCGCCACCAGAACGGCGCCGGCGGCCGATTCGCGCAGCGCGGCCGGCCCGGGCGCCAGCCGGGCGCGGTATTCCGCCAGCAGCGCCGGGTCCGCGCCGTTCATGGCATTGCCCAGCGGCGCGCCGCCTGCGCGCTGCATCACCACGATATGCGCCAGCGCAAACAGCTCCTTCCACTCGTGCCAGGTGTGCAGTTGCAGGAAGGCATCTCCCCCCATCAACAGGCACAGCGGCTCGTGTTCGCCCAGTTCGGCGCGCAGCGATCTCAACGTGTCGACGCTGTAGCATGGCCGGTCGAGGTGGATCTCCCGTTCGTCGAGGACGAAGGCGGAATTGCCCTGCACTGCGAGCCGGGTCATGGCCAGGCGGTGGCCGGCGCCGGCGCTCGGCGCGCCGCGGTGCGGCGGCGTTCCGGCAGGGATGAAGCGCACCGCGGAAAGGCCGCACTGCTCCAGCGCCTCCTGTGCCAGCCGGAGGTGGCCGAAATGGATCGGGTCGAAGGTGCCGCCGAGTATGCCCGTGACCGTATGGCTCATGGCTCGGAAAACCCGCACGGCACCGCCGCTAAAGCGTGCCGGGTCAACGCCGTGCGTCCGGATTTGCAGCGGCTACTTCGCCAGTGCGTCCGCATCCCCGAGCACCTTGACCAGCGCGGTGATGAAGCGCGCGCCCGCCGCGCCGTCGATCACCCGGTGATCGTAGGACAGCGACAGGGGCAGCATCAGCCGCGGCTCGAACTTCTCGCCTGTCCACACCGGCTTCATGCTGGAACGCGAAACGCCCAGAATCGCCACCTCGGGCGCGTTGATGATGGGCGTGAAGTACGAGCCGCCGATCCCGCCCAGGCTGGAAATCGAGAAGCAGCCGCCCTGCATTTCCGCGGCGGTGATTTTTTTCTCCCGCGCCCGTGCGCTGATCTCTCCCAGTTCCTTTGCGAGGTCAGCCACGCTCTTCTGGTCCACGTTGCGCAGCACCGGCACCACCAGTCCATCCGGCGTATCCACCGCCACGCCGATGTGGATGTATTTCTTCAGCACCAGGGTCTCGCCGCCCGCATCCAGCGAGGCATTGAATTCCGGGAACTGCTTGAGCACCTCCGACACGGCTTTGAGCATGAAGGCCAGCGGGGTGATCTTGATGCCCTGCGGGGCATATTCCGGTCCCATCTTCTTGCGCAGCGCTTCGAGATCGGTAATGTCGGCGTCGTCATGCTGGGTGACATGCGGGATGGATACCCAGTTGCGGTGCAGATACGAACCGGAAAGCTTCTTGATCCGCGACAGCGGCTTGTTCTCCACCGGGCCGAACTTGGAGAAGTCCACTGCCGGCATTTCCGCGACCTGCAGGCCGCCGGCGCCGCGGGGCTGCGCCAGCGCAGCCTTCACGAAATTCTGCACGTCCTCCCTGGTCACGCGGCCCTTGGCGCCGCTGCCGCGCACCTGCGCCAGGTTGACGCCCAGTTCGCGCGCGAAGCGGCGGATGGACGGGCTGGCGTGCGCCTTGCCGCCGGGCGCCGCGGGTTGCGACACCGCCGCCATCGAGGGTGCCGGGGCAACGGGCGCCGGTGCGGCCGCACGGGGCGGTTGCTGCGGCGCCGAGGCCGCAGCCTGGGCGGCCGCAGGCGCGGCTTTCGCCGCCTCCCCGGTGGCTTCCACCAGGGCGATCAGGCTGCCTTCGGAAACCTTGTCACCCGTCTTGACCTTCAGTTCCTTGATCACGCCGGAAAAGGGCGAGGGCACATCCATCGTGGCCTTGTCGGTCTCCAGGGTGATCAGGGAATCGTCCGCACTCACCGTGTCCCCCGCCTTGACCATCACTTCGATGATCTCGACATCCTTGAAATCGCCGATGTCCGGCACCAGCACTTGTTTGATTTCTGCCATGAACCTTCTCCGCTCAAACAGTAGCCGGGTTCGGCTTGTCGGGGTTGACGTTGTACAGCTTGATCGCGCGGCTGACTTCCTTCGCCTCGATCATGCCGTCATCGGCCAGCGCCTTCAGCGCGGCCACCGCGACGTAATAGCGATCCACCTCGAAGAAGTGGCGCAGCTTCTTGCGCGTGTCGGAGCGACCGAAGCCGTCTGTGCCCAGCACCTTGTAGCGCGCCGGGATGTAGGGACGGATCTGGTCGGCGTAGGCCTTGACGTAGTCGGTCGATGCGACCACCGGACCGCTGCGGCCGGCCAGGCACTGCTCGACATAACTGGCGCGGCGCGGCGACTCGGGGTGCAGCATGTTCCAGCGTTCGGCCGCCACGCCTTCGCGGCGCAGTTCGTTGAAGCTGGTCACGCTCCAGATGTCGGCGGCCACGCCAAAGTCCTTGTGCAGCAGGTCGGCGGCGGCGATCACTTCGCGCAGGATGGTGCCGCTGCCCAGCAGCTGCACCCTGGGCGCCTTGTCCTTCGCCTTGCCCTCGGACAGCAGGTACATGCCCTTGATGATGCCTTCCTCCGCGCCCTTCGGCATGGCCGGGTGCGCGTAGTTCTCGTTCATCACGGTGATGTAGTAGAACACGTCCTCCTGCTTCTCATACATGCGGCGCATGCCGTCCTGGACGATCACGGCCACTTCGTAGGCGAAGGTCGGGTCGTAGGACACGCAATTGGGGATGAGCCCCGCCTGAATGTGGCTGTGGCCGTCCTGGTGCTGCAGGCCCTCGCCGTTCAGCGTGGTGCGTCCGGCCGTGCCGCCCAGCAGGAATCCGCGGGCGCGCATGTCGCCGGCCGCCCAGGCCAGGTCGCCGACGCGCTGGAAGCCGAACATGGAGTAATAGATGTAGAAGGGGATCATCGCCACGCCGTGGTTGGCGTAGGCAGTCGCGGCGGCGATGAAGTCCGCCATGCCGCCCGCCTCGTTGATGCCCTCCTGCAGGATCTGGCCGCTGCTGTCCTCCTTGTAGAACATCAGCTGGTCCGCGTCCTGCGGGGTGTAGAGTTGGCCTACCTGGGAGAATATGCCCAGTTGGCGGAACATGCCTTCCATGCCGAAGGTGCGCGATTCATCGGGGACGATGGGCACCACCTGCTTGCCGATGCTCTTGTCCTTCACCAGCATGCCGAGCAGGCGCACAAAGGCCATGGTGGTGGAGAACTCGCGGTCCTCGCTCGACTTCAACAGGGCCTCGAACGTCTCCAGTCCGGGGACCTTGAGCGGCTGGGCCTCCGGCTTGCGGGCCGGTACGGTGCCCATGATCTCGCCGCGCTCCTTGAGATACTTGGCTTCCTGGCTGTCCGGCTCCAGCGCCACGAACGGCAGCTTGGGAATGTCGGCGTCGGAGACCGGGATGTTGAAGCGGTCGCGGAAGTGGCGCAGCGACTCCTGGTCCATCTTCTTCTGCTGATGGGTGGGATTTTGCGCTTCGCCCGAGGCGCCCATGCCGTAGCCTTTCACCGTCTTGGCGAGGATCACGGTAGGCTGGCCCTTGTGCTTGACCGCCGCGGCATAAGCCGCAAACACCTTGAACGAATCGTGGCCGCCGCGGTTGAGGTGCCAGATCTCGTCGTCCGACATGTCCGACACCAGCTCCAGCAGTTCGGGATACTTGCCGAAGAAGTGCTGGCGCACATAGGCGCCGTCCTTGGACTTGTAGGTCTGGTATTCGCCGTCGACCACCTCTTCCATGCGCTTGAGCAGCAGGCCGGTCTTGTCCTTGGCGAGCAGGCGATCCCAGTTGCCGCCCCACACCACCTTGATGACGTTCCAGCCCGCGCCGCGGAACACGCCTTCCAGTTCCTGGATGATCTTGCCGTTGCCGCGCACCGGTCCGTCCAGGCGCTGCAGGTTGCAGTTGATGACGAAGATCAGGTTGTCCAGCTTCTCGCGCCCGGCCATGGAGATCGCGCCCAGCGATTCCGGCTCGTCGGTCTCGCCGTCGCCGAGGAAGGCCCACACCTTGCGGCCTTCCGTGCTGGCGAGGCCGCGATGCTGCAGATAGCGCATGAAGCGCGCCTGGTAGATCGCCATCAGCGGGCCCAGGCCCATGGACACCGTGGGGAACTGCCAGAAATTCGGCATCAGCCACGGGTGGGGATAGGAGGACAGGCCGTCGCCATCCACTTCCTGGCGGAACTTGCGCAGTTGTGCCTCGGAAATGCGTCCTTCGAGGAAGGCGCGGGCATACATGCCGGGCGAGGAATGGCCCTGGAAAAACACCAGGTCGCCGCCATGGCCGTCCTTGCGGCCATGGAAGAAATGGTTGAAACCGACGTCGTACAGCGTGGCGGCGGATGCGAAGCTGGCGATGTGGCCGCCCAGTTCGGACGATTCCTTGTTCGCGTTGAGGATGATCGCCATCGCGTTCCAGCGCGTCAGCGCGCGGATGCGGTGCTCCAGTTCGTGGTTGCCCTGGGACCGCTCCTCGCGCTCGGGAGGAATGGTATTGAGGTAGGGCGTGGTCGCGCTGATGGGAAGGTCAGTCCCGCCCCGGCGGGCCTGCACGATCATGCGCTCGATGAGGAAATGGGCGCGCTCGGGCCCCTCGTTTTCCAGCACCGATGCGATAGCATCCAGCCATTCTTGCGTTTCCTGCGGATCGATGTCCGGGATTTGGTTTTCCATCTTTCTGCTCTTCTCCTGCTAAAAATCCAGCTGTTCGCCATGCCCGGCGCAATGGGTCGTGCCATGCTCCGTCACCAGCCACTCGATCCTGCGGTCGGTGGCTTCCTGCGGCAGTTCGGCGACCACCTGTAAGCCAAAGGCGCCGGCCACCAGGGCCGGCCGGTCGGGCAGGCGCGCCAGCAAGCGGTCGTAAAAGCCGCCACCGTAGCCCAGCCTTGCCCCGTCACGGGTAAAAGCCACACCCGGAAGCAGGATAAAATCCACCTGCCCGGGCCCATCCATCTTTACGCAACGCTCCACAATGGGTTCGCGTATGCCCCACAGACCGGGCGCCGTGTCGCGCGCCAGGTCACGCACTTCATATATATCCAGGTGCCGGCTCGCGCGGTTGACGCGCGGCAGCAGCACCCGCTTTCCGTCCGCCAGTGCGCGCCGCACCCAGATTTCCGCCTCGAATTCGGCGCCGAAATTCAGATAGCCCAGCACCGTGCCCGCCGCCGCATAGGCCGGCAGGCGGCAAATCTCCGCGGCGATGGTGCGGCTGAGATGCGCGCGTTCGTGCGCAGGCGTGCAATCGCGGAGTGCGATTATACTTTGCCTGATGGCCTGCTTCATAGCTTGCACGTTCATGGCCGGCTCGTCCTGGCCGGCCCCTCGGCCAATTTTTGCGCAAACTGCGGTGAACGTGGCGGCAACTCCGGCCTACTATTGTCAAGTTGCGTAAATTCGGCTGCTTGGCCGGGGGTGAAATGCCAGGGTGGGGGCGCGGAAACCGGGCCGAACGGACGCTCAACGCGCGGGGAGGGCGGCCTGGTCACGCTGCCCTCAGGCCAGGAACAGCTTGTAGGCCGGATTGTCGCTCTCATCCCAGTAGCGATAGCCCAAGCCATCCAGAAAATCTTTCAGCGCCTTCTTGTCATGCCGCGGCACCTGCATGCCCACCAGCACGCGCCCATAGTCCGCGCCGTGGTTGCGATAGTGGAACAGGCTGATGTTCCAGCTGTGGTTCATGCTGTTGAGGAAATTCATCAGTGCGCCCGGACGTTCGGGAAACTCGAAGCGGAACAGGATCTCGTCGCTGACCGCGTGCGCGTGTCCGCCGACAAGATGGCGCAGATGCAGCTTGGCCATTTCATTGTCGGTGAGATCCAGGGCCTCCAGAGCGTTCTTCTTCAGGGTGGCTACCAGCTTGGCCGTCTCCGCGGGAGTGCGAACCTGGATCCCGACGAAAACCCGCGCCTGCTGCGGGTCGGAATAGCGGTAGTTGAACTCCGTGATGTTGCGGTTGCCGATCAACGAGCAGAACTTGCGGAAACTGCCCGGCACCTCGGGAATGGTTACCGCCAGGATGGCTTCGCGCTGCTCACCAATCTCGGCGCGCTCGGACACGAAACGCAGGCGGTCGAAATTCATGTTGGCGCCGCTGCACACCGTGACCAGCGTTTCGCCCTTCAGTTTTTGCCGTGCCGCATAGAGCTTGGCCCCGGCAACGGCCAGTGCGCCCGACGGCTCCAGGATGGAGCGGGTGTCCTGGAATACGTCCTTAATCGCCGCGCAAAGCTCGTCCGTGTTGACCAGGATGATTTCATCAACATATTTTCTGCAGATGCGGAAAGTCTCTTCGCCCGCGAGCTTGACCGCGGTGCCGTCGGCGAACAGTCCCACATCCTCGAGCGTGACGCGGCGCTTGGCCTTGAGCGAACGATACATGGCGTCGGAGTCCGTGCTCTGCACGCCGATTACCCTGATTTCCGGCCGCACCTGCTTGACGTACGCCGCCACGCCGGAAATCAGCCCGCCGCCGCCGATAGCGCAGAAAATGGCGTGGATGGGCGCCTGGTGCTGGCGCAGGATTTCCATGGCGATGGTGCCCTGCCCCGCGATGACGTCCGGGTCGTCAAAGGGGTGCACGAAGGTCAGGCCGTGCTTCTTTTCGAGCGCCAGCGCGTGCTGGTAGGCGTCGCTGTAACTGCTGCCCTCCAGCACGATTTCCGCGGCGCGCTGTCCAAACCGCTTGACCGCGTCTATCTTGACTTGCGGCGTGGTGGTCGGCATCACGATGACCGCCTTGCAGCCCATGCGATGGGCGGACAGCGCCACGCCCTGGGCATGGTTGCCCGCCGAGGCCGTGATCACCCCGCGCTTGAGCTGGTCGGCGGTGAGCTGCGCCATCTTGTTGTAGGCGCCGCGCAGCTTGAACGAAAACACCGGCTGCATGTCTTCGCGCTTGAACAGCACCGTGTTGCCGGTGCGCGCGGACAGGCTGGCAGCCGGTTCCAGCGGGCTTTCGATGGCCACATCGTAGACGTGGGCGGTGAGAATGCGTTTCAGGTAGCCTTGCATGGCGAAGCAATGTGTTAAATGCCGGTAACATCAGGATTATACATACCGCCATCATTCGTAGCGAGCGGCCGGGTTATACGGCGGCGCAGGCGAATGCTGCGCCGCGGCCGCGTGGCTGTTTCTAAAAGGCCGAATTCCTGCAATAATCGCAACGAGGCGGATCAATCTCAAAACTGGACAAAATCAATGAGCATGACGCAAGACGATATGAAGCGGGCGGTGGCGCAGGCGGCCATCGAACACGTTCCCGCAGACTGCATTGTGGGCGTGGGAACGGGCTCCACTGCAAATTTCTTCATCGATGAACTGGCGAAGATCAAGGGCAAGATACGGGGTGCGGTGGCCAGTTCCGAGGCCTCCGCCAAACGCCTGCAAGGCCACGGCATCGAAGTGCTTTCGCTGAACGATGCCGGTACGCTTCCCGTCTATGTGGACGGCGCGGACGAAATTACGAAACACCTGCACATGGTGAAGGGGGGCGGCGGCGCCCTGACCCGCGAAAAGATCGTGGCTGCCGCGAGCCGGAAGTTCGTTTGCGTGTGCGACAGCACCAAGCTGGTGGACGTGCTGGGCAGATTTCCGCTGCCGGTGGAAGTGATACCCATGGCACGCAGCTACGTGGCGCGCGAACTGACCGCGCTGGGCGGCCAGCCGGTGCTGCGCGAGGGCTTTACCACCGACAATGGCAACATCATTCTCGACGTGCGCGGGCTGGAGATCATGAACCCGGTGGAACTCGAGTCCACCCTGGATCACATCGCGGGCGTGGTTACCAATGGCCTGTTTGCGCGGCGTCCCGCCGACGTGTTGCTGCTTGGCACGCCGGACGGTGTCCGTAGCATGGCGTGACTGTAATAGAACCGTCACAATTACCGGGCAAAATCGCAGGCCGCCCTTACACACAGCAGGAAGGTGAACCGATCATGGCAACGACCGAACATACCTCGAAACAGTTTGACGCAGAATTGGAGGCGGTGCGGGCGCGTGTCCTGCAGATGGGCGGACTGGTGGAGAGTCAGATCCAGCTTGCCCTGGACGCGCTCATCAGCGGCGATGTCGCATTGATGAACCGGGTGATCGAGGACGATCACCGCGTCAACGCGATGGAAGTCGAGATAGACGAGAGCTGCAACCAGATCATCGCCCGCCGCCAGCCCGCCGCCGGCGACCTGCGCATGGTGATGACCGTAATCAAGACCATCACCGACCTCGAGCGCATCGGCGATGAGGCCGAGAAGATCGCGCGCATGGCAAAGCTGCTGTCCTCGCGCGAGCGCCTGCACCTGCCGCGCCATCCCGAGATCAAGCATGCGGCCGACGTGGCGCTGGACATGCTGCGCAAGTCGCTGGACGCATTTGCCCGCCTGGATCTGGCCACGGCGGCTCAGGTGGTGCGTCAGGACGAGCAGGTGGACGAGGAATTCCGCACCATCATGCGCTACCTGATCACCTTCATGATGGAAGATCCGCGCACCATCTCCACCGCGCTGGAAATTCTGTTCGTGGCCAAGGCCATCGAACGCATCGGCGACCATGCCAAGAACATGTCCGAGTATGTCGTCTATATGGTGAAGGGCCGCGACGTGCGCCACGTCACCGTCGAAGAGATCGAGCGCGAAGTATCGGAATAAGCCCCGGTGCAACGGCAATCCATTCTGGCGGCAGTCGATCTCGGCTCCAACAGCTTTCGCCTGCAAATTGCCCGCGTGGAGGACGACCAGCTGTACATGCTGGACAGTCTGCGCGAACCGGTCCGCCTCGCGGCCGGCCTGAAGGAAGATAAACGCCTCAGCAAGGAATCGCAGCAGCGGGCGCTTGCCTGCCTCGAACGTTTCGGCGAGAGACTGCGGAGCGTGCCGCGCCGGGCGGTGCGTGCGGTCGGCACCAACGCCTTGCGGGTCGCCAAGAACGCCGGCGAATTCCTGCAGCAGGCCGAGGCCGCACTCGGCTTCCCCATTGAAGTCATCGCGGGGCGCGAAGAGGCGCGCCTTATATACCTGGGCGTGGCGCAAGGGCTGCCGCAATCCGATCTGAAGCGCCTGGTCATGGACATCGGCGGCGGCTCGACGGAATTCATCATCGGCGCGGGACTTGAGCCTCTGCGTCTGGAAAGCCTGTACATGGGCTGTGTCAGTTACAGCCAGCGCTACTTCGCGGACGGCAAGATTGCCAAATCCAACCTCAAGGAGGCCGAGCTTGCCGCGCGCAACGAACTGCAGACCATCGTCTCCGGATTTTCGGCGGGGCATTGGGATATAGCCCTCGGATCCTCCGGCACCGCGCGCATACTGTGCGACATCCTGGAGCAGAACGGAATGAGCGATGCCGGCATTACGCGCGATGGCCTCGAACACCTGCGCGGCCTCATGCTCAAGGCCGGCGATGCGGCCAAGCTTGACCTGGCGGGCCTGAAATCGGATCGTGTGCCGGTGCTGGCTGGCGGCTTCGCCATCATGTATGCCGCATTCTGCGAACTTGGCATTGAGCGCATGCAGCCGGCGCTGGGTGCGCTGCGCGAGGGCGTGCTATATGACCTGCTGGGGCGGTTCCACGACCGCGACATGCGCAACGTCACCGTGCAGCAGTTCGCCCGCCGTTACCATGTGGACATGCAGCAGGCGCAACGCGTCGCGCAGTTTGCGGGCGCCCTGGCCAGCGGCTTCCTCGGCGAACAGGCGACCGAGGACGTGCTGCGCCTGCTGGGCTGGCTGTCCACCCTGCATGAGATCGGCATCAGCGTCGCGCATAGCGGTTACCACAAGCATACCGCCTATATCCTGGCCAATGCCGACATGCCGGGGTTTTCGCGCAGGGAACAGGCGCAACTCAGCCTGTTGGCCATGGCGCACCGCGGCGGCCTGGAAAAGATGCGTGACCAGATCGACACTATCGAGAAGATTGCCCTGGTCATGGCTTTGCGGCTCGCGGTGTTGTTTTATCGCAACCGCAGCGAAATAAATCTGCCGGAGATGCGCGGACAAATCGATGATAAACGCTTCCGGCTCTCGCTGGCGCCGGGCTGGCTGGCCCAGAATCCGCTTACCGATACGGCATTGCAGGAAGAGGCAAAACAGTGGAAGATACTCGGCGTCACCATGCAGGTGGTGGAAGGCTGAGCGTCACTCGACGCGGCGGCCCATTCTTATTCGTTACATGCGATAACCGGGAGTTCAGATGAAGCACATGAAAAGCATCGTTTTCGGTCTGGTGATCGGCGTGTTGATCGGCCTGTGGCTGGGCGTCAATATCGGGCGCGAGCAGCCGCTGCTTTCCAACCCGTTCCACAAGGAAACGCTGGCGGAAAAGGCCAGGCGCCTGGGCGGCGAAACCCTGGAACAGGGCGGCAAGGCCTTGCAGGAGGCAGGTCAGTCGCTGCAGGACAAAACCAAGGGCAAATAGCCCCCTCGCCAGCCGGGGATGAAGTCCGGTTCCCGGACTTTCCCGCCTGGCGTGTTCGAATTCACTTCCGACGCCAGTTAGACAGTCGTCGCGCACAGCAGCAGGTGCCGGGAGGACAACGCAGCCGCGTGAGCGGCAAGTTGCAGCGTAGACTCATGCGCGCAGCGCGTGATGTCGGAACTAAAGTTCGGGTTCGCGGACTTTCCCTTTGGTCGTGGTAAAATGCTCGTGAAGCCAGCTAGACAGTCGCCGCGCACAGCAGCAGGTGCGGGGAGGAAAGTCCGGGCTCCACAGAGCAGGATGCCGGCTAACGGCCGGACGCCGTGAGGCGATGAACAGTGCCACAGAGAACAGACCGCCCAAGTCCCGCAAGGGAACGGCAAGGGTGAAACGGCGGGGTAAGAGCCCACCGCGGACGTGGCAACACGGACGGCACGGTAAACTCCATCCGGAGCAAGACCAAATAGGCAGGCCATGGCGTGGCTCGCGTCGCCTGCGGGTAGGTTGCTTGAGCGTCAGGTAACGAAACGCCTAGAGGAATGACTGTCCACGACAGAACCCGGCTTATCGGCTGGCTTCGCCCTTGATTGTATTCAGAAAGCAACATTCAGATTCACCTCCCCCGGTAGCACCACCTCACAAAGCACATTAGGTTGTTTTTCCAACCTATTATTTATCAAAGAAATTAGATCGACTTTAACTTTCGCGGCTAACTATTTGTCGCAGAAAGAAAAAACAGCCAAATCCCCTTGACCATGCCAGTTTTTTTAAATATAGTGTGCCAGAGTGGAAAAAAGTGGGTTTTTGTGGGAAAGGGTGGATGGCGTGTTCCAAGGAGCGACACAACTCAGTCTGGACAGCAAAGGCAGGCTCGCGATACCGGCCCGGTACCGCGACATGCTGCAAGCGCACTGTGCCGGGCAGTTGGTGATGACGGCCGATGCAGACGGCTGTCTGCTCATCTATCCGCAGCCGGAATGGCAGCCGATACGCGAAAAGCTGATGCAGCTTTCCGCCTTCAATCCCCGAATTCGAGCCTTGCAGCGCTTCCTGGTGGGTTACGCCGAGGATGTGGTCATGGATGCTGCCGGCCGCGCGCTGGTTTCTCCCGCATTGCGGACCTACGCTGCGCTGGACAAGCGCGCGATGCTGGTCGGCCAGGGCAACAAGTTCGAGTTGTGGGACGAGACGCGCTGGCAGGCGTTGCACGAGAAGATGGCGAGCTTCACCGAAGGCGATCTGCCTCCGGAGCTGGAGGGGTTCACGTTGTGACCCCGGGCGTTGTGACCGCGTGCGCTGTGACCCCGCGCGTCGTCACCTGGGGCACGGTATGAGCGCAGCGCAGCCGCATGTAACCGTTCTGTTGCAGGAGGCGGTCGATGCCTTGCAAATGAAACCGGACGGCGTTTACGTGGACGGCACCTTCGGGCGCGGCGGGCACACCCGGTTGATTCTGGAAAGGCTGGGCGCTGCCGGACGGCTGATCGCGCTGGACCGGGATCCGGCGGCAGTGGCGGAAGGCAGGAAGATCGCGGACCCGCGCTTCAGCATGGTGCACAGCGGGTTTGCGCGGTTGGCCGAGGTGCTGAACGCACTGGCGATAGACAAGGTGGATGGCGTGTTGCTGGATTTGGGGGTGTCGTCGCCGCAGCTCGACGATGAAGCGCGGGGCTTCAGTTTCCGCTTCAACGGACCGCTGGACATGCGCATGGACAACAGCTCCGGCGAAACGGCGGCACAGTGGCTCGCAACCGTGGACGAAGACGTGCTCAGGGAGGTGATACGGGATTATGGCGAGGAACGGTTTGCTAAACAGATTGCAAGAGCGCTTGTTGCTGCGCGCCAGGACGCGCCCATCGTTACGACGCAACAGCTTAGCCAGATCGTCGCCCAGGCTGTGCGTTCCCGCGAGCCTGGGCAAAACCCGGCGACGCGAACCTTTCAGGCTATACGGATTTATCTCAACCAGGAGCTTGATGAGATCGCGAACGTGCTGCCGCAGTGCGTGGAGCATTTGAATGATGGAGGAAGGCTGGTCGTGATCAGTTTTCATTCGCTGGAAGACCGCATCGTGAAACGCTTCATGCGCGACGCGGCGCAAGGCGAAAAGCTGCCGCGCCACCTGCCGGTGCGGGATGCGGAGCTGGCGCGCGGCAAGGTGCGCCTGGTCGGCCGGGCGGTGCGCGCGTCCGAGGGGGAAGTGGCCGCGAACCCGCGCGCGCGCAGCGCCGTAATGCGCGTCGCGGAGCGCGTGGAACATGCCGGTTGACCGGTTGAGCCTGTTGCTGCTGGCGGCCGCGATCGGATGCGCGTTGAGCGTGGTCACGGCGCAGCACAAGGCGCGCAAGCTGTTCATGGTGCTGCAGCAGGAGCAGGCGCGCGCGCAGGACATGGATGTGGAGTGGGGGCAGTTGCAGCTTGAGTTGAGTACGTGGGCGACTCCGGCACGGGTCGAAAGAATTGCCGCGCAGAAATTGCATATGCAAATGCCGGCAGCGGAGTCGGTGCATCATATTCGGATCGGGCAGACGGAGGGCGTGGTTACACAACCATGAATTACACCAGCAGTAAGCAGTCCACAGGGCTGACCGCCTTGCCGCCATGGCGGTCACGGCTGTTGTTTTCCCTGATGCTGGCCGGCCTTTTCCTGCTGTTTGCGCGCGCGGTATACCTGCAATGCATTCATAATGCCTTTCTGCAGGAAAAGGGCAACGAGCGTTACGGCCGCACCATCGGTGTCGCAGCCCACCGCGGCATGATAAGCGACCGCAACGGCAAGCCGCTTGCGATCAGCACGCCCGTCGAATCGGTCTGGGTCAGTCCGCAGGAAGTGGACGCCAGCCACGGCCAGGTCGCGCGCCTCGCGCACATCCTGCGCATGCCCGCCGGCGAAGTCGCGTCGCGTCTGGCCGATACCGCGCGCGAGTTCGTCTACCTCAAGCGCCAGCTGCCCCCCGATCAGGCCGAGAAAGTGGTCAGGCTGGGCATCGCGGGAGTGGCCTTGCAGCGCGAATACCGCCGCTATTACCCGGACGGGGAAGTGGCGGCGCAACTGCTGGGCTTCACCAACGTCGACGACCGCGGGCAAGAGGGGATGGAACTGGCCCTGCAGTCGCGCGTGGGCGCGGAAGACGGCAGCCAGCGCGTCATCAAGGACAAGCGCGGCCACGTCGTCGAGGAAGTGGAAAGTCTGCGCCTGCCCAAACCCGGCGCGGATGTGACGCTGAGCATAGACAATAAGCTCCAGTATCTGGCCTACACCACACTCAGCCAGGCTGTCCGCCAGCACCACGCGAAATCCGGCTCCATTGTCGTGCTCGATGCAAAGACGGGCGAAGTGCTGGCGCTGGGCAATTACCCCAGCTACAACCCGAACAACCGCGACGGCGCGACGGCCGAGCTGTTGCGCAACCGCGCCGTGGTGGACCAGTTCGAGCCCGGTTCCACCATGAAGCCCTTCACAGTCGCCGCCGCCCTGGAGGCTGGCCTCGTCAAGCCGGGCACGCTCATCGACACCACCGGCGGCCAGATGACCATCGGCCGCTACACCATACATGACGCCCACCCGGACGGCGTGCTGACCGTGGCGCAGGTGCTGCAGAAGTCGAGCAACGTGGGTGCCGCCAAAATGGCGCTGTCGCTTCCGCCCAGGGTGTTCTGGGACGACCTGAGTGCGGACGGCTTCGGCGAGCCGACCGGCAGCGGCTTCCCCGGCGAAGCCGGCGGAAAGCTGCGCGACTACAAGACCTGGCGGCCGATCGAGCAGGCCACCATGGCTTACGGCAACGGCATCTCGGTCAACCTGCTGCAGCTCGCCCGCGCGTACACGGCATTTGCCAACGACGGCATGCTGCTGCCGGTCTCCCTCCTCAAGCTGAACGCGCCGCCGCAGGGCACGCGGGTCTTTTCCGCCGCCACCGCGCGCGAGGTGCGGGACATGCTGGAGCTGGTGGTGAAACCCGGCGGCACGGCGCCGCTGGCGCAGATCAGCGGCTACCGCGTCGCGGGCAAGACCGGAACCGCCCATAAGCTGGAGAACGGCCGCTATGTCGATCACTACGTGGCATCCTTCGTCGGCATGGCGCCCGCTTCCAATCCGCGCCTGATTGTGGCGGTGAAGATCGACGACCCGCAGGGAACGCAGTATTACGGAGGACAGGTGGCTGCCCCCGTATTCTCTACCGTCATGAGCCAGGCGCTGCACATGCTGGGCGTGCCCAACGACGCGCCGCTCGACAACGTGATCAAGCCGACCGGCGAAATCGTGAAGGAGGACACATGAGCACGCGTCCCGCACCTTTTCAGGCCGGCCTGCTGGACGCGCTGGGCGTGAAGATCACCCGCCTGGTGACCGACAGCCGCGAGATTGCGCCCGGAGACACCTTTGTCGCCTATCGGGGACTTACTGCCGACGGCAGGCACTTCATTGGACAGGCCATTGCGCGCGGCGCGAATGCAGTGATCTGGGAACCGGAAAAGTTCGCCTGGGATGCGAGCTGGCAAGTTCCCAATCTTGCGGTGCGCGACCTCCGCCACCACGCGGGCGACATTGCCAGCCACGTGTACGGCGCGCCCTCGAAGTCGCTTTGGGTCGTGGGCGTCACCGGCACCAACGGCAAGACCTCCTGCAGCCATTGGCTGGCCGCGTCGTTTGCCGCGCTGGGCAGGAAAACCGCGCTCATCGGCACCCTGGGCAACGGCTTTCCGGGTGCGCTGGAGGCGACGCTGAACACCACGCCCGATGCCATCCGCGTCCACGGCCTGCTTGCCGGGTATGTGCGCCAGGGCGCGGCCGGCGTGGTGATGGAAGTTTCCTCCCATGCCCTGGCGCAGGGGCGCGTCAACGCCGTCAAGTACGACGTCGCGCTGCTCACCAATCTCAGCCGCGATCATCTCGATTATCACGGCGACATGGAGAGCTACGCCGCCGCCAAGCGCAGGCTGTTCGACTGGCCGCAGCTCAAGTATGCCGTGCTGAATCTGGATGACCCCTTTGGCGCCGACCTTGCCAGCCGCCTGGAGAACAGCGGCGTCGAGGTCATCGGCTATGGCCTCGACCAGAGCGCGCTCAAGTTCGCCGAGGCGCGCGGGCTGCGCATGGTCCACGGCGCCGGCCTGCGGATGACGCAAACCGGCCTCACGCTAACCATTCACTCGAGCTGGGGCGGCGCTGCGCTTGCCAGCCGGATGGTGGGACGCTTCAATGCCTCCAACCTGCTGGGGGCGCTTGCCGTGCTGCTGGTCAGCGGCATTTCGCTGGGCGACGCCGTGCGCGAACTCGGGCAGGTGCAGGCCGCGCCGGGCCGCATGCAGAGCCTGGGCGGGGGCGGCCGGCCGGCCGTGGTGGTCGACTACGCCCACACTCCCGATGCACTGGCCAAGGTGCTGCAATCGCTGCGCGAAACAGGCGGTGGCGGCAAGCTGGTGTGCGTGTTCGGCTGCGGCGGCGATCGCGATGCCGGCAAGCGGCCCATGATGGGACAAGTCGCATCCAGGCTGGCGGACGTGTGCATCGTCACCAGCGATAACCCGCGCAGCGAGCCGCCGATGCAGATCATCGACGCCATCGTCTCCGGCATGAGCGGCAGCCCATGGCGCACGATAGAGGACCGCGCCGCGGCCATCCGGACCGCCATCAGCGATGCCGCGGCGACAGATACCGTCTTGCTAGCGGGCAAGGGTCACGAGACGTACCAGGAAATCCTGGGCGTGAAGCACCCCTTCAGCGACATCGAACACGCGCAGCGCGCGCTGGATTCATGGAGGGCGCACGCATGATGCTGCTGACGCAAGCCGCGCAAGCGCTGGGAGCGCGCCTGGTGGGCGCAGAGGTGGAATTCGCGTCCGTCGGCACCGACAGCCGCCAGATTGAACCGGGCAGCCTGTTCGTCGCGTTGCGCGGCGAACATTTCGACGGTGCGCAGTTTATCCGTACGGCAGCGGCCCGCGGCGCCGTCGCCGCGATGATCAATGCGGACAGCTTTCACAGCGATGACGTCGCCGCCTGCCCGCTGCTGCTGGTTGACGACACGCGCCTGGCGCTGGGCCGGCTGGCCGCGTACTGGCGCGGCCGGTTCGATATTCCCGTGGTTGCGCTTACGGGCAGCAACGGCAAGACCACGGTCAAGGAAATGCTTGCCGCCATCCTCGCCGAACAGACAGGAAGCGCCGAACAGGTGCTGGCGACGCGCGGCAACCTTAACAACGACATCGGCATGCCGCTCACCCTTTTGCGCATGAACGCCGGGCACCGCTATGCCGTGATCGAGATGGGCATGAATCATTCCGGCGAAATCGACTACCTGACGCGCCTCGCGCGCCCCGATGTCGCGCTGGTGAACAATGCGGCCGGTGCGCACCTGGCCGGCCTGGGCACCGTGGAAAATGTCGCGCGCGCCAAGGGCGAGATCTTCGCCGGCCTGGGCGGGAGTGGCATCGCCGTGATCAACGCCGACGACGCCTATGCCGGACTATGGCACGACCTGGCGCAGCCGCACCGCATCATCACGTTCGCCCTGGATGCCGAGGCCGAAGTCAGCGCCTGCTGGGATGTCACCGAATTCGGCATCCAGATGGATCTCGTCACACCGGCAGGCAACGCTGCGGTGCACCTGCAGGTGCCGGGCGCGCACAACGCACGCAATGCGCTGGCCGCCGCCGCCGCCGCGGTGGCGCTGGGCATTCCCTTGCCCGTCATCGTTGCCGGCCTGCAGGACTTCAGGGGCGTGGCCGGGCGCCTGCAGCGCAAGCCGGCGCGCAACGGCGCGACCGTGATCGACGACACCTATAACGCCAATCCCGAGTCGGTGCGCGCCGCGCTCAAGGTGCTGGCGCAGTTGCGCGGCAGGCGCATCTTCGTGCTGGGCGACATGGGTGAACTGGGTGAAGATGCGCCGCGCCTGCATGCGGAAATTGGCGCCGAAGCGCGCCGCCTCGGGCTGAACGCGCTGCTTGCCCTGGGGGATCTCAGCCGCGAAGCGGTGCAGGCCTTTGGTGCGGGCGCGCGCCATTTCGGGAATATCGAGGACCTGAACCGCGCGCTCGGGGAAGAGCTGGCGCCGGACGTGACCGTCCTGGTGAAGGGATCGCGGTTCATGAAGATGGAACGGGTGGTTGGAAGCTGTATTGAAGGGGAAGAAACATGCTGCTCGCACTAGCACACTGGCTGGCGTCAGTCACCGACATCCGCACGTTCAACGTGATCAACTACATCACGCTGCGCGCGGTGCTGGCCGCCATGACGTCAGTGCTGTTCGGCTTCATTGCAGGCCCGTCGATGATACGCAAGCTCACCGAGATGAAGATCGGCCAGGCGGTGCGCACCGACGGGCCGCAGACCCACCTGGTCAAGTCCGGCACGCCGACCATGGGCGGGGCGCTCATCCTGACCTCGATTGCCGTCAGCACGCTGCTCTGGGGTGACCTGCACAATGCCTATGTCTGGATCGTGCTGCTCACCACGCTGGGTGTGGGCGCCATCGGCTGGGTGGACGATTATCGAAAGGTGGTGCACCGAAATCCCAAGGGCTTGTCCGCGGGCGCCAAGATGTTCTGGCAGTCGCTGATCGCGCTGGCTGCCGGCATCTATCTGTGGGAGACGCGCAGCCTGCCGGCGCATACCGAAATGATCGTGCCATTTTTCAAGCACGTCGTGATTCCCTTTGGCGAATACGGGCTGATCGGGGGGATCGGGTTCGTCGCCGTCACCTATCTTGTGATCGTCGGCAGCAGCAATGCCGTGAACCTGACCGATGGCCTGGACGGCCTGGCCATCATGCCAACCGTGTTCATCAGCAGCGCGCTGGCGATCTTCAGCTACGTGGCGGGTCACAAGGTATTCGCCGCCTATCTGGCCGTGCCCCACATTCCGGGCGCCGGCGAGCTGGCGATATTCTGCGCGGCCATTGCGGGCGCGGGGCTGGCGTTCCTGTGGTTCAACGCCTATCCGGCGGAAGTGTTCATGGGCGACGTGGGGGCGCTTGCGCTGGGTGCTGCGCTGGGCGCGGTGGCAGTCATCGTACGCCAGGAGCTGGTGCTGTTCATCATGGGCGGTGTGTTCGTGGTGGAGGCGGTGTCGGTGATGCTGCAGGTGTCCTACTTCAAGTACACCAGGAGGAAATACGGGGAAGGGAAGCGCATTTTCCTGATGGCGCCCTTGCACCACCACTTCGAGGAAAAAGGCTGGAAGGAGACCCAGGTCGTTGTGCGATTCTGGATCATTTCGATGCTGCTCGTATTGCTGGGGTTGGCGACGCTCAAACTGAGATGAGTTATCTGCGCGACAAATTGGTGCTGGTGCTGGGGCTGGGCGAGACCGGCCTGTCGCTTGTGCGCTGGCTGAACGCGCAGGGTGCGCGCCTGCGCGTGGCCGACACGCGGGCCGCACCCCCCGGGCTGGAAGAGGCGGCGAAATTCGTTGCGCGCGCCGAACTCCATTGCGGGCCGTTTGCGCCGGGGCTGCTCAAGGGCGTCGGCCTGATTGCGATCAGCCCAGGCGTGCCGGTGGACGATCCGCTGGTTCGACGCGCCATCGAGCAGGGCATTCCCGTGGCCGGAGACATCGAACTTTTCGCGCAGTCGCTGCCCGCGACCGGCCGCCCGAAGATCATCGCCATCACCGGCTCCAACGGCAAGACCACGGTCACCAGCATGGTGGGTGCGATGTGCCGGGAAGCCGGGCTGGATACCGAGGTCGCCGGCAATATATCGCCGGCCGTGCTGGATGCCTTGCTGGCCCGCCACGGCCGGCAGCCGGACGTATGGGTGCTGGAGTTGTCCAGCTTCCAGCTCGAGACCACGCAATCGCTGGCGGCCGACGCGGCGACCGTGCTCAATGTCACGGAAGATCACCTCGACCGCTATGCGGACATGGATGCCTACGCCGCAGCCAAGGAGCGCATCTTCATTGGCTGCAAGACGCGTGTGCTCAACCGCGACGACCCGCGCAGCGATGCCATGGCGCAGGCGGGCAGCGCCTGCGTCAAGTTCGGCATCCGGCAGCCGCAGCGCAACGGCGACTGGAGCGTGCGGCGCGAAGACGACGCCACCTGGCTGGTCCAGGGGGCAAGGCTCGTGATGAATGCCGCGGATCTGCGCGTGACAGGGCTGCACAACGTGGCAAATGCGC
Organism: Gallionellaceae bacterium; assembly: GCA_035260545.1. Classification (GTDB taxonomy): domain Bacteria; phylum Pseudomonadota; class Gammaproteobacteria; order Burkholderiales; family Gallionellaceae; genus DATDDB01. The sequence continues at coordinate 17,509 of DATFUZ010000110.1, read as the reverse complement.
TCGCCGCGCTCGCCCTGTGCCGCGCGGTCGATCTGCCGCTGGAGCCGCTGTGCGATGCGCTACGCGACTTTCGCGGATTGCCGCATCGCGTGGAAAAAGTGGCCGAAATCTGCGGCGTGACCTATATCGACGATTCCAAGGGCACCAACGTCGGGGCGACCGAAGCCGCGCTGAACGGCTTGGGCATGCCGGCGGTGGTCATCCTCGGCGGCGACGGCAAAGGTCAGGATTTCACCCCGCTCAAGGCGGCCGTGATGGATCATGCGCGCGCCGCAGTGCTGATCGGGCGCGATGCGGACGCCATCGCCGCCGCGCTGGAGGGCAGCGGCAAGCCCGTCGTGCGCGCGCAAGACATGGCCGACGCCGTGCGCCACGGCGCCGCGCTGGCCGAGCCCGGCGATGCCGTGCTGCTCTCGCCTGCCTGCGCAAGCTTTGACATGTTCCGCAATTACCAGCACCGTGCCGAGGTATTCGTGGCCGCGGTGCAGCAATTGAAGAAGGAGGCGCCATGCTCCGCAGTCTAGGCCTGAGCACGCCCCGCACCCAGGCGGCCGAGTACGACGAGATGCTGGTGTGGATCGTACTGGCGTTACTGTCGATCGGACTGGTCATGGTGTATTCCTCGTCCATCGCGATCGCCGAAGCCTCGCATGGGCATCCCTCCTATTACCTGGTCCGTCAGGCCGTGTTCATCGCCGTCGGCCTGTTCGCCGGGATGGTCGCCTTCCAGTTTCCGGTCGAAGTCATGCAGAAAGCCGCGCCTTACCTGTTCGCAGCCGGGGTGGTGCTGCTGGTGCTGGTGCTCATACCGGGGATCGGAAAGGAGGTCAACGGCAGCCGGCGCTGGATCCCGCTGCTCGTCGCCAACCTGCAGCCGTCCGAACTGATGAAGCTGTTCGCCGTCCTCTACGCCGCTGATTACACCGTACGCAAGGGGATGCTGAAGCACCACCTGTTCAAAGCGTTTTGGCCGATCTTTCTCATCATGGCGCTGGTCGGCGGCCTGTTGCTGCTGGAGCCGGACTTGGGCGGCTTCGTGGTGATCTGCACAATTGCGCTCAGCATCCTGTTCCTCGGCGGCTTCAACATCAAGGTGTTCGGAGGGCTGATGGTGGCCCTGCCGCTCGCGTTTGCCGCCCTGATCCTGTCGTCGCACTACCGCATGCAGCGCATGGTCGGCTTCATGGACCCCTGGTCCGATCCCTTCGGCAAGGGCTATCAGTTGAGCCACTCGCTGATCGCCTTCGGGCGCGGCGAATGGCTGGGCGTGGGACTGGGGGGCAGCGTGGAAAAGCTGTTCTATCTGCCCGAGGCGCACACCGACTTCCTGCTCGCCGTGATTGCGGAGGAACTGGGCGTGGTCGGCGTCGCGGTCGTGATCGGGCTGTTCGCGGGCCTGCTGATCCGCGCATTCGCCATCGGGCGCCAGGCGGCATTTCTTGACCGGCTGTTCGCGGCGCTCGTGGCCCAGGGCATCGCGGTGTGGATAGGAATACAGGCGATGATCAACATCGGCGTGAACGTGGGGGTGCTGCCGACCAAGGGGCTGACCCTGCCCTTCCTCAGCTTCGGCGGCAGCGGCATGGTGGTGAACTGCCTGGCGGTGGCCATCCTGCTGCGCATCGACTTCGAGAACAGGCGAATGATGAAAGGCCAGTCGGTATGAGCAAGCAGAAAACGGTACTGGTCATGGCAGGCGGAACCGGCGGGCACATCTTTCCGGGGCTGGCGGTGGCCGACTACATGAAGGCGCAGGGCTGGCGCGTGGTCTGGCTGGGCGCGCCGCACAGCATGGAGTCCGAACTGGTGCCCAAGCATGGCTATCCCATCGGTTTCGTGGATTTCTACGGCATGCGCGGCAAGGGGCTGTGGCGCAAGCTCACCACCCCGTTCAGCCTGCTGTTTGCGCTGTGGCAAAGCCTGTTCATCTACCTGCAATACCGGCCCTCGGTGGTGCTGGGTATGGGCGGGTACATCACCGTTCCCGGCGGGCTGATGGCTTTCCTGCTGCGCCGTCCGCTGGTGATACATGAACAGAACGCGGTTGCCGGGATGAGCAACAAGCTGCTCGCGCGCTACGCAAAGCGGGTGATGAGCGGCTTTCCGGACGTCCTGCCGAACGCGGAATGGTGCGGCAACCCGGTGCGCGCAAGCATCACCGCGCTGCCCGACCCCGCGCAGCGCTACGCCGGCCGCGACGGCAACCTGAACTTGCTGGTGATCGGCGGCAGCCTGGGAGCCAAGGTAATCAACGAGCGCATGCCCAAGGCGCTGGCGCTGATTGCGCCCGAAACGCGGCCGCACGTGCTGCACCAGAGCGGCAAACTGCACTATGACGCCACGTACGACGCCTACGCGGCGGCCGGCGTGGACGCGATGGTCGCACCCTTCGTGGACGATATGGCCTTCTATTACGACCAGGCGGATCTGGTGGTGTGCCGGGCCGGCGCGTTGACGGTGTCCGAACTGGCCGCGGCCGGGGTTGCCAGCATCCTGGTTCCTTTTCCGCACGCGGTGGATGACCACCAGACCGTGAATGCGCGCTTTCTGAGCGAGCGCGGGGCGGCGGTGCTGCTGCCGCAAGACCAGATGACGCCGGAGCGGCTCGCCGAACTGCTGCGCGGCATGACGCGCGAACGCGCCGTGGAAATGGCGCGCGCGGCGCGTGCGGCGGCGCAGCCGGAGTCGGCGAGAAAAGTGGCCGAGGCCTGCATGGCGGTGGCGAAATGATGGCGGTAATGATGCTGACAAGGACAGGACGGGCATGAAACACAAGATCAAGCACATCCACTTCGTGGGGATAGGCGGTTCCGGCATGAACGGCATCGCCGAAGTGCTGCTCAACCTGGGTTTCCAGGTGAGCGGGTCAGATCTCGCGGACAGCGCCGTGGTCGAGCGCCTGCGCAAGCTGGGCGCCGGCGTGCACGTGGGCCATGCGGCGGAAAATATCGCGGGGGCGGATGCGGTCGTGGTGTCGACCGCGGTCAGCAACGACAACCCCGAGGTGGCGGCAGCGCGCACGCAAAACGTGCCCGTGGTGCCACGGGCGATGATGCTCGCCGAGCTTATGCGGCTGCGCCAGGGCATTGCCATCGCTGGCACCCACGGCAAGACCACGACCACCAGCCTGGTCGCCAGCGTGCTGGCCAAGGGCGGCTTCGACCCCACTTATGTGATCGGCGGGCGCCTGAACAGCAGCGGCGCGAACGCCCGCTTGGGCACGGGCGAGTTCATCGTCGCCGAGGCCGACGAGTCCGATGCCTCGTTCCTGCACCTGGCGCCCATCATGGCGGTGGTCACCAATATCGACGCCGACCACATGGAGACGTATGGCCACGATTTCGGCCGCCTCAAGCAGGCTTTCGTGGACTTTCTCGAGCGGTTGCCGTTCTATGGGCGGGCCATCCTGTGCGCGGACGACGCGAATGTGCGCGAGGTGCTGTCCAGGATCACCAAGCCGGTCACCACCTACGGATTTTCCGAGGGCTCGCACCTGCGCGCGGTCGATGTCCGCCACGAAGGCGGGCGCATGAAATTCACCGCCCTGTGCCGCCACAATACGATACCGCTGGATCTGGAGGTCACGCTCAACCTCGCCGGCATGCATAACGTGCTGAACGCGCTGTCGGCCATCGCCGTCGGGCTGGAGGTGGGCGTGCCGGAGGACGCGATCATCGCGGCGCTCGCGGAATTCCAGGGTGTGGGGCGGCGCTTCCAGCGTTATGGAGACGTGTCGCTGCCGGGCGGCGGGACCGCCACGCTGATCGACGATTACGGCCACCATCCGGTGGAGATGGCGGCCACGCTGGCTGCGGTGCGCGGCGCCTTCCCGGACAAGCGCCTGCTGCTGGCCTTCCAGCCGCATCGCTACACCCGCACCCGCGACCTGTTCGAGGACTTCGTCAAGGTGCTGTCCAGCGTCGATGCGCTGCTGCTCGCGGAAGTCTACGCGGCAGGCGAGACACCCATCGTCGCTGCGGACGGGCGCGCCCTGATGCGCGCGCTGCGCGTCGCGGGCAAGGACGAGGTGGTGTTCGTGGAGGATATCCGGGAAATGCCGGCGGCCATCCTGAAAATGGCCAGGGCCGGCGACGTGGTGGTGACCATGGGCGCTGGGTCCATCGGCGCTGTGCCGGCCCAAGTCTGCAAACTGGCGGAGGGTGCGTGAACGTGACGGAACCGGTCCGATTTGCCGCGATGAACACGGCGGCCTTGCGCGGCACGCTGCGCGAGGATGTCGATATGGCGCGCTATGTGAGCTGGCGCGCCGGCGGCAGGGTGGAGCGCATGTACCAGCCCGCGGACCTCGCCGATCTCGCGGAGTTCGTGCGCCTGCTGCCGCCGGATGAGCCGGTGATTGCGGTTGGCCTCGGCAGCAATCTGCTGGTGCGCGATGGCGGGCTGCGCGGCACGGTCATCCTGATGCATGGTGCGCTCACAGAGCTGAGGCTGGAACCCGATGGCGCGGTCTACGCGCAGGCGGGAATCGCCGGGGCCAAGCTGGCGCGGTTTGCGGCCTTGAACAATTTGCGCGGCGCGGAATTCTTCGCCGGTATTCCGGGCACGCTGGGCGGCATGCTGGCGATGAACGCCGGCTGCTACGGCAGCGAAACCTGGGAAAAGGTGGAGCGCGTGCAGGTGCTTGGCCGCAACGGTGCGCTGCACGAGCGGAATGCAGCCGATTACGAGATCGGATACCGTCATGTCGCGCTGCGCGCGGGGACGGAAGAATGGTTTGTCGGGGCATGGCTGCGGCTGGAGCCGGGCGACGGCGAAATTTCGCGCCGCGAGATCAAGAACCTGCTGGCGCGGCGTCTCGCCAGCCAGCCGCTGAACCAGCCCAACGCGGGCTCGGTGTTCCGCAATCCGCCCGGAGATCATGCCGCGCGCCTGATCGAGGCCTGCGGACTCAAAGGCAGGCGGATCGGCGGTGCATGCATTTCGGAGAAGCACGCCAATTTCATCGTGAACATGGGCGGAGCGACGGCAGGTGACATTGAGGAATTGATAGAGCAGGTGCAGGCGACCGTGCTGGGGAAAACAGGCGTCGGTCTGCATCGGGAAGTGCGCATCGTGGGTGAGAAGGCATGAACAATTTCGGAAAAGTGGCAGTTTTGTTCGGTGGGCGTTCGGCGGAGCGCGAAGTGTCGCTGAAGAGCGGCGCCGCGGTGTTGGCCGCGCTGCAGCGCGCCGGGGTGGAGGCGCATGCCTTCGATCCGGCCGTGCGCGAGTTGCAGGGCCTGCGCGACGAAGGCTACGACCGTGTGTTCATCGCGCTCCACGGCCGCTTCGGCGAGGACGGCACGGTGCAGGGCGCACTGGAACTCATGGGCATCCCCTACACCGGCAGCGGTGTGCTGGCTTCCGCGCTCGCGATGGACAAGTGGCGCAGCAAGATGGTGTGGCAGGCGGGCGGTCTGCCCATCCCCGACTACGAAATGCTCGATGCGACCAGCGACTTCGATGCGGTCGCCGCAAGGCTGGGCCTGCCGCTGTTCGTCAAGCCGGCAAACGAGGGTTCCAGCGTGGGCGTGACCAAGGTCAAGCGTGCCGGGGATCTGCGCGCGGCATATGAGGCGGCGGCCCGGCACGACAGTCTGGTGATTGCCGAACGCTTTCTCGGCGGCGGCGAATACACGGCGGCCATCGTGGCCGGGGAGGCCCTGCCGGTGATCAAGATCGAGCCGGCCAGCGAGTTCTACGACTATGAGGCGAAATATCTGCGCAACGACACGCGTTACCTGTGCCCGAGCGGCCTGCCGCCCGAACGCGAGGCGGAAATGCGCCGGCTGGCACTGCGCGGTTTTGCGCTGCTGGGCGGCAGGGGCTGGGGCCGTGTGGATTTTCTGCTCGACGACCATGGCGCACCCTACCTGCTGGAGGCGAACACGTCGCCCGGCATGACCGATCACAGCCTGGTGCCGATGGCGGCCCGGCAGGCCGGGCTCGATTTCGAGCAGCTGGTGTTGAAGATACTGGAGACCGCCCATGTGGGATGACCCGCATGCGCTGCGCAGGCTGGCCAACTCGCTGATGGGCCTGGCCGTGCTGCTGGCGCTGCTGATCGCGCTCGATTATGCACTGCACCTGCCGGTGTTCGCACTGCGCGCGGTCCAGCTCGATGCGCCGCCGCAGCGGTTGGACCGGGCGCAGCTGGAGGAGGCGGCACGGCGCTCGCTGCGGGGCAACTTTTTTACCGTGGACCTCGACGAGGCGCGCGAGGCGTTCGAGCAACTGCCCTGGGTGCGCAGTGTAAGTGTGAGAAGGCAGTTTCCCTGGCAGCTTGATGTCAGGCTGGAAGAGCGCCAGGCGCTGGCGCGCTGGAATGGCAATGCGCTGGTGGATACCGACGGCGAGGTGTTCGCGGCGACTGATAGCGCCGCGCTGCCGGAGTTTTCCGGCCCCGATGATGCGGCCGCCGAGATGGCGCAGCGCTATGTGGAATTCGGGCGTGTGCTGGCGCCGCTGGGTTTCAGTATTGCGGCGATGGACCTGTCGCCGCGCCATGCGTGGCGGCTGAAGCTGCAGGATGGGACCCTCATCGAGCTGGGGCGCGACCACCTGAAGGCGCGGCTGGCGCGATTTGTCGCCGCGTATCCGCAGTACGCCGCGCAGGTGAAGGCGCCGGCGAAATATGTGGATCTGCGCTATCGCGACGGATTTGCGGCAGGAATGCACGGTTGAGTATGAGCAACGACGGAGTGCACGCGAAAGAGATTGGCAGGGGCAATCCATGAGTAAAAACAGAGAAACGAAAAATCTGATCGTCGGGCTGGACATCGGCACGTCCAAGATCATCGCCATCGTCGGCGAGATCACCCAGGAAGGTTCGCTGCAGGTGGTCGGCGTGGGGCTGCATGAATCGTCCGGGATGAAGAAGGGGATGGTGGTCAATATCGATGCGACCGTCAGCGCGATCCAGCGCGCCCTGCAGGAGGCGGAGCTGATGGCGGACTGCAAGATACGCGATGTCTACACCGGCATCGCCGGCAGCCACATCAAGGGCTCGAACGCAAACGGCATGGTGAAGATCAAGGACAAGGAGGTGTCGCAGGCGGACATCGATCGCGTGATCGAGACGGCAAGTTCCATTTCGCTGCCCGGCGACCAGAAGATACTCCATATCCTGGAGCAGGAGTTCAACATCGACGGGCAGGACGGCATCAAGAAGCCGCTGGGCATGAGCGGCATGCGCCTGGAAGTGGAGATCCACATCGTCACCGGTGCGGTCGCCGCGGTGCAGAACATCATCAAGTGCGTGCACCGCTGCGGGCTGGAGGTGCGCGAAATGATCCTGCAGCCGCTGGCCTCGAGCAAAGCGGTGCTGGCGGAGGACGAGAAGGACCTCGGCGTGTGCATGGTCGACATCGGCGGCGGGACCACGGACATTGCCGTGTTCACCAACGGCGCGATCCGCCATACGGCGGTGATCCCGATCGCGGGTGACCAGATCACCAACGACATTGCGATGGCCCTGCGCACGCCGACGCGCGATGCCGAGGACATCAAGATCAAGTATGGCTGCGCGCTGCGCCAACTCGCGGGCGACGCCCCGATCGAAGTGCCGGGCGTGGGCGAACGCGGGCCGCGCATGCTGTCGCGCCAGACCCTGGCCGAGGTGATCGAACCCAGGGTTGAGGAGCTGTATTCGCTGGTGCAGACCGAATTGCGCCGCAGCGGGTTCGAGGATCTGCTGTCGTCCGGCATCGTCATCACCGGCGGCAGCGCCGCCATGCAGGGCATGGTGGAGCTGGGCGAGGAAATATTCCATATGCCGGTGAGGCTGGGATTGCCTCACTACGTGGGCGGTCTTGCGGACGTGGTCAAGACGCCGCGTTTTGCCACAGGCGTGGGTTTGCTCCTGTTCGCCATGGAGCAGCAGCGGCGGGAAGAGGAAGCGCGCTTCCAGTCGGGGTCGTTTGGCGATGTGCTGGGAAAGATGAAGGCGTGGTTTCAGGGAAATTTTTAGCAGGACAACGGGGCGGGTTTTTTCGGGATTTCAGGACGCAGGCAAAAAAGCAAGGAGAATACTATGTTTGAAATTATGGATGCGCAGCCGCAGGAGGCGGTTATCAAGGTGATCGGTGTGGGAGGCTGCGGCGGCAACGCCGTGGACCACATGATCGAACAGGGCGTGCAGGGCGTGGAGTTCGTTGCGATCAATACGGATGCCCAGGCATTGAAGCGCAACAAGGCACGCAGCCAGTTGCAGATCGGTTCGGGCATCACCAAGGGCCTGGGCGCGGGCGCGATGCCGGACATCGGACGGGCGGCGGCCGAGGAAGACCGTGAACGCATCGCCGACATGGTGCGCGGCGCAAACATGGTCTTCATCACGGCCGGCATGGGCGGCGGCACCGGTACCGGGGCCGCGCCGGTGGTGGCCCAGGTCGCGCGCGAGCTGGACATCCTGACCGTGGCGGTCGTCACCAAGCCGTTCGCGCACGAAGGCAAGCGCATGCGCCTGGCGCAGGAGGGCATCGAGGCGCTGACCGAATACGTCGATTCCCTGATCATCGTGCCGAACGAAAAGCTGATGACGGTACTGGGCGAGGACACGACGCTGCTCGAGGCATTCCGCGCGGCCAACACCGTGCTGCAGGGTGCGGTTGCCGGCATTGCCGAGGTGATCAACGTGCCCGGCCTGGTGAACGTGGACTTCGCCGACGTGCGCACGCTGATGTCCGAGAACGGCATGGCAATGATGGGCTCCGCCACCGCGGCCGGCAAGGATCGCGCGGCCGCCGCGGCGGAACGCGCCATGTCCAGCCCGCTGCTGGAAGAGGTCAACCTCGCCGGCGCGCGCGGCGTCCTGGTGAACATCAGCTCCAGCTCCAACCTGACCATGAAGGAGTACAAGCAGATCACCAACAGCGTGCAGTTTGCCGTCGAGGATGCCACGGTGATCGTCGGCTCGGTGTTCGACGAAAACATGGGCGACGATCTGCGCGTCACCATCGTGGCCACCGGCCTGGGTTCGCCGCTGTCGAGCAAGCAGCCCAAGCCCAAACTGGTCTACGGTCAGCGCACCGGCACCCATGACGAACCGGAAGATCCCGGCGTCAATTACAACGAACTGGACATGCCCACGGTGATGCGCAGCAACCGCCGCCGCGAAGCGGTCGAGGCGCTGAAGCAGTCCGGCGTGGATACCCTGGATATTCCGTCTTTCCTGCGCAAACAGGCGGACTGAGCAGCACCGGGGCCGTGTTGTATTTTGGGAAAGTAGCGGCCGGCCGCGAATCCGGCCATGGTAAAATTTGCGGCACAACATGTATGGTCGTCAAATGAAATGGTAAGGCAGCGCACTCTGAAGAAACCGGTGGAATTCACCGGCATCGGCTTGCATACCGGGGAAAAGGTCAGGCTCGCGCTGCGCCCTGCGCCGCCCAATAGCGGCATCACTTTCCGCCGCGTAGACCTTGTGCCGGCTGTGGAAATTCACGCCGAGGCGCACCTGGTGCACGACACGCGCCTGTCCACCTGCCTGGAAGCGGACGGCGCGCGCGTTGCCACCATCGAACACCTGATGTCCGCGTTTGCCGGCTTGGGCATAGACAATGCCTACGTGGACCTGACGAGCGCGGAAGTGCCCATCATGGACGGCAGCGCAGGCACCTTCATCTTCCTGCTGCAATCAGCCGGACTGGAGGAGCAGCCCGCAGCGAAGAAGTTTGTCCGCATCAAGAAGACGGTGGAAGTGCGGGACGGCGACAAGTGGGTGCGGTTCGAGCCGTACAATGGCTTTCGCCTGGATTTCACCATCAATTTCCCCCACCCCGTGATCGCCAACACCAAACAGACGGTGACGGTGGACCTCAACGAACACTCCTACATCCGCGACATCAGCCGCGCACGCACCTTCGGATTCATGCACGAATTCGAGGCCATGCGCGCCCAGGGACGCGCCCTGGGCGGCAACCTGGATAACGCCATCGTCATGGACGAGTTCCGGGTGATCAACCCCGAGGGGCTGCGGTCAGAGGACGAGTTCGTCAAGCACAAGGTGCTGGATGCCATCGGCGACCTGTATTTGATTGGGTATCCATTGATCGGGGCGTTTTCCGGGTTCAAGTCCGGGCACGCATTGAACAATGCCTTGTTGCGCACGCTGATGGAGGACGAGAGCGCATGGGAATTCGTCACCTTCGGCAACCCGGAAGATGCGCCGGCCTACCTCCAGTGGCAACTGCAGGCTGCGTAGCAAACGTAACCATTTAATTCGAAAGAATATCCGTTTTTTCCGGTCGCAGGGCCAGCAACCGGGCCGGGACTTGGCTTTGTGGCGTTTCTGCCACGCGACCGCATGTCGCGCCAGGGTGGGGGCAGGCACCCGCCCAACTCCGGTTAGTCCGCTGACTTGTGCCTAATTAGGCGGAGAAGGGCGCTTTTTAGTGGCGAATTGCCTAAATTTGATGCGAATTCGGCGATTTGCCGTTTTCCAGTCTCGCCCGGTGGGCGGACAATGCGCCGCGCTTTGGCCATCGGCCGCCCAACTTGCACCTTTACCAGAATTCCAGTAACCTCCGCGTTGTCTTCTTGTACCCTGACCAGGATCTGGGGGGCAAGCTGGCGCAGTTTTGCGGCGACGGCGCCGCTATCTGCGCCTATCTTCAGAACATGCCGCTCGAATCCGATGACCCGGCTAGCGCCGAGCAGCGACGCAGGCGCAGCCTTGCGGAACAGCGCGTCCAGGGTGGCAAGCTGGTCAGCCTTGCGCGCGAGCGCGCGCAACGCCTTATCGCCGGAGAAGAAAGAATTCAGACGTTGTGACACGAATAATAATAAGTCGAAAATTTATAAAGTAGGAATAACAAGTAACGAAGGTGGATATGGATATTATTCTAGTTTCCGGCCGTCTTGCAAAAACGCGCACCATCCGCTTGAGCGCGGTCAATATCGTGCTCCTGGCGTTCGCCGCGTTCCTGCTGCTGGTCACCGCGGCGATTGCGGTGCAATACCCCATTTCGCGCCTGGATCGCGGGCTGATGAGCGACCGTCTGCGCGGCTGGTTGGCCAGCGCCCAGAGCGAGCAGCAGCAGCAGCAGGCCATGTTCATGCGCGAGAGCCTGGATACCATGGCTAAGCGCCTGGGGCGGATGCAGGCCCAGATGCAGCGCCTGGATGCCCTGGGTTCGCGCTTGGCCAAGCTCTCCGGCATCAAGCCCGGCGAATTCAACTTTGACGCGGTGCCTGCCCAAGGCGGCCCGTATCTGCCGGCGCCCAACCGCGACATTTCCATGCAGACCATGGACACGGACATGGCCAAGCTCAGTCTTTCCATCGACGACCGCAACGACAAGCTGCTGGCCCTGCAGACCATGCTGCTGCAGGATCGCAGCAATGCATGGCTGATTCCCTCGGTCATGCCGGTGAAGAACAGCTATTTTTCCTCGAACTTCGGCTGGCGCATCGACCCGTTCACGGGAAAAGAGGCCATGCATGAGGGCGTGGACTTCGTCGTACCCACCGGCACGGCGGTTTACGCCTCCGCGGGCGGTATCGTGCAGTACGCCGGGCCGCATCCGCAGTTCGGCAACCTGGTCGAGATCGATCATGGCAATGGCGTGATAACCCGTTACGCCCACAACTCCAAGGTGCTGGTGCAGGTGGGGCAGATGGTGCGGCGCGGGCAGAAGATCGCGCTGTCCGGTGCGACGGGCAGGGCGACCGGCCCCCACGTGCACTTTGAAGTAAGATACAAGGGGGTGGCGCAGAATCCCGCGCGCTTCCTCAAGAACGCCGATCCGAAAGCCTTCTCAAGCTGACGATGGCATGCGTAGCGCAAGGGTGAGCCGCCTGACTCACCCTTTTGTTTTTTTCAGAAGAACCGTCCAAGACACGTTACCGTAATGATCTCCAATTTGCTGAAGACCGTATTTGGCAGCCGCAATGACCGGCTGCTCAAGCAGTATCGCCAGACCGTGAGCGCGATCAATCAACTCGAAGCTGGCATCGAAAAACTCACGGATGCCGAACTTCAGGCAAAGACGGATGAGTTCAAGCAGCGCGTGGCGGATGGCGCAACCCTCGATTCTCTGTTGCCGGAGGCGTTTGCCGTCGTGCGTGAGGCCGGACGCCGCGTCCTGCAGATGCGCCACTTCGATGTGCAGCTCATCGGCGGCATGGTGCTGCACTACGGCAAGATCGCGGAAATGCGCACAGGCGAGGGCAAGACGCTGATGGCGACGCTGCCCGCCTACCTGAATGCGCTCTCCGGCAAGGGCGTGCACGTGGTCACGGTGAACGATTACCTTGCCTCGCGCGACTCGGAGTGGATGGGCCGGCTCTACAACTTCCTGGGCCTCAAGGTGGGCGTGATCCTGTCCCAGATGGAGCATGAGGACAAGCTAGAGGCCTATGCCGCCGACATCACCTACGGCACCAACAACGAGTTCGGCTTCGACTACCTGCGCGACAACATGGCGACGGAGGCCGACCAGCGCTTCCAGCGCGGCCTGAATTTCGCCATTGTCGACGAGGTCGACTCCATCCTGATCGACGAGGCGCGCACGCCGCTTATCATCTCCGGTCAGGCCGAAGACAACGTCGAACTCTACGTCCGCGTGGACAAGCTGGTGCCGGACCTGGTGCGCCAGCAGGAGGAGGACGGTCCCGGCGACTTCAGCGTAGACGAGAAAAACCACCAGATATTGCTGACCGAGGAAGGCCACGAAAAGGCCGAGGCCCTGATGCTGCGGGCGGGACTGCTGCAGCACGGCGGCAGCCTGTATGACCCGTCCAATATCGGCCTGATCCACCACCTCTATGCCGCGCTGCGCGCCCATGTCCTCTACCTGCGCGACCAGCATTACGTGGTGCAGGATGGGGAGGTGGTGATTGTGGATGAATTCACCGGGCGTCTGATGCCCGGCCGCCGCTGGTCCGAAGGCCTGCACCAGGCGGTGGAAGCCAAGGAAGGCGTGCCCATCCAGAAGGAAAACCAGACCCTGGCGTCCATCACCTTCCAGAACTACTTCCGTCTGTACAATCGCCTCTCCGGCATGACCGGCACGGCCGATACCGAGGCATTCGAGTTTCAGCAGATCTACAACCTCGAGACGGTGATCATCCCGCCGCACCGTCCCACCGTCCGGCGCGACATGATGGACAAGGTCTATATGACCATGCGGGAGAAACACGAAGCCGTTATCGAAGACATCAAGGACTGCTACAGCCGCGGCCAGCCGGTACTGGTGGGTACGACCTCGATCGAGAATTCGGAAGTGCTGTCGCAGATGCTGGACCGGGCGAAGCTCCCGCACCAGGTGCTCAACGCCAAGCAGCACCAGCGCGAGGCAGAGATTGTGGCCCAGGCCGGCCGGCCGAAGATGGTCACCATCGCCACCAACATGGCGGGCCGCGGCACCGACATCGTGCTGGGCGGCAATGTGGAAAAGCAGATTGAACACCTGCACGCCGACGAAAGCCTCAGCGATCCGGTGCGCGATGTGCAGATCGAAAAGCTGCGCAGCGAATGGCAGATGCTGCACGAGCAGGTGCTGGAAGCTGGCGGCCTCCACATCATCGGCACCGAGCGCCACGAATCGCGCCGGGTGGACAACCAGCTGCGCGGCCGTTCGGGGCGCCAGGGCGACAAGGGTTCCAGCCGCTTCTACCTGTCGCTGGAAGATCCCCTGCTGCGCATCTTCGCCTCCGACCGGGTGGCCAAGATCATGCAGACGTTCAAGCTGCCCGAAGGCGAGGCGATCGAGCATACCTGGGTGACGCGCGCCATCGAAAACGCGCAGCGCAAGGTGGAGGCGCGCAACTTCGACATGCGCAAACAGATTCTCGAGTATGACGACGTCGCCAACGACCAGCGCAAGGTGATCTACGAGCAGCGCAACGAACTGCTGGAGAGCGACGACATCAGCGAGACCATCAGCGCGATGCGCGACAGCGTGCTGAACGACATGATAAGCGAACACGTTCCGCCGGGCACCATGGAAGAGCAGTGGGACGTGCCCGCGCTGGAGCGCGCACTGGCAGGCGAGTTTCAGCTCCATCTGCCGCTGATGCAATGGCTGGAGGAGGATCAGAAACTCGACGAACAGGGCTTGCGCGACCGCATCACCCAGGCCGCGCAGTTGCAGTATCAGTCGAAGGTCGATCTCGTCGGCCCGGTCATGCACCAGTACGAGCGGGTCGTAATGCTGAGCAGCGTGGACCAGCACTGGCGCGAGCACCTTGCGGCGCTGGACCACCTCCGCCAGGGTATCGGCCTGCGCGGCTATGCGCAGAAGGACCCCAAGCAGGAGTACAAGCGCGAGGCCTTCGACCTGTTTGCTCTGATGCTGGAGGCGATCAAGCGCGACGTGACGCAAATGCTCATGAACGTGCAGATCACCAGCGAGGAAGATGTCGTGGCCGCCGAAGAAACGCAGCCCGGCGTGGACAATGTGCAGTATCATCACGCCGATTACGACGAGGCGCTCGCCTCGCCGGAAAGCGGCGCGGGCGCCGAGCACAAGCCCTTTGTCCGCGGCACGGCCAAGATCGGGCGCAATGATCCCTGCCCGTGCGGGTCGGGCAAGAAATACAAGCAATGCCATGGCAGGCTGGCCTGAGCCTGCCGTCAAATTTCGGGAGGCTAGACATGACGACAGATGACCTGATTTTGCAGACGCTGCATAACTCCACCCTGGCGGAAGAGCTGCGCGGGGCGGAGGTCGAGGCACTGGCGCGCATTATCACCGTGCGTGAATACAAGGCGGGCGATGTCATCGTCAAGCAGGGCGACAATGCGGGCGACAGCGACCTGCGCGACACCCTGCTGATCCTCGGCAGCGGCGAGGTCGAGGCCACAGCCACCACCGGCGGTGAAAAGGCCACCCTGCACCTGCTCAAGCAGGGCGACCTTGCGGGGATTATCGGTTTTGTCGGTGGCAACGTGGCGCAGGTCAGCGCCAACGTGGTGGCCAAGACCGATTCCAAGGTGCTGCTGCTCGACCGCAACCGCTTCGAGGCGCTGCTCAATTCCCAGCCCGCCATCGTGTATTACGTCATGCGCGGCATCGTGCGCCACGTGCACGGCATCGTCCGCCGCATGAACATGCAGTCGGTCGAAATGAGCAATTACCTGTACCGCATCCAGGGCAGGTACTAGAGGGGCGTTCACGGCCGTAGGGCGCCAGCGCTTTGCGGCCAGTCCCGCAGTTTTGAATCTTCAAGGGGTCATCACACCATGCCAGTGAAATTGAACGCGCCCGTCGCGGGCGAACTGCTGCCCGTGCCTGGCGTCCTGCTGGGTACGGCCGAGGCTGGAATCAAGCGTACCAGCCGCAAGGATCTGCTCGTCGTCACGCTGGATGAAGGCGCGACGGTTGCTGGCGTCTTCACCCTGAACCGCTTTTGCGCGGCCCCGGTGACCGTGGCCAAGGCCCATCTGGCGTCCGGCAAGCCGGTGCGTGCGCTGGTGGTCAACACCGGCAACGCCAATGCGGGCACCGGTGAGCAGGGCGTGGCGGCCGCCCGCGCCACCTGCGAGGCGCTGGCTACCCTGCTGGCCTGTGCGCCGGAGCAGGTGTTGCCGTATTCCACCGGCGTCATCATGGAGCAATTACCCGCGGACAAGATCGTCGCCGGTTTGCCCCAGGCGGTCTCGGGACTGAAGGCGGACAACTGGTTCGACGCCGCACATGCCATCATGACCACCGACATCGTGGCCAAGGCGGTATCGCGGCGGGTCGCCATCGCCGGCAA
This sequence comes from Gallionellaceae bacterium, assembly GCA_035260545.1. GTDB lineage: Bacteria > Pseudomonadota > Gammaproteobacteria > Burkholderiales > Gallionellaceae > DATDDB01. Next base: position 1,804 of record DATFUZ010000110.1, on the reverse strand, counting down.
GACCGTGACCGTCACCGGCATGGCCAAGGGTTCCGGCATGATCCATCCCAACATGGCGACCATGCTGGGCTACATCGCCACCGACGCCGCCATACCCCAGCCGATGCTGCAGGAGATGGTGAAGGCTGCGGCCGACGCGTCATTCAACTGCATCACCGTGGACGGCGACACTTCCACCAATGACGCCCTGATGCTGATCGCCACCGGCAAGAGCGGCGCGGCAGTCGGCCCGGCCGAGCGCGCTGCCATGCAGGCTGCGATCAGCGAGGTGGCGATTCATCTGGCGCAGGGCATCGTGCGCGACGGCGAGGGCGCGACCAAGTTCATGACCATCCGCGTCGAGGGCGGTCGCGATTCCGCCGAGTGCAAGCAGATCGCCTATGCCGTGGCCCATTCGCCGCTGGTCAAGACCGCGTTTTTCGCCTCCGACCCCAACCTTGGCCGCATTCTCGCCGCCATCGGCTATGCGGGCGTGGCCGACCTCGACGTGCAGCGCCTCAGGCTCTATCTGGATGACGTGCTGGTCGCCGAAAACGGGGGACGGGCGGCCAGCTACCGGGAGGAGGACGGCCAGCGCGTGATGAAGCAGGAAGACATCACGGTGCGCGTGGCGCTGGGGCGCGGAGACGCCTCCGCCACGGTGTGGACCTGCGATTTTTCCTACGATTACGTGAAGATCAACGCCAGCTATCGCAGCTGAGGCCCGGCGGGCGGCGCCATCGGGCTCTCGCGCCCCCGGGGCGGCCGCCGTGCCGCTAGCGCTTCCTGTGCGCCCACACCAGCGCGCCTGCCATGACCAGCAGCAGGGGCACCCCGAGCCACAGGCCAAAGGCGATCACCTCTAGTTGTGCCAAGCTCAGCGTGATGGCGGCGTCTTTCGATGCCTTGGGCAGGACGGCGATGAGGTTGTCCTGGTTGCACAGCCAGTTCACCATGTTGATGCCCAGGTCCAGATTGCGTCCGTTGCCGGCATACATGTTGGCAAGGAAGGAGCCGCTGCCCACCACCACCGCACGCTGTGTCCGATCGTCCACCGTGCGTTCCAGCGCCAGGGCAATGTCCACCGGCCCGGGTATGTCCACCTTCTTGTCGAAGTGCAGCTTCTCGTTGTGGCGGGGCAGGGCCGCGCTCACCCAGCCGTGCGGCGCGGCATTCACCAGCGCGCTGTAATGCCAGGGGCTGCTTTCCTCGTGACCCAGCGCGCGCGCAAAGGGAAAGGCGGTGAGGTAGTCAAAATCCCGGGTGATGGCGGTTATTGGGTAGCTAGAAGCTGTGCCTAGCGTCCAGGTTGCTGGCGCGCGCATGAGTTGCGCGTCCGGGTCGATGACCACGCCGGGCGACAGCACCAGGCCGAATTTCTCGGCCAGCGGCGTCAGGCCGTGCAGCGGCCCGGGGTCGAGCAGCCAGAGCACGTTGCCGCCCTGGTTGACGTAACGCATCAGCTTGTCCACCTCGCCGGGCATCCATTCGACCTGCGGCTGTGTAATGACCAGCAGGCTTGCGTTGTGCGGCACCTCGGGACTGACCGCGAGATCCAGGCTGGAGATGTGATAGCCGAGCTGGCTCAGGCGGCTGCCGAATCCGCCGAGGTCGTCGTTGGCGATGCCGTCCAGCTTGCGTTCGCCGTGGCCGGTCACGTACATGATGACCTGGTCCCCGCGGTGCGCGAGGTTCAGCAGGGCGTTGGAAAACGCCTGTTCGGTGAGGGCGGTGACGTGCTCTCGGCGCTTGCCGTATTCGACCACCATTTCGCCGTTCACCCGGATGTCCGCCTTGAGTGCCTCGCCGGGGTGTTTTGCCGGGT
>DATFUZ010000109.1:0-21423 GCA_035260545.1 Gallionellaceae bacterium | reverse complement strand
CCGGTGGCGTCGGTGACCTGGGTCAGGTGGCCGATGCCGTCCACGCCCTGGTCGTACTGGTAGGCGATGGTGATGGGGCTGGCGGCGCCATTGGTCCAGGTGACGCCGGTGACGCGGTTCAGGGCGTCATAGGTGTAGGTGGCGACCTGTCCCTTGGCGTCGGTGCGGGTGAGCACGTTGCCTGCGGCATCGTAGGTGAGGCTGGTGGCGCCGGTGTCCGGGCTTTGCTGCTGGTTGAGGTTGCCCAGGCCGTCACGGGTGTACTGGCTGATGAGGTTCCTGGGGTCGGTGACGGTGGTGAGCTGGTCGTCGCCGTCGTAGGCGTATTTGATAACGCCGTTGTCGGGGTTGGTGACCTGGCCGAGCCGGTTCAGGGCGTCGTAGACGTTGGTGGTGAGCCGGTTGAGGGGGTCGGTGACGGTGAGCAGGTTGCCGTCCGCGTCGTAGGTGTAGGTGGTGGTCTGGTTGACCGCGCCTATGTCCTGCACCAGGTGGTTGAGGGTGTCGAATACGCGGCTGTGGGTCTGCACGGCGGTGCCTGCGCTGTTGAACACCTGGGTCTGGGTGCGATTGTCCGAGTTATCCAGGGTGTAGACGATCTTGTTGCCGTCGAGATCGGTGATCTGGGTGAGACGGTGGGCCTGATCGTAGGTGTAGGTGTAGGACGCACCCGATGGCAGGGAGACGTTGGTGAGGTTGCCGGCACCATCGTAGGTGTAGCTGGTGGTCTCGCCGCCTGCGTCGCGGCTGGTGAGCCTGCCTCTTGCGTCATAGCTGAGGCTGATGGCGAGGCCGTTGGGGTCGGTGATGGTCCCTACCCTGCCGTTGGCGTCATAGCCGCTCAGGCTGGTGACCTGCCCCAGTGCGTTCTTGACGCTGATGAGGTTGCCCTGGGCATCGTAGTCGTAGGTGGTGATGTCATTCACGTCGGTGCGGGGGCCGTCGACGGTGAGGATCTGGCCTGCGCTATTGTAGGTGTAGGACCAGGTACGCGGGGTGCCTGCAGCCGTCGCAGAGAATCCCTGGCCGCCGGTGGCGTCGCTGGTGGGCTGGATGGTCTTGGCCAGCAGGTTGGCTTGCGCATCATACGTGTAGGTAATAATGCGCAAAGGCTCGGCCACGGCGCCATGCACCCTAAAGCTCGCATTCCACTGGGTGCTGATCTTGCGCTCGGCGCTGCCGGCCGCGGGCGTGTATGTACCGAGGTTGCTGGGGCAGGCCGTGGGTGTGGTGGTGCCGGCCTGCGGAGCGAGCCCTTCCAGGCGCACGGTTTCCAGGTTTCGACTCAAGTCATACACGTAGCAGGTCGTAACCCCTCGAAAGTCGCTGACGGAGGAGACATTGCCATTGGCGTCGAAAGTCAAGGCGGAAACGCAACTATCGCAAGAGGAGCCCGAAACAGCAGTTGGCCGGATAATGCCAAAAATGTTACTTGAGGCATATGCACGGCTAACACCGTGAACATCGGTAACGCTATTGGTCACATTGCCGCTAGCGTCGGGTGTTCCGTAGGAAATGGTGGCTTTGTCAATTCCGCTGCCGGTGGCGCCGTTTTCGCTGGAAGTCGCATGACCGGCGGCATCATATGTCCAGGTGGCATAGCGATTGCCGTTTTCGTCAATAGTGCCGGTTAGGCTGTTGACATAGGTAACACCCGCATTAGGGGTAGGCGAGACGTCTGCGGCCTCGCCATACAGATATGTTTTGACCGTGCTGTCCGGATAGGTGACGGTGCTCAGGTTGTTGTTGGTGTCGTAGGTGTAAAGATAGTTGCCCCCCGCAGGGTCGGTCATCTTGACCACGCGGTTGCTTGCGTCATACCCGTATTGCAAAGTGCGCCCGGCGGGATCCGCAACACGGATCAAAAGTCCTGCGGGAAGCACCGTGGTAGTAGGGTTGCCGCTCGCATCCAGCACGTAACCGCCGTTTGCACCCGATGTTCCATCACTATAGGTCAGCGTCTGGCTAAGACCGGCGCGGTTGGTGATGCTGATGAGCTTACCCGTGGCATCGTAGGTTTCGGTTTCGTCGTGATCGTTGACATATGCCCAACCAGTAATCTGTCCGCTGGAATCCGGCCCGTACTGGATTAGCTTGCCAACCACGTCCGCGCCAGTCGTCCAGTCTCCGGTACCAGCGCCATTAAGCATGATATAGCCGAATTCCCGACCGCTGGGCCGAACTGCAGTTATTGTGGATTTCAGGCCAAGACTTCGCCTGTAATAACCTGTCCACTGGCTTCCCCAAGCCGATGATGCCCCCCCGGGCGTAGAATTATAGGACCGCTCGGCGCGCAACGGATACGCGCCATGCCCCCGATAATCTACCTCTGTTTGAAACATATTTCCTGTGCTGGAATTAATTGGATCACCAACCGTATCCATGTTACTCGCAGTTGCAGCCGACACCGAATTCTGACCTGAGGAATCATCTGCCGCCGGACAGTTAGAAGGCTTGTTAGGGACACAGCGCGATTTCGAGTCGCGGTGAGAACCGGTCGGACAGTGCGGCCCCCCATTATTCTTATTTCCGCCCTCGCACATACCGGTATGCGAGTTCAACTTGGCACCAGGCGGGCACGTAGAAGAAGTCATATCCCAAAAGAACCCGTCCCAACCACTTGTGTTCCACGTTACTGTCCAGTACGTACAATTATATTGAGTACCCCCTCCGTTAGGGAGAGGTGCGGCGCTTATGGTTCCCCCGTATGAGTTGCAGTACCCAGTACAAAGTTCGGAAGTTATCGGCACACCCGGGTTTGGACAATTATTGGGGCCGGCCAAACCGGTTGGCATACTGTCAGCCTGCGCTACCCCGGCAGATGTGAGAAAAAAAAGAAAGGACAACAAAACTATGGTGACAAGCAGCGCACCCTTCCACATAGTGTTACCAGGATGTGGTTGTCTTTTGCCTTCACTCAAATGCTTGCCTACGGCATAAAGCTCGCAATTAAAGGCCAACGCGCGATGCAAAGAAACAGCTTCCACCTCTTCCCCCTTTATCTTGGTCGCGGCCATAGCGCAGCCCCACTGCATTAAAAACGTTTTGCGTGGTGCGTGCGCAATTTCAGTGGCCCAACGCTCCCATACTTGAACGATAGCGGCGGACGATACCGACGTTTATTAAATACGTCACCTGTCAAAATTAACAGGTGACAAAATGTGTTTGGCATGTAAGCAAGCGGAATAGCGGCGTTTACCACGGGTTTTACGCATGTCGCGCACCACGGTGCACCTTCAAGAAAGTACAGGCGTATCACCTCGTAAAGGCTGAGTGAAAACATAAGACAGCCAGAAGTGAAGCTCGCGGCGCTTAATGTAATTGACTCAATAGCGGCGGCGTGTAGAAGAATATCCAATCCGAATATTTCGAGGTCCCCTCGAACGCGGAATCGAGGTAGGGAAAGTTTGCGGTCTTGATGGGCGCCGCAGTGGAGAGGCTATGCACGCCCATGATGCCGCCTTCCGGCGCCATGACCAGGCCCCATTTGGCCTGGTTGGTGATGGGATCGCGATAGAGCTTGCGCAGGTAGCGCTGCGGGGTGACATAACGCTTGTCGAGGAGAAGGTCTTCGAGCTTGGCGGGATATTGCTTGACGGCTCCGGGCGTGTGCTCGTAATACTGCATGATGGCTTTGCGGTATTCGTTGCCGACGAACAGTAATTGTTTTTCCTTTTCGCGCTGGCTTGCGTGGCTCCAGTTCATCCCCGCCCTGGCCAGCATGATGCCCGCAATGGCAATGACGAACAATATGGCAAGGTAGGTGAAGCCGCCTTGCCTTTTAGCCACGCCCTGCGGCGGCACGAGATGCCTCCCGTCACCAGTCTGCATAGGCAGTCCCATCTCCGGCGTTGCCTGGCGCGCCGCTCTTGATGTCGTAGACCGCTCCTTGATCGCCGCCGGACGGCGGGACGACGACCCACGTCGTGCTGCTTTGCGTGATGGGATCAACGGGAATCTTGCGCAGGTACTTCTTTGTCACCAGGTCATCCAGCGTGTCGGGGTATTGCCCCCTGTCCGCGTGATATTTATCTATCGCCTCGCGCATGAGGGATAGATCTTGCTTGAGCACGGTTTCTTCCGCTTTGGAGACGTTGTGAAAATAGCGCGGGGTGACGATGGAGAGGAGCAGCGCGACTATGGTCATGGCAACCAGCAGTTCGATGAGGGTGAAGCCGTTTTTGCGGTGTTCAAGCATTTTCATGGTCACCATTCCCGATAGGGAACGCCATTGAGACCCGTTCTATCGCTCAGGGAATAGATGTCGTAAACGTCCTTCCCTTCGCGTGGGGCGTCGGGCGGGCTTTCGTAGCTGCGCTTGCCCCAGGAATCCTCTGCCTCTACGCCTTCTTCGGCAAACGGGTCTTTGGGAATGCGCCGCAGGAAGTAGAGCTTGGTGTGCACCGGGCTCTTGACGTCTTCCACGCCATTGACCAGCACCGAAAGCGTGGGGGGATAGCCGCTTTGATCCAGCGAGCGGTATATCCGCCCTTCGTCCGATGCTTGCTTGTACGCATCTATGGCGGTGCGCATTTCGCGGAGGTCGTGCCGCAATTCCGCTTCCTTGCTGCGCTGTTGGTTCAGGGCGGCAAGGGGCATGGCGACTGAGGCCAGTATGCCGATGATGACGATGGTGACCAGCAGCTCCACCAGCGTGAAGCCAAGGTCATTGCGCCCGCCGCTATGCAGTCGCCTCACGGTGCGCTACCGGGTGATCTGGACCGTCGCAGATGGCAGGCCGTTTACCACGGGAATGGCCCGCCCATTTGCGTCGGAGAAGTTTGTCGCCCCCACACGCAATTGGGTGGCGCCGGTCGCATTCCCGAGCGGCTGGAAGGCAACGGTGGCGAGCGTTCCCGCGCCACTTACATTGCCTTTGCGCGAGATGCCAAGGTTGAGCACGCCTGTCTTGTCGATGACTTGCTGCATGAATTGCGTCTTTGCGCCGTCTTTCTTGAGCACGTCACCTTCGGTGACGCTCACCACCTTGAGTTTCGCTGGATCGAAGGACAGATTCAACAGGACATTCTGGAGGCTCTCCGCGACGACGTTGAGCTTTACGGAAAACGGCTTGCCAGGCTGAGCCTTGGGAGGCGCATCCATGGTGAGCGTCACTTGCCCTGGTGCGGGCTCAGCCGACTGTGTGGCGGGCGTCGAACCTGCGGCGGTAACCGAGCCTGCCGAGGCAACAGGGGACTTTTCGCCCGTCGCCGCTTGTTCTGGACCCGGAGGCGACGAAGACTTCGTTGATTCCGCATTCTGGTTCGATGAATTCGCATCCATCGACTCCACCTGCATGCGGTCGAGACCGATGGCGTCGGCCGTCCCTGATGGGAATTCCTCTACGGGGGCCTCCGGACGCACAATGTTACGAATGACGTGCGGCGTAATCAGCAGGACAATCTCCGTCTTGGTCGTGGAGTCCGACTGGCTGGAGAAGAGCCGCCCCAGCAAGGGCAATTGCCCGAGCCCGGGCACTCGATTGGCGGACCGCCTTTCTTCATTGTCAATCAGGCCTGCAAGCATTTGCGTTTCGCCATCCTTGAGACGAAGAACGGTGCTGGCGGTGCGTGTTCCTATCTGATACGCAAGCGTGCCATCCGCGCTTGGTATCTGTTTACTGATGCTACTGACTTCCAGCCCGATCCTGATTCCGACATCGCTTTCGAGATAAACAGTCGGCTGCACTTCGAGTTTGAGGCCCACATCCAGATAATTGACCGACTGGGAGATCAATCCCGTGGCCGTCGTGGTGTTGGTGATGACAGGGACCTTGTCACCGATATGAATGTTTGCTTTTTCGTGATTCTTGACCCTGATCTTGGGGTTCGCCAGCAGGTTGGTGTCGCCATCCTGGTGAAGGAGGCTGATAACGAGTGCAGGGTCGGAGATCGTTACATTGACGAGCCCCGAGTTGCGGTTATGCAATTCGGGCAGCGTCAGCGTGCCGGCGGTGCCGGCCGCGCCACTTACGCTGAAGCTCATCTGGCTGGGGTATTGGATTCCGAGGTTATCCAGCACGTTCGTTCCTACTTCGAGGACCTCCACGTCCAGCATGACTTCCGGCTCTGCAATGTCTTGCGCAGCAACGATGCGCTCCGCAACACGGATGGCGTCTGGCGTATCACGCATGACGATCATGTTGAGGGTGTCGTCGACGTATATATCCTTCGCTTTTACCAAACTCTTTATTGCCGCCGCTACGTCTTTTGCTTTTGCGTTGGACAGGTAGAAGTTCTTGATTTGAAGCTCCTGGAACTCCTTCAGCTTCTGGGGCGTGTTGGGGTAAATGAAGAGCGTATTGCGATTCAGAGTACGCTCCTTCAGGTCGTTAGTGATCAGAACAAAGCGGATGACGTCCTCTATGCGCGCATCGTGCACCACGAGGTTGACGCGCGCGTTTGAACGCATATCGCTGTCAAAAACAAAATTCACATCAGCGGCCTTGGAGATCGAGTTAAAGACGGCGCGGAGAGGCGCGTCTTTGAACTCAATGGAGATCGGGTGATCAAGTGCCGACTTGAGAATGGAATCTGACTGGTTGGCTGCTGCGATTCGCGCGTCGATCGTATTCCGCAGTGTCAGCGCGCCGGGATCGGACGGGGAATCGGTCAGCACCATCCTGACCTTTTTTGACGCGCCAGATAGATCGTTTTTCTTCAAGAGGCTCCGCGCATCGGCAAGCAATTGAGCATGCTTCTTTTCAACCGCAAGAGCACTCAAATAGGTTTTGGCGCGCGGGTTTTCCGGATCAATCTTCAGTATCCGCCGATAATATGATTCAGCTTCATCCCAGGCCCCCCTGTTTTTCGCATCGTCCGCAAGCAGAAGCCACTGGTAGACCGCCGCATTCCGTCGCTTGAAGTACTGGATTTTATAGTCGCCGTTGCCCGGGTCCAGCCGCCATGCCCTTTCCATCTGCGCCAAGCCTTGCTCGACGTTTCCATCGTCATACAGGCTCTCGCCGTTGTCGAAGGCGCGCTGCGCAGCACAGCCCGCCAAGAGAAGCATCATCAGAATTACTGAGAACAGCCTGAATTTGTTCATTTCTTACTTCGCGAAAGGCATAAAATTTTGGCGAGGGGGCATGCCGGGCAGTTTCGGAGCGGCCGCTACGCCGCCGACCGCCGGGAAGCCGGACGCACCGCTGGCTGCGCCATTCCGGGTAAGCGCGAGAGTCTGCTGAGCATTCATGGGCATATAAGTCATTACCACGTCGTCGCCCGAGATCTTCTCAATCCGGTATGTGCCATCGAGCACGTCATTAACCTGAGCAACATACTGAACATCGTTTCTCAAAAGAAACACCAGAACCTTCTTGCCATCAATCATCTTGCCTATGTAGGTATACGGCATTGGCGGTGGACTCGGCGGCTGAGGCGGGAGCGGCGCCGTGACAACCTTAGGAGGCGGAGGTGGCGGCGGCGGTACGTACCAGGATTTCGGCTGCATCAAGCTGCTGACGTGGACCTTCATGGGTCCAACATTTCGCAGAGACTTCAAGTCAAAAACCCCGGCGCTTTGAGGGCCCTCCCGCGTTGGGGACGCCTTCGCGGCATGCGGACGCGACCTGATAACCGGAGCCACAACATCACCGGACGCATGTTTCCCACGATTGAAAGCTGTTGACGCGACAACAACAGCCGTCGCGACAATCGCCGATGCAACGACCAATTTCCGCTTTCTATCCAATCCAGGCACTCAGGTAGATTCCACTTCACCCGAAAATTTATCAGGTCCGGCACTTAAATAATACGGAATGAGCATTCTCTGCGGTGGCCGAACATCGCGCCTAATAAAACGCACAATCTAGCCAAAAAGCGTCGCAATGAAGACCATCATGTCCACCCACCCCCGCCTTGAACGGCGCGAACAATAACGTGCCGACTGCTCCCTCAAGTCATACAGAGAAGCCGCGGTAACTTATAAATTTTGTGATGCTATTTGATCAAGCACGACCTGTCACCTGTCAAAGTTGACAGGTCATATTCATCATGCATACGAGCGGGAGCTCCTGCGTAACCTGCCGAAGCCCGTGACCCGAAGTAATGCCCAGACGAGGCGCTCATGAGGTCACAACGGCACATCTTCTCAACAGCTTCATGAAGTCATCTAACTACCGGTCTTCTGTGGCGGCTGTACACTGTACAACCAGTTACCAGCCTAAGAATATCACTTCCCGCGCGATCTACCCTTGCACCCGCTGCGCCACGTGCCTGCCTTCATGTGGCAAATGTTCCATCTGCCCTTGGGGAGATGAGAATATCCGCTTCCTGCGCGTACGCATGGGCGTTGAGTTGCGCGAGCGGGGGCTCCTCTCATCTTGTGCTTCGTAGTACCGGGGGAACGATTCAATGCGGCCCTTAACGTTGTCGTGCAGGCCACTGCGCTTGGGTTGGGCGGAAGCTTCACCAGCGACCCCGTGCTGGCTGGAAAATGGCGTCGTAACAAATCTTCGAATACAGCCGCCTTAGCGCATTTTACCAACCCACATCACAGGTGACATCAGGCAAAGGCTGCTAGTACGCGAAACGGCCCCGCTCGGCGCAAGATCCTGATGGCGACTGTATGCGCGCGCCGGCACTCAGTAGCCGGTCGCCGCGTAGTTCTCGAAGCGCGTGTACTCGCCGCGGAACACCAGCGACACCATGCCGATGGGGCCGTTACGCTGCTTGCCGATGATGATCTCGGCCTTGCCCTTGTCAGGGCTGTCGGCATTGTACACTTCGTCGCGGTAGATGAAGAGGATCAGGTCGGCGTCCTGCTCGATGGCGCCGGATTCGCGCAGGTCGGACATGACCGGGCGCTTGTTGGGGCGCTGTTCCAGGCTGCGGTTGAGCTGGGAGAGCGCGATCACCGGCACTTGCAACTCCTTGGCCAACGCCTTGAGCGAGCGCGAGATATCGGAGATCTCGGTCGCGCGGTTTTCGCTGGCGCGGCTGGCCGGCGCGGTCATCAGTTGCAGGTAGTCCACGACGATCAGGCCCAGCCCGCCGTTCTGGCGGTGCAGGCGGCGCGCGCGGGAGCGCAGTTCCAGCGAGTTGAGGCCGGCGGTCTCGTCGATGAAGATGGGCGCTTCGTTCAGGCGGCCCAGGGCGTGGGTCATGCGCGCCCAGTCCTCATCCTGCAACTGGCCGGTGCGCAGGTTGTGCTGATTGAGGCGGCCGACCGAGCCTATCATACGCATCGCGAGCTGCGCACCGCCCATTTCCATGGAGAAGATGGCCACGGCCTTGTTGCTGTCCAGCGCGACGTTCTCGGCGATGTTGATGGAAAACGCGGTCTTGCCCATGGAGGGGCGGCCTGCCACGATGACCAGGTCTCCGGGCTGCAGACCCGATGTCTTCTCGTCGAGGTCGGAAAAGCCGGTAGCCACCCCGGTGACGGCGCCTGGATCATCGCGGCCGTAGAGAGTCTCGATGCGCTCCACCACCTGGGTGAGCAGCGGCGGCATGGAGATGAAGCCCGCGCGGCCGCGCTCGCCCTGCTCCGCGATCTCGAACACCCGGCTCTCGGCCTCGTCCAGCAACTGGTCGGCATCGCGTCCGGCGGGGTTGAAGGCGCTGGTCGCGATCTCGCTGCCCACTTCGGCCAGCTTGCGCATGATGGCGCGCTCGCGCACGATCTCGGCATAACGGCGGATGTTGGCCGACGAAGGCACGTTCTGCGCCAGCGAGCCCAGGTAGGACAGCCCGCCCGCCTTTTCCAGCTCGTTGTTGCTTTCCAGCGATTCGGCCACGGTGATTACGTCCACCGGCTTGGCCATGTCGGACAGGCGCTCGATGTGCTTGTAGATCAGGCGGTGCTCGTTGCGGTAGAAATCCGGCTCGCCGATGAGGTCCGCGACCCTGTCCCAGGCCGTGGCATCCAGCAGCATGCCCCCCAGCACCGACTGCTCGGCCTCCACCGAATGCGGCGGCAGCTTGATGGCATCAAGCTGGGGATCGGAACCGATGACAGATAGGTTTTGCATGGCAAGAACAGATATGTGCGGAATGAAATTCTAAACAAAATGGGCTGCCGAAGCAGCCCATTTTTTACTGCAATGCTTACAGTGAGTTAAGCGGCAACAGGCACCACGGCCAGATTCAGGTTCGCCACCACGTCTGCATGCAGTGCAACCTCTACCGCGTAGTCGCCGGTCTGCTTTACCGGACCGCCAGGCAGGCGCACCTGGCCTTTTTCCACGGTGAAGCCCTGCTTCGCCAGCGCAGCCGCAATGTCTGCATTGGTCACGGAGCCGAACAGCTTGCCGTCCACGCCGGCCATCTGCTCGATCTTCACGGTCACGCCGTTCAGCTTCTCGGCACGGCCCTGCGCATCGGCCAGCTTGGCGGCTTCAGCGGCTTCCAGCTCGGCGCGGCGCGCGGCGAATTCGGCCACGGCGGCCTCGGTGGCGCGCTTGGCGCGGCCGGTCGGGATCAGGTAGTTGCGGGCATATCCGTTCTTAACCTTGACCACGTCACCCAGTTTTCCCAGGTTCACCACTTTTTCCATCAGGATAACTTGCATGTTCTGCTCCTTAGTGCAAATCGGTGTAGGGCAGCAGGGCCAGGAAACGCGCGCGCTCGATCGCTGTGCCCAGCTGGCGCTGGTAGCGCGCCTTGGTGCCGGTAATGCGGGCCGGGATTACCTTGCCGTTCTCGGTGATGAAATCCTTCAGGATGTTCAGGTCCTTGTAGTCCACTTCCGCGATCTTTTCCGCGGTGAAGCGGCAGAACTTGCGGCGCTTGAACAGCTGCCGCGAGGGTCCGCGCTTCTTGTCGTCCTTCTTCTTGCCACCAGTCATACGAGCCATGATATTTCTTCCTATTCCAGTTTGATCTTTTCGATATGCAAAACGAGTTGCGTGCTGCGCATACTGCGCTGAGCCAGAAATCCCTGCACCTTGACCTGCTGCCCGGTTTGCAGCGGGGCTGCCTGCCGGGCCGCTTCGCCCAGCGCCAATGCGGTGATTTCGCACTGCACCTGACGCTCGGTGCCTGCCTCCACCTGGGTGGAGACATGACGGATCTTCATTTCCAGCCGCGCCACCCCGGCGGGGGTGTAGCGCAGCGTATCCAGCTCAACGAGTTGCCCGGCGATCACCAGCCGGTTGCAACCCGCCCCGCTCACGCGCCGGCCGACTCCGCAGCCGCGGGCGCCGCGGCTTCCTTGCCGCCTTCAGCAGCCTCGCCGGTCAGCGAGCGCGACTTCTCTTCCTTCATCATCGCGGAAGGCGCGGTCACCGCGGCCTTGGTCTTGATGGTCAGGTGGCGCAGCACGGCGTCGTTGAAGCGGAAAGCGTGCTCCAGCTCGTCCAGAGTCTCCTGGTCGCACTCGATGTTCATCAGCACGTAATGGGCTTTGTGCACCTTCTGGATGGGATAGGCCATCTGACGGCGGCCCCAGTCTTCGGGGCGATGGATCGCGCCCTTCTTGGACGTCACCAGGGTACGGTAACGCTCGACCATGGCGGGCACCTGCTCGCTCTGGTCTGGATGTACGATAAATACAATCTCGTAATGTCGCATGTGGTCTCCTTATGGATTACAGCCCCCCGTCATGCGTAACGGTGGAGCAAGGTTGCAAAAGAGGCGGAATTATATAGAAAAATTGCGCAGAGTCAAGGGGAAACCGTGATGATCCCATCCTGGATCGCAGGTTTTCCGCTCAGCGCCTCCTGCAGGAAGCGGAGCACGATGGGCCGGATCTGCGGCAGGAAGCGCGAAAATGCCTCGACGTGGTTCCCACCCTGCAGCACCACAAGTTCCTTCGGACTGCCCGCCGCCTTGTAAAGTTGCTCGCTGTGCGCAAAGGGAACCACGCTGTCAGCCGTGCCGTCGATGAGCAGGACAGGGACAGGAGAAATCTTCCCGACATACTCGATCGGGTCATATCCCGGGGGCGGCGGAAACAGGGAGTACATCAGCGGTCCGAGCAGCGGCACCACACTGACCCGGTCGCGCGCAATGGCGCGATAGGAGCTGAAGGCGGACTCGATGATCACCGCCCGAATGTGCTGCTTGCGTTCGGTGGCGGCGACGATGGCGACCGCACCCCCCAGGCTCTGCCCCAGGATAACGAGATTGTCCGTGCCGGCGTCCTTGCGCGCGGCGATATAATCCAGCGCGGCAAGGGCATCATCGTGCACGCCCTGCCGGTCCGGCCTGCCCTCCGACTCGCCGTAGCCGCGGTAGTCAAAGGCAAACACGTTGTATCCCGCGGGCGGCAACCAATCGACATAGGAATAATTGGCCGCTATGTTCTTGGTATTGCCCTGAAAGTACACGATGGTCGCCTTGGGCTCGCCCTGCGCGCGCACGAACCAGCCATGCAGCCGCGTGCCATCGCGTGACGCGAAATACACGTCCTCGTACTTCTGGTGAAAATGCGCAGGCGTGGCATATGGAAAGCGGTCCGGACGATAGAACGCGTCGTCATCGCAGCCCATAAGCAGCGCGCCGACCAGGACCAGCAGACCGGCCCCGAGCCACCGGCCCACGCCGGTGCCAGCACGCGTGTTCACGTGCTGGTCCGCACGCAATTGCGCCCCGCCGCCTTGGCCTCGTAAAGCGCAGCGTCGGCGCGGCGCACGACGTCGTCGATGCCCTGGTCTTTGGGCTGGCTCCCGGTCAGCCCGATGCTTATCGTCAGCTTGACCGAACCGTTGGGCGTGTCGACGACCGCCCGGCCCACCGCGGCGCGTATGCGCTCGGCGAACTGCGCGGCGCCGGTCAGCGAAGACCCGGGCAGAAGAATCCGGAATTCGTCCCCCCCGGTGCGCGCGAATATGTCCTGTTCGCGCAGACCGGCCTTGACCGTCTTGACGAAGACGCGCAAGGCCTCATCCCCGGCTTCGTGACCCAGCGTATCGTTGATCTCCTTGAACCGGTCCATATCCACCAGCAGCAGGGAAAATGCAGACGCCTGGCGCTTGTAGCGGGCAAACTCCTGGTTCGCCAGATCATAGAAAGTGCGCAGGTTCAGGGTGCCGGTAAGAAAGTCCTCGCGCGCCGCATGCGCCAGCTCCCGCTCCAGGCGCTTGCGCTCGGTGATATCGAATATCACACCGGAGATCCCTTCGGCCTCGCCATTTTCATCGCAGAAAACGGACTTGAAGAACATCACATCGTGGTAGCTGCCGTCCGCGTAGCGGACGTTGGTTTCGTAGGTCTGCGTGCCGCCCCGCTCCATCAGTTCGCGGTCGGCCTTCTCATAGACCGCGGCCAGCTCGGGCGGCGCGACATCATGCACGGTGGCGCCGAGTATTTGCGAGCGGGACAGGCCGATGTAGTCCGCAAACGCCCGGTTACAGGCAATGTAACGCCCTGCCCTGTCCTTGACAAAGATCGGGCTGGGCAACACATCCATCGCGTTCTGGATAGGCAGAACGCGATCTATGTCATCTGCTGGCTCTTTCAAATGCCGGCATCCTCTGGAGTTTCCGCACGTCGCGACACCTGTTCATGCCCCGCGCATAAGCAGCGCGGCGTCCCAGTGTGCCAAACATCGGCGATAACCGCAATTGCATCAACCGGTTCCAGCCTGGAGGCCATAGGCTCACGCGCCCGCGCCATGGTACTCGCGGGTGATTTCCGCCACCTGCACGCTGTACGACTCGTACCAGCGCTCGCGCCCGCCCTGCTGCGCCAGCACATGTTCGGGATGCATTTTCCAGGCACGGATGTGCTGCTCGCCCGGCCAGTAAGAAAGCGACACCTCGTCCCGCCCCTCGCTCACCGTATGGAATTCCAGACAGCCGAATTCGCCCAGCGCCAGCTCGCGCATGCGCCGCGCCACCGGCCCATAGTCCTCATCCAGCATGCGCACCCTGGCACGAAATATCACGACGTACATCAACCTGCCCCCTTTCTTAATTGAAAACGCTCGCGCCGCCCCTTCACGCCGCCCTGGATCGCAGCTTGATAATCTCGCCCGTCACCTCGAACACGCCCCAGCCCCTGTGGTGCAGCGTACGCGGCACCTTCACTTTAGGGTCTATCCAGGCCTGCACCACCTCCAGCACGAAGAAATTGTATTTGTTTACGAGGCGTGCGTCATACACGCGGCATTCCAGGTTGGCGTAGCATTCGGCGATCAGGGGCGGCGTCACCTCCGCTGCCTCCTCCGGCGTGAGTTTGAACTTCTTGAACTTGTCGATCTTCTTGCCATGGCAATTGCCCACGCCCACCACCTGTTTCGCAAGCTTCGCCTCGGCCACGTTGATCACGCACTGCCGCGTCGCCACCAGCGCATCGAAGCTGTGGTTGCGCCCGCTGATGACGCAGCCGACCAGCGGCGGGGTGAATTCCATCATCGTGTGCCAGGTCATGGTCATGATGTTGGCATGGCCCTTGTGCGCGGTGGTGACCATCACCACCGGGCCGGGCTCGAGTATCTGATACACATCGGAAAGCGCAACCGGTTTCTTTGCCATGGCCGTACTCCTTTCCCGCCCGGATGGTGCTGCTCGTTGCCTCAACTGAGGTCAGCCTGCCTGCTTCGCCTGCTCCTGCAAGCCGACGTGATAGAGCTTGATGTTGTTGCGCCCGCTCTTCTTGGCGTGGTACATGGCGATGTCCGCGCTTTTCACCAGCACATGCTCTTCCTCGCCATGGTCCGGGAACACCGCCACGCCTATGCTGCCGCCGATGTCCAGCCGGTGGCCGGCAATGCGGAAGGGGCGGTTGAGCGCGGCCAGTATCTTGCCCGCCACCAGTTCGGCGTCCGCCTCCGTTTCTACCAGCGGCAGCAGGACCACGAATTCATCGCCGCCCACGCGCGCGGCCGTGTCGGATTCGCGCAGGCAGTCCTGCAGGCGCTGGGCGACTTCCTTCAGCAGCAGGTCGCCCACTGCATGGCCATAGTTGTCATTCACCGGCTTGAAGCGGTCCAGGTCGATGAACATCAGCGCCAGCCGGGCGCTGTTGCGCTGCGCAGTGGCCAGCGCCAGCCTCAGCCTGTCCTCGAACAGCGCACGGTTGGGCAGGTGGGTGAGGTTATCGTATTGCGCCATGTGCTGCATGTGCTCCTCGACATCCTTGCGCTTGCTGATGTCGGTCGAGATGCCGCACAGGGCATAGATACTGCTGTCTTCGCGCACCAGGGGGATGCGCACGGTGAAAAACACCTGGGTCGTGCCGCTGAATAGGTTGACCAGTTCCTCATCCACTTCCTGCGGCTCGCCCTCGCGCAGCACGCGCATCTCGCACTCGCGCATGGCGGCGGCATCGTCCGCCGTGAAGAACTTGCTGTCGTCATAGCCCACGATCTCCTCCATGGGTGCTGCCAGACGCTCGCGCAAGGGGCGGTTTGCGAAAAGATAGCGCCCTTCCCTGTCCTTCATGTAAATATGCGCGCTCACGTTTTCCAGGATGTCGAAAAGCATCTGCTCGTGCTCGCGCAATGCCTGGTCCGCATGGCTGCGCCCCAGCGCGATCTCGGTGAGGTTCGCGGCCTGCTCCACGATGCGGATCTCGGCCGCGTCCGGCAGGTGCGGCTCGCGGTGGTAGACGGCAATCACGCCAAGCGCCTTCCCATCCGCGAAGCGGATCACGTCCGCCCAGCAGGAAGCCAGCCCGGCCGCAGCCGCAGCCTCGCGGTAGTCCGCCCAGTAAGGATGGGATGAGATGTCCCCGGTGATTTCGCGCTGCCCGGTGAAGGCCGCCGTACCAAAGGCAGCCACGCCCATGGCAATCTCCGATCCGGTCACCGCCTCGTTATAGGAATCCGGCAGGCTGGGTGCAGCACCCGTGTACAGATACTTGCCTTCGCCATCGGCCAGCAGGATGCTGCACAGGAGATCGGGCCGCTCCTGCTCGACCTTGCCCACGATGGCGTTGAGCACGCGCTTGCGCGGCGCGCCCTGCGCCAGCAGCTCCAGGACATGGTTGCGGATGTCCTCGCGCTGCGCGGAGCGGGCGCGCTCGGCGGTGTCCTGTGCGAGCATGCCGCGCATGCGCACGATATAGAAAATGGCGGCGGTCAGCGCCGCCGCCAGGATCAGGGAAACCATCAGCACCGCGCCCTCCCCCCCAAGTTTGCCAACAAAGGCCAACCGCCGACAACGGCAGTTGGCCGACAACAGCAGCCCGGAGAACACCCCGGCGCTACCTGTTCATGCTCCTCGCCAGGAATCTGTCCAGTTGATTCGCGAAGGCCTGGCGGTCGGACTGCGTAAGCGCGGGCGGACCGCCCGTTTCCACTCCGCTGCCGCGCAGGCCTTCCATGAAATTGCGCATGGTCAGCCGCTCCTCGATGTTATCCCGGGTGTAGAGCTCCCCGCGCGGATTCAGCGCATGGCCGCCGCGTGCGATCACGTCCGACGCCAGCGGAATGTCGGCGGTAATCACCAGATCGCCCGGCGCGACCATCTGCGCGATCTTGTTGTCCGCCACGTCAAAGCCATGAGGCACCTGCATGGCGCGGATATAGCGCGATGGCGGGCAATTCAGCCCGCTGTTCGCCACCAGGGTCAGCGAAATCTGCAGGCGCTCCGCTGCGCGGTACAGGATCTCCTTGATCACCCTGGGGCACGCATCCGCGTCCACGTATATCTGCATGGCCTCCCTCAGGGCGCTTCGCGTTTCAGATTCACGCGTCTTATTTGGAGGCGGACCAGTTATAGCTGTGGACCCTGCCCTGCTTGTCGAACTTGACCTGCAGGATCTTCATCCTGGTGTTGTTCATGTTCTGCATCTGGCCCTCGGCATAGTAGTAGTTCCACTGGTCATAACGGGTGCCGTCCGCTTCCATGGCGACCCCCACCCCGGAAGGCTCGCCCAGCCAGGAGCGCACCTGCGCCTCAGTGGTGACGCCGGGCTGGATCTTGGCGGCGAAGATGCCCACATCGAAATCATGGCCTACCTGGAAGGTGCCGCAGGCGGCAAGCAAGGAAACCAGCAGCAGGACGGCGGTGACGCGAAAAAATCGTGACATGGACAGTTCCCTCCATAACTCGAAGATTGAGAAGACATTACAACGACTGCGGCGCATATCTCCCTCCGATGCCGGAGCGCGCCGCGCGACCGACAGTTGCATTATACGCTTGCGCCCAATGCCTTCCACCCCGGAAGGCGGCGGCCCGCCCCCGCCTCATTTCTCGACGACGCGCTCGATACGGCGGTCTGGAATCAGCCACATGACGGCGACGAGTATATAGAACGCGCCAGCCAGCCAGTGGCTCCAGAAGGCGGTGGGAATCGCGACGCCGTATATCAGCGGCGACACCTTGCCCTTGAAATCCCTGCCCACCGCCCGCGCGAGCAGCGCCTTGTTGCCGCCGCCGGCGGCGATGATGCGCTGCTGCAGAATCCAGTAGGCGATGGCCGCGAACAGCAGCACCACGCCATACAGCGCCACCGGCAGCGAGGCGAAATGGTTTTCGCCCATCCAGCCGGTCACGAACGGAATCAGCGACAGCCAGAACAGCAGATGCATGTTTGCCCACAGGGTGCCGCCGCTGATGCGCTCCACGGTATGCAGCATGTGGTGATGATTGTTCCAGTAAATCGCCAGATAGACGAAGCTGAGCACATAGCTCAGAAAGACCGGGAGCACGGGATGAAGCGCCTGCCAGCCGGTGCCGTGCGGCACCTTGAGCTCCAGCACCATGATGGTGATGATGATGGCGATTACCCCGTCGCTGAATGCCTCCAGACGCGTCTTGCCCATGGAATCCCCTCATTTCGAATCCAGCAAGCCCTGGCGCTTGCCATCGCCTAAACGCCCGCCATCGCGTAAAATTGCCTCTTTACTATAACCGCAGCCCGGCCCGAAATCCACCGCCCTGCTCACCCCGAAACGCCGCCCGTGTCCGCCGAAGTAGAACGCTTTTTCTCCGACCAGAGCCCGCTTGCCGAAGAGGTTCCTGGTTTCCGCCCGCGCGCGCAGCAGCGCGAGATGGCGCTCGCGGTGATGGGAGCCATACACGACAACGCAATCCTGGTGGCCGAGGCCGGCACCGGCACCGGCAAGACCTTCGCCTATCTGGTGCCCGCCTTGCTCGGCGGCGGCAAGGTGATCATCTCCACCGGCACCAAGAACCTGCAGGACCAGTTGTTTCAGAAAGACCTGCCCACGGTGCGCGATGCGCTGAAGGCCCCGGTTTCGGTGGCGCTGCTCAAGGGGCGGGCGAACTACGTCTGCCACTACCACCTGGAGCGCGCCCAGTCCGAAGGGCGCTTCGTCACCCGTGAGGACACGCGCCACCTGGCCAAGATCGCCAAGTATGCCAAGGTGACGCAATCCGGCGACCGCTCAGGGCTCGCCGACGTGCCGGAAAATGCGCCGGTGTGGGCGCAGGTGACCTCCACCCGCGAGAACTGCCTGGGGCAGGAATGCCCCCAGCACAAGGAATGCTTCGTGCTCAAGGCGCGCAAGGAGGCGATGGAGGCCGACATCGTGGTGGTGAACCACCACCTGTTCTTCGCCGACGTGATGCTGCGCGATGAGGGCGTGGCCGAATTGCTGCCGGCGGTGAACACGGTGATCTTCGACGAGGCGCACCAGTTGCCCGAGACCGCGAGCCTGTTCTTCGGCGAGAGTCTTTCCACCTCCCAGCTCACCGAGCTGGCGCGCGACGCGCGGCTGGAAGGCCTGTCATCCGCGCGCGATTTCTCGGCGCTGCCCACCGCGACCGACGCCCTGGACAAGGCCGCGCGCGACTTCCGCCTGCTATTCAAGCAGGGCGAGGGCCGCGTGCCCGCGAGCGCCACCGACAGCCTGAAGGACTTTGCCGCCAATCTGCGCACCCTCACCGAAAAGCTCGCCCACCTCAACAGCCTTCTGGAAAGCCAGGCCCAGCGCAGCGAGGGCCTGGAGAAATGCTGGCAGCGCGGGCTGGAACTGGCGGAGAAGATCAAGGCCTGGCAGGGCGGCACGGATGAAGAGGCCAACGAGACTCCAGCAGTGAAATGGCTGGAAGTCTTTCACCATTCCGTCCAGCTCAACACCACCCCGCTTTCGATTGCCGAGATCTTTGCGCGCCAGATCGGCGGCCATCCGCGCGCCTGGATCTTCACCTCGGCCACGCTGGCGGTGAAGCAGAATTTCGGACACTACCAGCACGAGATGGGCCTGCTCGACGCGCGCACCGCCTGCTGGGACAGCCCCTTCAACTATCCCGAGCAGGCCCTGCTCTATGTGCCGCAGGACATGCCGGAGCCGAACAGCCCCGGCTATACCGAGGCTGTGGTGAAAGCAGCGCTGCCGCTGATCGAAGCGAGCAAAGGGCGCGCCTTCCTGCTCTTCACCAGCCTGCGCGCCATGCAGCGCGCGCACGAAATCCTTAGCGCCGAATTCGAGCGGAAGGGCCTGGACTACCCGCTCATGCTGCAGGGCGAAGGCTCGCGCAATGAGCTGCTTTCACGTTTCCGCGACCACGGTAATGCCGTGCTGCTGGGCAGCCAGTCATTCTGGGAAGGGGTGGACGTGCGCGGCGAGGCGCTTTCGCTGGTCATCATCGACAAGTTGCCCTTCGCCCCGCCGGACGACCCCGTGCTCGCCGCGCGCATCGCCGAACTGAACAAGCAGGGCAAGAACGCCTTCATGGAATACCAGCTCCCGCGCACCATCATCAACCTCAAGCAGGGGGCGGGCCGCCTCATCCGCGACGAGACCGACCGCGGCGTGCTGATGATCTGCGACACCCGGCTCATCACCAAGCAATACGGCCGTCGCATCTGGCAGAGCCTGCCGCCCTTCAAGCGGACGCGGGAAGAGAAAGAAGCGGTGGCGTTTTTTGCGGCGACACAGCAGGAAAACGTGTAGCCCCTGCGCCGCGCCCTCGATGCGCTATCTTGCCCTGTAGGTCAGGACGGCCCTGCCGGTGTCGAGGTCGTAGTACCACATGGCCGCCACCTTGCCCTGCCGCATCCCGGCAAGCGCGATGTCTTTGCCGTGCGCCCTGATTTGCATAATGTGCGCGTATTCGGCCATGTTCCGGTAGAAGCGGCTGAAGCCGGGCAGTTGCTTTGCCACGGGTTTCAGCGCCCCCATCTCGCCGGTCGGCTTCATGGTCAACAATGCCCCGTCGGTGGTCCAGCCCAGGTAGCAATCGGCCAGCCGGTCATATGCCAGCGTCATCACATCGATATTCTGGAAGGAGTGGTAATCGAGCCAGCGGTGCGATTTGACGTCGAAGCGGTAGATGAATCCCTCGCCGCCATACGTTGCCACCGCCACAATTCCGCGCCGCGTGTCGTAGGCGACGTCGCTGGTCACCGAGAGCGGGGGGAAACCGGAAGGCAGGGCGAAGTGGCTGGTCGCGCCCGTTTTCAGGTTGATTTCCATGAACCTGTCATTGGACACGAGGTAAAGCGCGGCGCCGTCTGGCGCGAGCGCGAAGCGGCCCGTTGTCAGAAACCGCGTATTTGCGTCGCTGCCTCCCACGGGACCCGAGCTGGACCATTTCTGCGGCGCCAGCGTCTCGTCGTAAAGTTGGAAGCGCATGTTCACGGGCGCTGGCTGCACCGGAGGATAGTCCACGCTCAGCCGTTCGTCATCCGGCGTGGCGGTTGAGACGTCGATCTGCGCGGGCAGGTCATAGCGGCCGAAGAAGGAATCCACCCGCCGCGCGCCGCACCATTCGTTCAGCTCGCGCAGCAGGCCGGCGAATTCCGGGCTTTCCATCTCGAAGAGCGCGTCAGGCAGCCGCACGCGATACGCGCGCGCCGTGGCAACCACCGCGGCGTCGGCCTTGTTACGCGGATTGCCGCGAGTCGAGGCAAACAGAATGCCCTCCAGCCGGGTGCCGGCTGTCGCCGTCACATGCCATTCCACCTGCTGAAAGCTGTTCAGCACGAGCAGCACCTTCTTGCCAGGACGCCGGATGGTGACGTTGACCACCTTGCGCGCAGCGCCGCCGCCAGGTGCCATGGCGCCCACTCCGTACCCGGAGACCACATGGATCTCGGCGCCCGCGGCAAGCCAGCGAGGCAGTTCGGCAGGCAGATGGGCGGGAGGTTCCTGCAGGTCCAGGTCGAAGTTGTTGTTCCCCAGCAGGTAGCGCGAAACCGCTTCCTCCGCGGGGCGCTGGACGTAATAGTTCGCGCTGCCGCCACGATGCCCGAAATGGCACAGCGTTTCCGTGCTGTTGCCCTCGCCCACGCGCGCCAGGTAAAGCGGCCCCTCCCCGGCCATCGCCAGCAGGTACCGTGTGCCGCCGAATTCCGCCTGCCTGAAACCGTCCGGGCTCTCGCCCCGGCCGACGCCCCGGTCTTCGAACCGGTGATCGGGGTACGGATCAGGCTCGTTCATATCTTCCGTCTTGAACAGCCCGTCCAGCGTGCCCTCGTTCGCGCGCGATGCGATTTCCCGGCACAGCGCATCGCCCTGCCCCGGGTTCGGGGTTCGCAGCTGTCTGGCGCCCCTGGCGAGGAGAATCTTCGCCACCGGCTCGGCGGCCACGCGCAGCGGGGTCTCGCCGTTTGCATCCCGCGC
>DATFUZ010000108.1:0-5067 GCA_035260545.1 Gallionellaceae bacterium | reverse complement strand
TGCCGCCCGGGTCGATCAGCGCGCCGTGACCATGGTCCACGATCAGGAACTGATTGGCCTGCACGGCTGCGCCGCTGGAATCGTCCACCAGATCGTCGAACATCAGACACTGGTGCGTCCCGTTATTGAACAGTTCTATTGCCATTTGAGTGCTTACCTCTTCCTGGAAAATATTTTTATTGTGGGATTATCGGGTTACGGAACTACCAAGCGACCGCCAAAAATCGGCGTAGCCCAAAGTCAAGGTGTCTGGAGAATGGGATCACCTCAAAAAGGGCGGGTGAATTTTACAGAACATGGATGCTGAATGCAAAATTCTTTATGTCAGGTTAATTACAGTTTAATTACACTTTTATTGCAATTTCGGAAGCCAGGCGGCAACGTGCGCTGCGGCTCCATGGCACGCGAGCAACGGCCCTAGAATAAATCTGCTAGAACGCCTTCCGGGTGCCTGCCTTGATGGTGTAACGCAGCCTGAGTTGCAGTGAATTGACCTTTTGTAAAACGGGAATCTGCACCAAGCCGCAGGCCGAGCCGCCGCCCACGCCGACTTGGGCGCCGAATGAGAGGCTACCCAGCGTGCTGCCGGTCGTGCCCCTGAGGTATCGGATGTATATCAGCGCGGTGGTGACGGTCTCGTTGCGGGTAGAGGCTTCCACCCCAAGCCGGCACCCGGCCCCACATGTTGCAGGCCGGCGAATTTGTTGTCGTGTGTCCCCGGTAGCGGCTGCATTTTAATATCGCCCTGAGCAATGCAATGGCGGAACCCTTCCAACCGGGGGGCGTGGCGCGCCGTGCGGCATATTGTCGCAGCCGGGGAGGCGACGGTGCATAATACAATGCTCAAACTTCGAACCACGGTACGCCGCCTACCTCGCGAAACCACCCGGCATGAACGCCTTTTCCGCCCAAACCGGACACCACCACTTGCGCCGCCTTGCCGCCCTGCGCGGTGTCGCCATCGGTGCCCAGGGCGGCGTGCTGGCGCTGGCCTGGTTTGTCCTCCGCATGCACTTGCCCTGGCTGCCCTTGCTCGCCACCATGGCGGCGCAGGGGCTGGTCGCGCTGCTGACCGGGCTGCGCCTGTCCAGCGCGCGTCCCGTCTCCAACATGGAGCTGTTTGCCCAGCTCTGCCTGGATGTGCTGGCGCTGGCGGTGCTGCTGTATTTCAGCGGCGGCTCGACCAATCCCTTCATTTCGCTGTTCCTGCTGCCGCTGGTGATCGCCGCGGCGACACTGCCGCGCGGCTACACCTGGGGCATGGCCGCGCTGGCGACAGCCTGCTATACGCTGCTGATGAAATACTATGTGCCGCTGCCCCGCCCCATGGCGGCGGGCATGGCGCAGACCAGCGAAATGGAGCACGGCATGGGGGGCATGTCGCCTGACAACATCTTCAACCTGCACGTGATCGGCATGTGGCTGGGTTTCGTGCTGAGTGCGGTGATCATCGCCTGGTTCGTGGTGCGCATGGCGCAGGCGGTGCGCGAACGGGACGCAGCGCTGGCGCGGGCGCGCGAGGACACGCTGCGCAACGAGCGCATCATCGCGCTCGGCACGCTGGCGGCGAGCGCGGCGCACGAACTGGGGACGCCGCTTTCCACCATGGCGGTGGTGATCGGCGAACTGCGCCACGACAGGGATCTGCCCCAGGAGTGGCGGGACAACCTTGCGCTGCTCGACGGTCAGGTGCGCAATTGCCGCCGCATCCTGGACAAGATGCTGGACGACACCCAGGCCGCACACCAGCCGCTGCAGGATTTCATTTCGGAAACGCTGGACGAATGGCGGCTGCTGCGCCCCGCCACCGCGTGCGCATACCAGCCCGGTGACCTGCATGGCGCGGAACTGGCGTCGTTCGACAGCGCGCTGCGCCCCGCCCTGCTCAACCTGCTCAACAACGCCGCCGATGCCTCGCCGGAGCGGATAGAGATGACGGCCCGGATCGAAACGCGTGCGAGCGGCGACGGCGGCGAACTGGTGCTGACCATCAGCGACCACGGCCCCGGGCTGACTCCGGAGGCGGCGGCGCGCGCGGGATCGGCCTTCTTCACCACCAAGCAGGAAGGGCGCGGGCTGGGGCTGTTCCTCGCCAACGCCACGCTGGAGCGCATGGGCAGCAAGGTACGGCTGTTCAACCGCGAGGGCGGCGGCGCGACCACCGAGGTGACCATCCCGGTCAGAATTGCAGGCGCATGAGCGAGACCGCGAACGAAACCCCTACCCTGTTGCTGGTGGACGACGACGCCACCTTTTGCATGGTGCTGGGCCGCGCGCTGGAAAAGCGCGGGTTCGCGGTGACCGTGGCCCACAGCGTGGAAGACGCGCTGCCCGTCGCGCGGGCGGCGCCGCCGGAATATGCGGTGGTGGACATGAAGCTGGGCGACAGCCAGGCCGGAGGTAATGCCTCGGGGCTGGTGCTGGTGCGTGCGCTGCACGAGCTGGACCCGGCCACCCGCATCGTGGTGCTGACCGGCTATGCCAGCATCGCGACGGCGGTGGAAGCAATCAAGCTGGGCGCAACCCAGTACCTGGCCAAGCCCGCCAACGCCGACGAGGTGGTGGCCGCATTCGGCCATGTGGCGAGCGATGCGCTGCCTGCCGATGCCCGCCCGCCTTCGGTGGAACGCCTGGAATGGGAACACATCCAGCGCGTGCTGCAGGAAAACGGCGGCAACATTTCCGCCACCGCGCGCGCCCTCAACATGCACCGCCGCACCCTGCAGCGCAAGCTGGCGAAGGCGCCGGTGGAGTTCACCAAGTATTCATCCGAGTAGCGCCGCGCCGGCGCGCTCACTGGCTGGCCACGGTCTGCCGCGCGAGCGGGGGGTTCTGCGCGAAATAGCCCTGAATGCCGCCGAGAATTGCGCGCGCAATCTTTTCCTGGTAGGCCTGATCCTTGAGCTTGAGCTCTTCCCGAGGATTGCTGATGAAGGCGGTCTCGACCAGGATGGAGGGGATGTCCGGCGCTTTCAGCACGGCGAAGCCCGCTTGCTCCACACCGCGATGGTGCAGCGGGTTGACGGCGCCCAAGGAATGCAGCACCGCGCGGCCGAGCTTGAGGCTATCGCGGATGGTGGCGGTCTGCATCAGATCCACCAGCGTGATCTTGAGGTTGGTGTCCTTGGTGGCGATGTTCACGCCGCCTACCATGTCGGCCTCGTTTTCGCTCTTGGCCAGCCAGCGCGCCGCCGCGCTGGTGGCGCCGTGCTCGGACAGCGCGAACACCGACGAGCCGCTGGCATTGGAGCGCACATACGAATCGGCGTGGATGGAAACGAAGAGATCGGCATGCGCTTTGCGTCCCTTCTCCACCCGCACGCCCAGCGGAATAAAGTAGTCGCCGTCGCGGGTCAGCACGCCGTGCATGGTGCCGGTTGCGTCAACCAGCTTCTTCAGCTTGCGCGCGATGGCCAGGGTGACGTTCTTTTCCAGCGTGCCGTGGCGCCCGTGCGCACCGGGATCTTCGCCGCCATGCCCGGCGTCGATGGCGACGATCACCATGCGCCGCCCGTTGGCGCCGGCCGGCGGCGGCGGCGCCGGCTTGTCAGCCGCAGGCGGCGGCTCGGCCCTTGCCGCAGCGGGCTGTCCGGAATCCTGGGCAACCGCGGGTCCGGTCTGCGCGACACGCGACTCGGCCTGGCCGTCCGCGGCGGCCTGCGCCCCGCTTGCCGCGGCCGCATCCAGTTTGCGTTCCGAGTTGCGTGCCAGCGCCATCAGCGGATCGGCAGGCACCGCGGGGTATACGTCCAGCACCAGGCGGTAGCCGTAGGTCGCCACCGGGTTGAGGCTGAACAATTGCGGCTTGACCGCCGTCCTCAGGTCCAGCACCAGCCGGGTGACGCCCGGCTTGAACTGGCCGACGCGCAGCGCCTTGATGTAGGGATCGTTGCTGCCGATCCTGGCGGGCAGCGCGTCCAGCGCGCCGTGCGGGTCGACGTTGGTGAGGTCGATCACCAGGCGGTCCGGGTTGCTCAGGGTGAACATGTTGTAGTCCACCTGCTGGTGCGATTCCAGGGTGAGCCGGGTATAGTCCGGGGCGGGCCAGACGCGGGCCGCAGAGATGGTGGCGGCAAGGCTGCCCTGCGGCAGCCAGAGCAGGAACAGGAGCGCGAAGAGCTTCAGTGTCGCAGTTTTTCGAGACATTTCTCGCCGGCGGGAGTAAGGGCTTGCAGCGCCGCAGAGCGGCCGTGAGGCAGAATTTCGAACGTAATCACGATATCCTCCTGCGGTAACAGGCCTTGCGCTTTCTCGGGCCACTCGATCAGGCACACGTTTTCGCCGTTGAACTCGTCGCGGAAGCCTGCGGCCTCCCATTCGTCGGCAGAACGAAAGCGGTAAAGGTCGAAGTGACGCAAGTTTAACCCGGATGCCTCGTATAGCTCAACCAGTGCATAGGTCGGACTCTTCACCCGCCCCTCGTAGCCCAGGGCGCGCAACAGCCCGCGCACTAGAGTGGTCTTGCCGGCGCCCAGGTCGCCGCGCAGGAAGACGACCATGCCGGGCTCGATTGCGTGCGCCAGTTTTTCCGCGAGGGTCGCGGTCGCGGCCTCGTCGGCCAGTTCCAGCGTGATTCGGCTATCATTCATGTCATGCAAAACGCAGTTTCCCAGCCTTCGGACTATACCGCCCTTGCCGCCCGCATCAGGGAATGGGGCAAGGCGGCCGGCTTTCAGGCGGTCGGCATCAGCGGCATCGATCTCCCTGATGCCGAGGCCCGCCTCGAGGCGTGGCTGGCGCAGGGCTATCACGGCACCATGGATTATATGGCAAAACACGGCGCGAAACGCGCGCGCCCGGCCGAACTCGTGCCCGGCACGCAGCGCGTGATCTCGCTGCGCATGGACTACTCGCCGCCCGATGCTGCGGATAGCTGGTCGGTGCTGGGCGACGGCGCGCGCGCCTTCATCTCGCGCTATGCACTGGGCCGCGATTACCACAAGGTGCTGCGCCGGCGGCTGGAGCACCTCGCGCGGCAGATCCATGCGGAAGCCGGCGGAACGTACCGCGTGTTCACCGACAGCGCACCGGTGCTGGAAGTGGAGCTGGGCGCGCGCGCCAATATCG
>DATFUZ010000107.1:0-35360 GCA_035260545.1 Gallionellaceae bacterium | reverse complement strand
CTGCCACACCCCGATGAAGACCCACCAGCCGCTGTGCGTGGTCAACGAGTTGATGGGCACATCCGTCCCGCTCACTGACCGCTGCTGCGGCGAGTCGGGCACGCTGGCGGTCACCCGGCCCGACATCTCGACCCAGGTGCGCTTCCGCAAGGAAGAGGAAATGCGCAACGGCGCAGAGGCATTGCGCGCAGACGGTTTTGACGGCAAAATCAAGGTGCTAACGTCGTGCCCGTCATGCCTGCAGGGACTCTCGCGCTTTCGCGACGATGCCGGGGTGACGGCCGATTACATTGTGGTGGAAATGGCCAAGCGCCTGCTCGGCGAAGACTGGCTGGAAACCTACGTTGCCCAGGCCAACCACGGAGGCATAGAGCGGGTGCTGCTGTGACAGACGGCAGAAAATGCAGAAATTAGCCGGACCAAATCACGAATAACAAGGGTGACCAGACAACGCCATGTTGACCTTCCCGCTGGAGCCGACGAGCGACCGCGCGAAGCCGGCCTTCAAGAATGCCGCTTCCTGCAAAAAGTGGGTGAAACAGCTTCAATTCGATGACCCTGTAGACACCCAGGCGCTGGTGCGCGTGCAACTGGATGAATTCAACCGTTGTACCGTGCGCAGCGTCGAGCGCATGCAGACGCTGGAACAGCTGCGTGCGACCGTCCACAAACTGCAGGATGAGTGCGCGGACAGGCTAGCCGGCCAGCCATTGCCGCTGACCGAACCGGAACTGAACCTGCTGGGCTCGATCACCGGGCTGTGGCAGGCCATGGCCACCGGCTACTACCGCTGCCTGCTCGACTTCGAGCAGGGAGACAAGCAATTGAAGCCCCATGGCGCCCTGCTCTGCCACCGCGCGCTGATGTATTGCGGGAAAGTCATATACGAATTCCTGCGCATGGGATACGAATTCGACGGCGAGCAGTGGCGCCAACTGCACTCGGTGTTCCTGTTCGCCGAAGAGCGCGAGCTGCTGCGGGAGGAGGTCGAGGACGAATTCGGCGCCAACAGCGAGACCTCCACCGCTCTCCAGATTTACCTCAAGGTTCTCCTGTCCTGCCATGCACGCGCGCAGGAACTCAGCCTGCACGAGCAGAAGCTGCTGGCAAACTGGCTCTCGCAATGGATGGACAATTTCACCATCGAGCAAACCTGCTTGGTGAGCCGCGGCGATGCGCCGCCGCTGGCGGTGGATCCGGCCAGTGCCAGCGGCCTGCAGCCGTTCAAGCCCGAGTTCCTGGAAAGCACGAATATCCGCTATATCCCGATGGTGCCCATCAGCAAACTGATACGGGTGAAGACCATCCTCCTGCAGCAGGGCGGCTCCCCGCAGCGGCTGGGGCTGAGCGACGAACACGACCGCCTCGACTGCCTCAAGCTGCTCGACCACCTGCACCGGCACTGGTGCGAACCGCGCGCAGAGCGCCAGGCGGAAAGGCAGCCCTCCACCCAGGAAGTGGCCGTGCGCTACTCGCTGGACGATGCCTATGCATGGATCGCGAACCAGCCGATCAACCCGCAGAGAACGCCATCCGGCGCGGTGGAGGAAGCGTGGCGCGCCCAGGACATCAGCCTCCTCGGCGCCCGCCTGACACGTGTCGCCCGCGCGGGCACGGGTGCGCGCGTCGCGCTGAACCAACTGATCGCCGTGCAGATCGGCGAACGCTTCCGGCTCGCGATAACGGTCTGGGTCAGCGTCACCCGCACGGGCGAGATGAACATGGGCATCCACTTCCTGCCCGGCACTGCAAGCGCAGTGATGGTACAGACTGCCGGAGCCAGGCCCGGCGCTCCGCGCCCCGTCCCCATCGCCGGCCTGCTGCTCTCCGCCATGCCCGAGCTCGGCATCCCTTCCAGCCTGCTCGTACCACGAGGGCTCTACGCCATAGACCGCGTGCTCGAGATCAGCCAGGACAAACAGCCCAAGCAACGGCTCAAGCTGCGCTTCAGCGTCGAGCAGGGGCTGAACTATGAGCGCGTTGGGTTCGGGCCGGCCTGAGGCCCGGCGCCGGATCATCAAAGAGGAAAGCCAGCCCTGCCGGACTGACTTTCTCCTTCATTGGTGGGATAGGTGCCATTGAATACCCCATATTCACGGGCTTTTTGGGGGAAAATCGACTTTTTATACCCCGACTTATACCCCGAGATTGCCGCCTAGTCTTTGCCTAATTTTCGTGCAAAAACGTAGCCACTTCTACACTTGAACCGCTGGCCAACTGGCCGACCAAGCCCGTCGTCGAAAGACCACCTTTTCTCGCTTCCCAGCCCCTCAAACATCAAAGTCTGTTGTTTCTGAGGTGATTCATTTTCCAGGTTGGCGAAAGCAGTTCCTCCGAAACTTACACGGGGGCGGAAGCTACGGCGTAAAGGGAAAATCCGCCTAGGCATCTGGCGGTCTTTCATTCCTACAGTAATTAATGAGAACGCCACCGCTGGCACGCCGGGCCGATTACTGACGCACCGCGAATAAATGCCAGCAAGAATAGTTCAAATCAATACGCCATGAAATTAGGGTATGGCGTGCCGCTCGCACGTTCATGGCCGGACGAATCGCGCACCGCTTCCCAAAATAGATAAGATCTTTACTTTTTAGTAAACATGGCATATATTGACGGTACCCCTATCAGATTAAGGAGAGCGATGATGAAACTTACGCCTTTCGGGGAGGCGGTTAGAGTGTTGCGAATGCGCCTCGACATTTCGATGAAGGCCATGGCGGACTATATGCAGATCAGTTCATCGTATTTGAGTTGTATTGAGTATGGCGACAAGCGTCTGTCGCAGAAGCACATTGATAGCGCAATTGCCTTCTTTACAGACAAATTTAAGGACAAGGTAACAGCCAAGGAAATAGCTCGCCTGCGACAAGCCGCAGAACAATCAAAAGACCATGTGAATATGGCGAGCTTATCGCCGGATGCAAGAGGCTTGGTGGCCGCTTTCGCGCGCCGCCTCCAGGAAGGGGAGGTACCGAACGACGAAGTAAAGAACTGGATTACGAAGCGGCATAAAGGAGAAGGAAAATGACAACGCTAGGAAATTCTCAGCGCGCGCGTACCCCGAAAGGGCTCAAAGTGGCGCCGATGAGTTACGCCAAGCTTGAAGCTGCCGCGGAGGAGCTCCGCCTTCTATTGCCGACGGTAAAGGGGTATGGCGGCGGCAGGTGGAAAGTTGATGCGTGGCGGGTACTTGAAAAGACTCTGCCACAGGCGGGATACCTTCCCCATATAGCCGACGTAGACGAACTAGAGGAATGCGCAGCCTTTACTGTTCCTGCGCAAAAGCTTGTCGTCGTGCGACGGGACGTTTATGACGGCCTCTTTGACGACAATCCTTTCTCTCGCAGCACCGTGATCCATGAACTATCGCATATCGTCCTAGAGCATGCCGTCACCTTGCATCGGGGCGCTCCTACCGGTAAGCACCGGTTCTACGAGGATTCGGAATGGCAAGCAAATGCTCTGATGGCGGCGGTTATGATGCCAATAGAAGCCTGCCGTGCTGCGCGGTCTCCCTTGGAGCTCGCCGATATCTGTGGCACAAGTTGCCAAGCGGCAACATACAGGATAGATAAACTAGTTGAGCGGGAAATTCTGGAGCCCAAGGACGGGTTTCGGAATTTGCTCTAACTGAGCAACTACACTACGTGAAGAAAGGAGGTAAGCAATGAAGATGCAACAATGAAAACGGGCAAACCTTAGGAGGCTTGCCCGCAGTGAACGTGCCGGTTGGACACATTCGGTTTGGCGACTTGAATTTTCCTCTAGCTAGCGTTCCGCTGTCAAGCTCCTAAGGTAGGCATATCAACACCTCGTCTTTCGACGAGGCGGACTACTATTTCTTAGGAGTACACACATGAGTACCAATGAACAGCTTCACCCCGAGCAACAGCGGGTCCACGATGACCAGACGATTAACGTTATGGTCAGATATATCACCGCAACCCGGCAATTTGTCGATCCGCGTGCACCGCGTGAGAAAACTCTTGCGTCCCTCAAGCAGCAGGTGCTTACGTTCTACGGCTTAGTAGAGGATGCCACGAAGACTTATCAACTGGCGCTCGGCAGTATCGTACAGACCAATCTCTCGGCCGATTTGGGGGCGTTGGCTGGGACGGCTCACGAGTTAAGGTTCAATCTAACCGAAGTATTAAAGCAGGGATAAGGCCATGGCTTCTGAACTGGAACTTGCCTTGTTTGAAGAGGAGTTCATTGCGGTTCAGAGCTTGCCTGAGGCAACGCGGTGGCAGCTCGAGAGGGACAACTCTGTCCCTCTCGGGCTGTTTGCCGTCATGCATCCGATAAGTTCGCCAACCGAACTCTATAAGGCGCGCATTCGCTGGAATACCAGCTATTTTGCTCCGTTTTCCCTTAAGTATGTCGATATGAACACTGGCGCAGAAAACAATCCCACGGCGTGGCCGCTTTGCCCAGGCTTTCGCCCGGCCTCCTTCGATACGTGCATAACGATTACCTCTGAGGGCCACGCCCTGCATCCGGAATGGGCCGGACAATTCCCAAAAGTAGCCTTGCCCATGCAGCATGCGCTACTACACCTTCAATTACTTCTAGACAACAGTTACATGGGGAGGGCAAGACGATGATGCCGCAATCCCAATTGACATGGTCTGTACCGTATACGCTACTTGATGACTCCATATCCCTTATGCGTCCTCACGGCGCATGCGGCAACGAAGGGTTAGCATTGTGGTTTGGTTCAGTTGAAGGAAACAAGGCTACCGTGACGCGGATTATTGCCGCTTCGGGTCCGGGCTTCGTAACCTCACCCGACTACCTAAGCCTGTCGTCCGCTGCAATGTGCACACTTACCGACTTGGCTGAACAGATCGACGCTGTTCTTGTCGGGCAAATTCACTCGCACCCCGGCCGGTTTGTTGACTTGTCAGCGCTCGACAAGGAGCATGGAATTCGCGCGGACGGCTACTTGTCTGTCGTATGCCCGTTCTATGCCCAACGATACGTCGGGTTAGATGAATGTGGCGTGCATGTGTTTGACAATTTTGCCTACCGGCGCATGTCCGCGCGAGAAGTGAGCGCGCGAATCATTCCATGTGATGCTGAGTTATCCATTATTAGATGCGAGGTGCCCGCATGACCCCAATGATCGAAAAAGCCATCAGCAGGCCCTTAGGCGTTGCTAATAGTCTGATGAACAAGTCCGTAGCATACCAGGACATTTGTGCTATGACCGTAGTGCTAACGGCAGAGCAAGCGGTTATCCAAACGCAAAATGGTCAATGGTGTTTTGTCGACGCCCTCGCGTTGCTGCCCCGCGTAGTTGGCAATGTGGTGGTGATCCTTCCCGAATGCACGATAGAGTTTCGTAGGCAAATCGAGGGCATTTGCAGCAAGGCATGGTGTATCGGCTCTTTGCGATTGTCCGACGGTGACGCGGAATCATTGCTAGCATCGTGTGATGCCGTGCTGTGTGTGGGCGCGAGTTCGGGACGATCAGCAAAATGGACGACCATAAATTGTAGCGGGTGGGTTGCTAGGCTCGCGTCTGATGGGAATACGCTCCCCGTGGATTGCAGCCAGCCGAACGCGATTTCTGCGCTGATGGCCGCCTCGATCGGTGTTGCGGAGACATTCAAGAAAGTTATCGGCGTGCCGTCCGACGTCGCGCCTCCATTGCGCAAGCTTGAATTTTCCCTGTTCGACCTGGCGACATCGCCTAAATCCATAGGCCCGACGCTACCTCAGGAAATTTCTTTGCCGGACACACTGCTAGTTGGTGCTGGTGCAATAGGCAACGGAATAGGAGTGTTGCTTTCGCAATTGCCGTTGCGTGGCCGCGTGCATGTCATCGACAAGCAAGCTTACGCTGATGAGAATCTCGGCACATGCATGTTAGTTGAGCGGTCCGGTTGGCTTGGGGAGTCCAAGGCCGGGAGAATGGCCGCCTGGCTGCGTGAAAACAGCTCGCTAGACGCGACTGGAGAGAGGGCCACGATCGAATCTGTGGTCTCAGGAAGTCCAACGAATAACCTAACGGTTGATTTGGTGCTAAACGGGCTTGACGATGTAAACGCTCGCCGTGCGGCGCAGGGGCTATGGCCACGCATCATGATTGACGGGGGAATCAACGAGGTTGGTGCGGCGGTAATTCAACACAGACTCGATCGGTCGGATCTTGCTTGCCTGATGTGTTGGTTTGATTCGCCGAGCCTGGACGAGAAAACAATCCAAAGCCAGTTGACCGGCCTAAGTAAGGATTCGCTCGCCGATCTTGGCCGTCGCCTTAACATTGCGGACGTAGAGATGGCATCGGAGGATAAGCGTGAAGCCCTAAGAAAGTCGGTTGAAGAAGAGAAGACGATCTGCTCAGTTATTACTGAGGCTACGCTTTCCGCCCAACTGGGCGTGGAGGCTGCCGCCGGCTTCAGGCCGTCGGTGCCATTTGTTGCTACTGCAGCTGCTGCACTCGTCGTCGCTCAGGCAATTAAGGCGCTAATTCACCCCGAAAATCCAGTTGTACCCAAGTACCAAATAGGCAGTCTCTTTCTCGGTCCGGAAAATTCAGCTATCGAACTCGCAATGCACCCGATCGACTCATGCCCGTGCGTGGCTCATCGCGGCTTGATAATGCAGCTTCGCGACCGTCACCAGCGCATGCGTGAGCAGGAATGCTGAAACCTTAGGCGGAGCAGATCTTCGACGAAGCGGCAGAGATCCGCACGGTTCACAAGCCGCACGGATCCATCCACTTGTGGCCCCAATACCTATGAAGCACCCCTACTTTGACGGGGCGTCGGCTACGGTCATTGGGGCCGCACATATTTCGCAAATATACGTTGCATACCCCCTTGAATCCCGGCCGTTCGCTTTCAGCCCTTCGGTCGAAATTGACTCCCAAGATGCGCTATACGGCTGGTCATTCTCGCTCGTGGTTTCCACACCATGGTGGCCATTCGAGCACACAAAGTATCGCCTCGTCCGCATTGTCATACATCCTCCTTCTACAACTGGTCCAGGACGACACCCCCGCCCGTTTCCCTAGCTTTCGCATTCCACCTTTATTGGATGGTTCCCCCGCCCCATAACGCCTCGTAGGTGGTCTTCATCGCTTGAAATGCGTCGCCGATCTGGGTCAATGTTGTGGGAGCTTTTTTTGCGCCGTCCTTAAAGGACGCGCCCGACTGGTAGCACTCGCTCCCGTCTACGAACACGAAGCGGTCATGGAAACCTTGTGCGGATCGGATCTCGATTTGCAGCCCCGTTTGCTGACGAAATGCTTGTACCGCAGGCAGTAGGGATGCGATTCTTTCGCGACTTAATAGGCGAACTTGGACGCCTTGGGTGACGTGCGGAAGATATCGTGACACGAACTCGGCATCGAGGTAGGGATCCACGAAAAACAATTCTGTCTTGGCCGCTTCAATTACTTTGCGAACTTCGTCGAAATAGTCGAACACAGCCCCTGTTGGAATTGCTGCCGACATGGGGCCGATTGTGTTCATGCGGAGGTCACTTCTTGCCTGATGCAGCGTCGTTATCATGTTGCGAAAAGCCTGGGTTCTCCCGACTGCATTGATGCCGTGAAAGGTAGCTAGATAGCCTTTGAACAGTGCTCCTTGAGTGCTGTCCCAAGCGGCGATGCCGGCAGCCGCACGGCCCAGCCAAGAAAGGTTCTCGTCGGACTCATGGCTGAGGGTTTCGCGAGGCGGCATTGTGCGAATTATGTCCTCGATTTCGAGTAGCAGCTGTTCTTTCGAAATCTCCACTATTGTCACTCCTTCCAGAAAGCCGCGCGTCGATGGTGGTTTATGCGGCACGCATTGTGGTCGCGCATTGAGGAAATGTAGTTTACATGGCTCGGTCCAGAACCGATATTAGCATCCTTCGCCCGGAACTAAAGGGGGCCAAGCTCGCATTTCCTCGGAGAAGCAAGGCGAGTCCGGCCCCGTTAAATGGAAATAGTCAGGCAAGACCACAAACGTCGCCCTTGGGCGAAGAACAAACGCGCACGACCTCAACTGCCAAACGCCGCCGCCAAGGCCGCGATCATGTACGCGTGATCGTGAACGCCGGCGCTCTCTCTCGCGCTGTGCATCGCCCACATGGCTGAACCAACGTCGACACTGGGGACGCCCAATTGTGCTGCAAGTATGGGGCCAAGGGTACTGCCGCAACCCAGGTCGCTGCGGTGCGCATACTGCTGGTACGGCACGCCGGCCTTGTCGCAATACCCCATGAAGCGCGCCGCCGTTTCGGCGTTGGTGGTGTAGCGCTGATTTACATTTGTCTTGATGACCGGCCCGCCATTCACCATCACCTTGTGTTCGGGTTCGTAGGCGGCCGGGAAATTCGGGTTATAGGCATGGGCCATGTCCGCGCTGATGAAGAAGCTGCGCGCCAGGGCGCGGCGCCTATCCTCCTCGTCCAGCTTGGCTTGGGAGCTAATGCGCGCCAGCACATCGTTGACGAAGCTGCCGCCCGCCCCGTTTGCACTCTCGCTGCCGACTTCTTCGTGGTCGAACAGGGCCGTGACACAGGTGGCGGTTGGCTGCCTGGTCTCGATTAGCGCGGCGAGCGCCGCATAGGCGGAGGCCAGGTTATCGAGCTGCCTGCTGGCGATAAACTCCTCGTTCGCGCCCCACAGGCTGCCCTTCTGCACGTCATAGACAGCGAGCTCCCAGCCCAGCAGGCTAGCTGCGTCCGCCTGCGCGGCATCGGCCAGCAGCTTGCGCAACTTCGCCTCGGCGTCTTCTTTTTCGCCGAGCAGCCCCAGGATGAGCGGGAGTTCGGTTTGCTTGTTGAGCTTCAGCCCTTTGTCGTTTACCTCGCGGTTCATGTGGATGGCCAGGTTGGGCAGGCGCACCAGAGGCTTCGCAAAATTCACCAGGCGCGTTTCCTGATCCGCCCCGCGGCGCAGCACGACGCGTCCCGCCAAGCCCAGGTCGCGGTCGGTGAAGGTGGCGAGTATCGGCCCGCCATAGACTTCCACCCCCAGGCGTGCCAAGCCATCACTGGCCATGGCGGCCTTGGGCTTGAGCCTTAGTCCCGGGGAATCGGTATGGGCGGCGACGATGCGAAAGCCGGTTTCCGCAATCGCCCCGCTGCCCAGCACGAATGCGATCATGGACGCGCCGCCGCGCACGACGTAATAACGCCCGCCCGGGGCGAGCTGCCACCGTGCGCCCTCCTCCAGCCTGACAAAGCCTTGGGCAAGCAGGCGCGCCTCGGCGCTCGCTACCGCGTGCCAGGGGCTGGGGCTGGCGTCGATGAAGTCGATGAGGTCGAGGGCGGCGGCGGGAGCGGACATGGCAGGTAATAGTGAGTCTGAATGTGGAAGAAGTATACAGGAGGCCGGTGGCAGTGGATTATGGTAACTGGCTGAATTGGAAGGCATGGACAAGAAAAAAGCCCGCGTTTGCGGGCTTTTTTCCATATTGGTGGTGATAGGTGGACTTGAACCACCGACCCCAGCGTTATGAGTGCTGTGCTCTAACCAACTGAGCTATATCACCAATGAACTGTGCCGACCCGTGGCGGCGATGCGCGACGGCTGGCGAGAGATAACCTGAGAGGGCGGCATTTTCCGGATTTAAGGCCACCTTGTCAATCCTGGCGTGCAGAGGGCCGCGGCGCTCACGGGCAGGCGGCCGGCTTTACGCCGATGCCGGTGAATCCCTGCTGCCAGTCCTGCAATTTGGAAAGGGTCGCCTTGTTGGGGTTCCGCAAGGTGAACACGGTGAACTTGAGCCGGGTCTGGCGCTCGCCGATCACTGCTCCCTTGATTCCGCGGGACTTTAGGTGGTGCTGGAATTTTTCCGCGAGGTCCTTGGTCTTGAAGACGTTCAGGGAAATGGCGCCGCGCCATTTGCCCTTCTCCTTGACCACGAAGAAATCCTTGATGCCGTGCTTTTTCAGGGCCGCGACCCTGGCGTTGATGGCGGCGCGATTCTTGGGCGGCGGAATGTAGACCCAGTAGCCGATGGAGTGCTCGACCTCGCGCTCGGAAAGCGTGGAACCAAGTTTGAGTCCCGCGAGGTCTTGCTTTGCACTCGCAAGATCGGAACCGGAGAACTCGCCCCACTCGTAGCAGGCGGCAACGGCAGCGGCGGGCGCGGCAGCCCGTGTTGGATCATGCGCGTTGCCATTTGCAGGTGCAGGTGCAGGTGCAGGTGCAGGTGCAGGTGCAGGTGCAGGTGCAGGAGCCGGGGCGGACGCGGGGGCCGGTGCCTGGGGCGCCGGCGACGCCGGTGAAAAGCCCAGCAGCTTGATCTTGTCCGGGTTGAGGGCGGGTTCCAGGCTGCTTGCCCCCTGCGTCAGCAGCCCGCCCCAACGCACATAGGCAAACAGACCCGCATTGACCAGCACCAGCACCCAAAATACTTTCTTTATCATGAATCCAGATTCCCGCCTGTTTCCCGGCTTATCAACTGCAGCCCCCGCAATACCAGGTCCTCGACCCGCGCCACCGGCACCCCGAGGTGGGGCGCCACTTCGCCTGCGGCGCCGCCATCCAGCAGACACACGGCGCCCGGCTCACGGAGCAGCGCGTGCTGTTGAACTATGGCGCCGACTGTCGCCTGAATCGCGCCGCTGTACACGGCGTTTTCCGTACTGCGCGGGAAATCCTCCCAGATTCCCGGCGCCGCATCCAGTTGTGCCGTTCCTGCCGCCAGGCTGCGGCGCATCATCGCCAGACCCGGCAAGATCAGGCCGCCGCGGAATTCGCCGGCAGCGGACAGTGCGTCCACGGTGGTCGCGGTTCCGCAGTTTACCACCAGGCACGGAGCACGCTGACGATCCCACGCCGCAATGAGCGCGGCCCAGCGGTCGCTGCCGAGCTGTTCGGCGCGGCGATAGGCATTGCGCACGCCGCACTGGGCGGGCGCGGCGCGGACGAATTCTACCTTGGTCTCCCAACGTGCGCATGCCGCCTGGATATGCTGCGCGACGGCCGGCCCCGCTACGTTGGCAGCCAGGATGCGTGGCGGCGCGGGCAGGTGTGCAAGCGCCTGGCCCAGGGACTCGATTTGTCCGATGTCCAGCAGGCCGCGATCGCGCCATGCAGCGTCTTCCGCCCAAGCCCACTTGAGCCGGCTGTTGCCTGCGTCAAGCAGCAGCATGTTGCGCCTCTGCGCGCAGGCTGATTTCGCCTGCATGAAAGATCTTCACGACGCCTCCGGCGATCTCCAGCTGCAGCGCGCCTTCGTCGGTGACGCCGCGCGCGATGCCTGACACCTGGCTGCCGTCAGGCAGCGACAGGCGGACCCGCCTGTCCTGCAGGGCATGGCAGGCTTCCCACTCCGCCCGCAAAGGCGCGAAGCCGCGCGCCGCAAAATCATCGAGCATGTCGGTCAGCTCAGCGAGCAGCAGGGCCAGCAGGCGGTTGCGGCCGGGAAGGTCGGCCACCGTGTCGGTGAGGGCAGCGGCCTCGCGGTCTATGCGCCCGGCGACTGCGGGAGGCAGCGCCCGGTTAAGGCCGATGCCGATCACCGCGGCGGCTGGCCCCAGCATGTCGCCCTGCGCTTCGATGAGCACGCCGCCCAGTTTGGCGCCCTTTTCGTTCAGGATGTCGTTCGGCCATTTCAATTGCGCGCCCTCCACCCCCGCGGCGCGCAGCGCACGGATAATCGCCACACCCACGGCCAGGCTCAGGCCGGAGAGTGCGCCCAGGCCGCGCTCGAAGCGCCACAACAGCGAGAACGTCAGCGCGTTGCCCAGCCCTGCGTGCCAGCGCCGGCCCATGCGCCCGCGCCCGGCGCTCTGCCATTCCGCCGCCAGCACCGCACCCGCGGGGGCGCCTTGGGCCGCCTGCCGCATCAACTCGGTGTTGGTGGAGGACGCGTGCTCCTGCACGGAAATGTGGAAGTCCGAGCCGCGGGCGCCAAGATGGCCGGCGACGACGGCGGCGTCCAGCCATTCCGGCGGATTTTTCAGGCAATAGCCGCGGCCGCGCACGCGAAACAGGGTAAGGCCGTATTCTTCGGCCTGGCTCAGTGCGTTGTGGACACTGGCCCTTGAGACGCCGAGTTGCCGCGCCATGTCCTCGCCCGAATGAAAATTTCCGTCCTCCAGCAGACGCAACAAGGTAAAGGTCAGCGGCCCGGGAGCCTCCGCGACGTGTCTCATTGCGGCATCTCGGCCTGGGGCAGGGCGGGATTCAGAAAGCCCATGAGTTCTTCCTTGCGCGCCATGGCATCGCGGTAGCCCATGTCGATGAGGGCGCTGCAAAAGCCCTTCTCCGAGAGCAGGTAGCTGAGCAGCGTCGCGCCATTGCGCCGGGACATGCCGATCACGCTGAGCAGCACACGTATGGTGAGCGGCATATGCTTGGTAAACCGGTACGCGACCTTTTCCAGCGCCTGGCTGGGAGAGATGACCAGCACATCGACATGGCGCAGGCCGGCCTGCGCCTGCAGGTTTTCCGGTATGTAATGCAGCGTGTGGTTGATGCGGTGGATGCGCTCGATGTCCACCTCCAGGCTGTCGAGGAAGATGCTGTCGAGCGCGTGTCCCGCGATCTGCGCCAGCGTCGGGTAAGCATCGGTCTGTTCCAGATGGCGCTCACTGCGCGAATTGGTGCTGATCACCAGCACCCGCGAAGCGCCCATGTGCAATGCCGCGCTGATGGGCGCGATCTGGCGCATGGAGCCGTCCCCGTAATATTCGCGGTTGATGCGAACTGCGGGAAAGAAGAAGGGGATGGCCGAGGATGCCAGCAGGTGCTCGTTCTGAATCTGGGTCGGCACCCCGACGCGATGGGCCCGGGTCCAGGGTTGTATCCCTTCATGTCCCTGATAGAAGGTCACCGACTGGCCCGAGTTATAGTCGGAGGCGGTGATGCTGAGCGCATGCAGCGCGCCGGCGGTTATGCTGTCCTGGATGCGCTGGCAGGGCATGATCTCCTCGAGCAATTTCGCCAGGGGCGTATTGTCAAGCAGTGAGAGCCTGTACAGGCGGCGTACGCCCAGCCCGCTCAGCAGCATGCCAGCCATCCAGCGCAGGCTGTTGACGAATACGCCAAGCACGTCGGTGCGATAGACGTCGCTGGGCTGGAAATTACGCCAGATATTGTCGAGGTAGTGCACGCCCTTGGCGAACTGGCGCGCGTTCACCGCCAGCGTGGCGGCATTCAACGCGCCGGCTGAGGTGCCGCAGATGATGGGGAACGGATTCTGCGCGCGGCGCGGCAGCATTTCGGCAATGGCTTTGAGCACGCCGACCTGGTAGGCGGCGCGCGCGCCGCCCCCGGTGAGGATCAGCGCCAGTTTCTGTCCGTCGGTGGCCGTCGGCTCCGTCATGGTCTCCCGCGCGCTTCCTAATGCGCCTGCACGCCGGCCACCGCCAGCGCACTCATCTCGACGATGCGCCGCAC
Source organism: Gallionellaceae bacterium (assembly GCA_035260545.1). GTDB lineage: Bacteria > Pseudomonadota > Gammaproteobacteria > Burkholderiales > Gallionellaceae > DATDDB01. The sequence goes on along the minus strand of DATFUZ010000107.1, from coordinate 22,009 downwards.
GGTCGCCGATGGCGTCATGATATGCACGGATTTCGCCGCACCCAGCAGCACCGGGCCGATGGTAATCCCGTCTCCTGCCAGCATCTTGAGCAGGTTGAACGAAATATTGGCGGCATCCAGGCTGGGCATGACCAGCAAATTCGCCGGGCCGTGCAGACGCGCATCCGGCGCGAGCTGGCGGCGCAGCACGTCGGAAACGGCGGTGTCTGCGTGCATCTCGCCATCCACTTCGAGACCGGGCGCCCGTTCCCTGAGCAACTCATTGGCGCGGCGCATCTTGCGCGCCGAGGGATCATCGAATCCGCCGAAGTTGGAATGCGAAAGCAGCGCAACCCTGGGCTCGATGCCGAAACGGCGCATCTCGGCGACCGCCAGCAGGGTGATTTCGGCAAGCTGCTCGGCGGTGGGGTCCAGGTTGATATGGGTATCGCACACGAACAGGGTGTGGCCGGGCAGCAGCAGGATGTTCATCGTGGCGAATACCGAAGCCTCCGCATGCAGGCCTATCTTCTCGCTGATGAAGCGCAGGTGCTCCTGCGGCCTGGACACCATACCGCACAGCATGGCGTCGGCCTCGCCCGCGCTCACCATGGCCGCCGCGATCTGCGTGTTGTGCGCATCAGACGCCGCCGGGTTGATCAGCACGAAATGCTCGCCCGCGCGCAGACGCAATCCCAGGCGGGCGATGTTCTGCGCAACGATGGCGGGGCGCCCGATCAGGATGGGGTGGGCCATCCCTTCGTCAACCACTGCCTGCACCGCATGCAGTACCCGTTCGTCCTCGCCCTCCGCATAGACCAGACGCTTGGGATGGGCCTTGGCGTAGTCGAGCACGGGCTTCATCAGCCAGCCCGATTCGTGGATGAAATGGGACAGGCGCTCGCGGTAGGCGCGCATGTCGGCAATGGGACGCGCGGCGATGCCGCTGTCCATCGCTGCCTGGGCGACGGCCGGCGCGATTTCGGTGATCAGGCGCGGATCGAACGGCCGGGGAATCAGGTAATCCGGGCCGAACCGCAGGTTCTGGTCGCCATACGCGGTGGCGACCGCATCGGATTGTTCGGCCTGGGCCAGTTGGGCAATGGCCTTCACGGCCGCCTGTTTCATCGCTTCGTTGATGGTGGAAGCGCCCACATCCAGCGCGCCGCGGAAGATGTACGGAAAGCACAGCGCGTTATTAACCTGGTTGGGATAATCCGAACGGCCGGTCGCAATGATAACGTCCGGGCGCGCGGCGTGCGCCGCCTCCGGCAGGATTTCGGGATGCGGGTTCGCCAGCGCAAAGATCAGCGGGCGGTCCGCCATCTTCTTGACCATATCCGGCTTGAGCACGCCGCCTGCGGACAGTCCGAGAAACACATCCGCTCCCGCGACAACCTCGTCCAGGGTGCGCGCGGCAGTCGCCACGGCATAGCGCGCCTTGTTGTCGTCCATCTCCTCGGTGCGGCCCTGGTAGACCACGCCCTTGATGTCCGTGACCACGATGTTCTCCATGCGCACGCCCAGGCTCACCAGCATATCGAGGCAGGCGAGCGCAGCCGCGCCCGCTCCGCTGACGACGAGCTTGATCCGGCCGATGTCCTTGCCGACCACCTTCAGCCCGTTCAGCAACGCTGCGCCCACGATAATCGCCGTTCCATGCTGATCGTCGTGGAACACGGGTATTTTCATGCGCTCGCGCAGCTTGCGCTCGATATAGAAGCACTCGGGCGCCTTGATGTCTTCGAGATTGATCCCGCCGAAGGTGGGCTCCAGAGCGGCGATGATCTCAACCAGTTTGTCCGGGTCGCGCTCGTCAACTTCGATGTCGAACACGTCTATGCCGGCGAATTTCTTGAACAACACGCCCTTGCCTTCCATGACCGGCTTGGCGGCCAGGGGGCCGATCGCGCCCAGGCCCAGCACGGCCGTGCCGTTGCTCACCACGGCGACCAGGTTGCCGCGAGCGGTCATGTTGCGGGCCTCGGCTGCGTCCGCCACGATGGCTTCGCACGCTGCCGCCACGCCGGGCGAATAGGCCAGCGCCAGATCGCGCTGCGTCAGCATGGGCTTGCTTGGGGTTACGGAAATCTTGCCCGGCTCGGGCAGGCGGTGGTAGTTCAGCGCGGCTTGGCGCAGTTGCTCATCCATGATTATGCTGTAAGGGTTTCCCGGAGTAGTGTTTGGCGGACCGCGCTTGCCCCGCTTCAGTGCACTCTTGCGGCATGCCGTCCCAATGCGCCCCGTTTATGCGTAGTGGGTCTTTGGGGCCATCCGGCCCCACCCGGCGGGGGGTGGCGCGGCATTCCGCGGCGACTTGAGGCGTCAAATTGAACAAAATGCAAAAATCGGTCTCAGATGGCTTGAAATTATACCGCATGGGCGTTCGTGGCATTGCTGCAACATGGTTCAGCATCCCCTTGGCTTTTGCTAGAATTCGCGCCACTTTACATCAGACTACACGCGCCCGCCGGACAAAATTCGAAAGGCTGCAACCGACCCTGGACCATTTATGAAAACCTTAGAATTGACCGGTGGAGACCATGCCGTCCTGCTGGTGCATGGCTTGCAGGGCAACCCTTCCGAAATGCTGCCTCTGGCCAAGCGCCTGCAAAAGGCTGGCTACACCGTACGCGTGCCGCATTTCAAGGGCTATGGTCATTTTTCCGGCGATTCCGTTTATTCGGTCACCAACTGGCGGGACTGGCACAGCGAGGTAAGGGCGGAATTCCAGGCACTGAAGCGCCAGTACCGCAGGGTGTCCATGGGCGGCCTGTGCATAGGCGCCGTGCTGTCCCTCAGCGTGGCAGCGGAGCTAGGCGAAGGCGTGGCGGCGCTGACGCTGCTGTCTACCACGCTGTTTTACGACGGCTGGAGCATCCCCTGGTACCGCTTCATGCTCCCGCTGGGCTATTACACGCCTTTCCGCTACCTCTACGCGTACCGCGAACGCGAACCGTTCGGCCTGAAGAATGCGCAACTGCGCCGCTGGGTGCAGCGCGAGATGACGTATAAGGATTCGTCGATCGCCGGCGCGTCCAGACTCACCCTGCCGGCCGTCCACGAAGCCGAGCTGCTGATCAAGTCGGTCAGGTCGCGCCTGCGCCACGTGAAGGCGCCGGCGCTCGTGATACACGCAGAGGAAGACGATGTGGCCAGCGTGCGGAGCGCAGACTTCGTCGCCGACCACATCGGCTCCAGCAGGGTCGTCAAGATCGTGCTGCACGACAGCTATCACATGATCACGCTGGACAACGAACGCGAGCGGGTGGCCGACGAAACGGTTCAGTTTCTGGCCGCAATCGACCACCCGGACGAACGCCACGAGCCCGGCGCAGTTGGCCCGCATGTGGTATCATCCGCGCCGCGGCTGACCCACGCCGCGGCGTGACCGACGCCCGAACAGCCACGACGGGGTACTGAATGAGTTCGCTGGAAACAATACAACGCATGATGTCCGAGCAGTTTGATCTCAAGCCCGAGACGCTTGCTCCCGACGCCCAACTGGAAACACTGGGCCTGGATTCCTTGTCCGTTATTGAGTTCATGTTCAATATCGAGGATGAGTTCAAGATCAAGCTGCCGGAGCAGCGCATCGAAATCAAGACTATCCAGGACATCTCCGACGTCGTTGACCGCATGATTGCGGAGCAGCAGGGCGGCGCCTGATCCGCAAATGGGGTGCAAAGTTGTCGTCACGGGACTGGGGATCGTCTCCCCTGTCGGCTCCGGTCAGGGTGAATTTTTCGAAAATCTGATGGCCGGCCGGTCCGGCATTCGGCGTGTCGACATGCCTCATTCTGAAAAGCTGTCGATCCACATCGCGGGAACCGTTCCCGATTTCGACCCGACCGCGCACTTTACCAAGATGCAGCTTACCAGCATGGAGCGGTTCAGCCAGATGGCTCTGGTGGCAGCGCGCCAGGCGGTCCAGGACGCAGAAATGCAGCTTGAAGAGGCTGAACGGACCCGCGCCGGCGTAATGATGGGTACAGGCATGGGCGGCGCCGGAACGCTGGAGGAAGGTTATCTGGAGGTGCTGGCAAAGGGCGAGCCCCGGGTGCGCCCCTTGAGCGTGGTGCTCGGCATGAACAACGCCGCTGCCTCCCATATTTCCATGGAGTTCGGGCTGCGGGGACCCAATATCACCTACTCCACAGCCTGCTCCTCATCCGCGATCGCCATTGGGGAGGCTGCGCGGCAGATCCGGCACGGATATGCGGACGTCATGCTGGCGGGAGGATCGGAAGCCCTGCTGACCGTGGGCGTCATGAAGGCCTGGGAAGCCCTGCGCACCCTGGCGCTGGAAGATCCCGCCGGCCCCGGCGCCTCATGCAAGCCATTCTCCCGGCAGCGCAACGGGCTGGTGCTGGGCGAGGGCGCATGCGTGCTGGTGCTAGAGAACGCGGAGCGGGCAGCGGCTCGGGGCGCACGCATTTACGCCGAGCTGGCGGGGTATGCGTGCGCATCCGATGCCAGCCACATCAGCAAGCCCGATGCCGCCGGACAAGCGCGTGCGATCCGCGCGGCCCTGGCCGATGCTTGCATGCAGCCGGCGGACATCGGGTACATCAATGCCCACGGCACGGCGACACTCGTCGGCGACGTGCAGGAAACCAGGGCGATCAAGGAAGTGTTTGGAAGCCGGGCGCCGAACATTCCCGTGAGTTCCACCAAATCCATGCACGGGCACCTGATGGGGGCGACGGGTGCAGTGGAGTTCATGACCTCCATACTGGCAATGCATCATAAGGCCGTTCCGCCAACCATCAACCTGAATGAGCCTGACCCGGAATGCGACCTGGACTATGTGCCCAACGTCGGCCGCCATGACGTGCCGCTAGGCGCGGTGATGTCGAACTCATTCGCCTTTGGCGGCAGCAATGCCGTACTAATCGCCCGCCGCTACACTTCCTGAGGCCTGAGCCGTTGGCGGCGGGCCGTCATACGGGCGCGGCCATCACCACCCATTGCAGTGGCAAGGCATCGTCGACTGCCTGCTGCGGATCGGCGCCTGCCGCCTGGGCGAGGGCGCGAATCGCCGGCAGGATGCGCTCCCGCTGCGGCTCGTCGAATATACGCGGGAAGCCGCCGACAATCCGAAAACCCGTGCTCGCGAACAGTTCGAACAGCGTGATCCGGGTAAACCAGCGAATATGGGTGCGATCCAGCAGGCCGCTGGGCTGGTAGCGGAACTGGCCGGCGTTCAGAGCCGCTTGCAGACTCCAGTGCTGTGCATTCGGGACGCACGCGACGATGCGCAAATCGGCGCCACAGCGCTTGCGTATGCGGCGCAGCAGCGACCAAGGGTCATACAGGTGTTCGAGCGCGTCGCCGAAAATCCAGCAGTCCGCGGGGAACAGACTGTCGAAGGTCGCATCGTCCAGACGCTCGATGTCACCGCAGATCACACGAGTACAATGGCGTTTTGAGGCATCCGCATATGCCGGCTCGATTTCGATGCCGGTGTAGTGGCAGCCGGGATTGGCAGCACGATAGGCCCCGGCCAATGCGCCGCTGCTGGAGCCCACCTCCACTACCCGGATCAGGTTGGGAGGCAGGAAAGCCAGCAGATCCGGATTGTAGTCGTCATGTATGGGCGTCTGTTCCATGACCATCGCTCAAATCTTCGCCGGAAGCATGTTCACGTGCCCCATTTTTCACGATACAGGCGCAGCTTTTCATGCCACGGCGGGGTGTTGAAAGCACCGCCGCTCTGATGCGTCAGGCAAATGGGCCAGGTACCCAGGCGCAAGCCGCCCGCGCGTGCGGTGCGGCAGAAATCGAGATCGTAAAAATGAAAGTCGAAGCGCGGGTCGAACAGGACCCCGTGTCCCGCGAGCACCTCCCTGCGCGCCGCCAGCAACACGCCATCGAGCAATTCACATTCGGCTGGCGTGGCGCCGAACATGGAAACCTCGCCAAAGGGATGGTCGCCGTGTGCGATGGCCCCGCTCAAATTCGCGCGCTCGTCCAGCCTGAAGGCGTCGTCGACAAACGCCCACGCGGACTGCCCCGCCAGCCTGCGGCGGTTCCCCGCCACGCCGACGACGTCGAAGGTCTGTAGCGCGTCGAGGATGCGGTCGCCAAAATAGTAATCGTCTATCCACACGTCGTCGTGGATGAACACCAGCACATCCCCGGCCGTGGCGTCGCGAATGCACATATTGAAAAGATCGGGCAAGGGAGCGCGGTTTTCGTAGGCGACCCGCGCCACCAGGCGCTTGTCGTCCTCGGCCAGACGATTGAGCGACACGCCCAGCGCCGCGTTCCGCCAGAAGTCGGGTTCCGTTCTTCTCGTTGCGCTGATGACCTCGATTATCATGACGCCTGCGTCCATTGAAAAATGCGATGCTGGCGGGAATTATATGCGAGCGCCGTCATTGGTCCAATACCTTCTGCAGGCGCTTCACCGAGACGATCACCGGCGTCTTCAGCTCCTGCGCGAACAGCGACACGCGCAGCTCCTGCAGCAGCCAGCCGAAATCTTCGAGCTTGGGGTCGGGGGCCCCGTGCAGCGCGGACAGCCTGCGCTGCCATTGCTGCTGCAGGGGCAGGACCTGGGCCATCTGCTGTGCGTCGCGCGCCGGGTTCGCGCGCAGCTTTTCCAGCCTGACGCCGATAGCCTTCAGGTAGCGCGGGAGATGCTGCAACCGTTCGTAGGGGGTGCGCGCGATCCAGTCGCGCCCGAGCAGCCACTCGCATTGCGCCTTGATGTCCTGCTGGGCCTGGCCATGCGCCTTGAATGCAGGCAACGACTTCTGGAGCGCCTGGTATTCTGCGAGCACCGTGCCAACCAGCCGGGCAATCTCCTGCGCCACCAGGCTGAGCCGGGATTTCGCATCCTTGGCGCGCGCCGCGAATTCCTTCTCGCTGGCGGGCCACGGCTCCATCAGGCAGCTGCGCTCGAAGGTCTGCGTCAGTATCTGCCGCTGCAGGTCGGGCTGACTGCCAAAGGGCATGAACAGCATTGCCATCTTCTGCACATCTGGGAGGTTCTTTTCCAGGTATTTGACCTGTTCCTTCAGCGCCAGCATGAAAAGCCGGGCCAGCCCCTGCTTGTGCGCGATCTGCGCTTCCTCGCGTGTGTCGAAGGCGCGCAGCGTAACCGCATCGCCTTCATCGTGCAGCGCGTTGAACACGGTGATCTGCTGGCCGGCCCGGACGATATTGGCGGTTTCGGCAAAGGCCCCGAAATCCCACGCGGTGTGGCGCTCGGATGGCGGCGGCGCTTCGGCCGTGCGGGCAGCAGACGCCGCAGCCGTGGCCCTGTTCGTGGCCGGGGCGTGCCTGGGGGCGAGTTCGCCGCGCAACTGCGCGAAGTTGCGCGACATCCCCAGTTGCCTGCCGTGTTCATCGACGATGCGGAAATTCATCGACAGGTGCGGCGGAAGCTGTTCGGGGCGAAAGGCGTCGAGGGGCACGTCGAGCTGCTTTTGCTCCCGGATATAGCGGGCCAGCGCTTCCTGTAACGGCGTGTCAGACGGCGTCACGGCGCTGCAGAACGCGGCGGCAAATTCCGGCAAGGGGATGAGATGGCGGCGCAGCCGCTGCGGCAGGGTCTTGAGCAGTTGCGCCGTTTTGTCCCCCAGCAAACCGGGCACCAGCCATTCGCAGCGCCCCGGAGAAACCTGGTTGATCAAGGCCTGCGGGATTGCGAGCGTGACACCGTCGTTCTTCTCCCCAGGTGCGAAATGGTAGGCCAGCGCATAGCTGACGCCGTTCATCACCAGTTGCGGCGGAAACTGGCCGGTAGTGATTCCTTCCGCCTCGTGGCGCATCAGATCATCGCGCTTGAGGAACAGCAGCCTGGGGTTGCCCCGTTCCGCCTCCTTGCGCCATTTCTCGAAGTCCGCGCCGTTGTGCAGTCCCGCCGGGAGGCGCGCATCGTAAAAGGCGTAGATTAGCTCTTCGTCCACGAGCACGTCCGGACGGCGCGCCTTGTGTTCCAGCGCTTCGATCTCGCGGATCAGCCGCTGGTTGTGCGCGAAGAAAGGCGCCTGGCTGTTGAATTCCCCGGTCACCAGCGCCTGGCGGATGAACACCTCGCGGGACTCCTCGGGATTCATGGGGCCATAGTGCACGCGCTTCTTCGGGTTGATCACAAGGCCATACAGCGTGCTGCGCTCCCAGGCGGCCACCTGCCCCGCCTTCTTCTCCCAGTGCGGATCATAGTAGTGGCGCTTGATGAGGTGAGCGCCCACCTCCTCCAGCCATGCCGGCTCGATGCGGGAGACGCAGCGTGCATAAAGCCGGGTGGTTTCAGTCAGTTCGGCGGCCATCACCCATTTCGCGCCCTTCCTGGCCAGGACAGAATTGGGTGCGATATGGAACTTGATTCCGCGCGCACCCAGGTAATGCACATCTTCCATCGCGCGCATGCCGATATTGCCGAGCAAGCCGGTGAGCAGAGCCTTGTGGATTTGCTCGTAGGTGGCTGCTTGCGAAGACGCCAAGTGTCGAGGCACGCCATCATTTCCCTCTGCCTCCGGGCCGGTGGAGATCCCCCCTCCCTCCGGGGGAGGGCTGGGGAGGGGGGGCTGTTGCAGCCAATCATGGATCTGCTGCAGCACTCCCTCCGGGTTCTGTATTACCTCGTTGTTCCAGAAGCGGAGCACCGTAATTCCCAGTTTGCGCAGGTAAGCCGTGCGTTGCGCATCCTGTCCCCGCTGCGCTTCCTCGTTATGCGGCCCCCCGTGCAATTCGACAGCCAACCGGGCCTCATGACAATAAAAGTCCAGAATGTGCGACCCAACCGGATGCTGGCGGCGGAAACCGAATCCCATCAGTTGATTGCGGCGCAGCAGCTGCCACATCAACGTCTCCGCATCGGTGGCATTCTTGCGCAGTGTCCTCGCGTGGTTCAGCAGGCGCTCCGGCAACGCGGCGCGCAGCGGTTGGCGCTCGCCCTCCCCGGCCCTCCCCCGGCGGGAGAGGGAGCCAGTGTGCGCTCCGAAATCTTGCCCGGCGCGAGGCCCTAGCCACCCCATCTCCGACACCTGTGCGTGCAATTGCTGGTGCAGCTCGTGCCACTCGCGCAGCCGCAGCGGGGAAAGGAAATTCTGCCGGCATTCTTCCGCAAGCTGGCGGTTGGATTTCTTGTGCTGGACGGCATGGCGGAACCACGCCCACAGCTTGAGGTAGGCAAGAAAGTCGGAACGCTCGTCGCTGAAGCGCTGGTGGGCGGCATCCGCCGCCTCGCGCCGTTCCTGTGGCCGCTCGCGCGGGTCCTGCAGGGATAGCGCACTGGCGATGACGAGAATCTCGGTCAGGCACTGGTATTGGCGCCCGGCCAGCAGCAGGCGCGCAACCTTGGGGTCCAGCGGCAGTTTGGCCAGTTCGCGCCCGACTGGCGTGAGTACACGCTGCTCGTCCATGGCGCCCAATTCGGCGAGCAACTGATAGCCGTCGGAAATCGAGCGCGACCCTGGCGGCTCGATGAAGGGGAACTGCTCCACCTCGCCCAGCTTCAGCGCAGCCATGCGCAGGATCACGGTCGCCAACGAAACCCGGAAGATTTCGGCATCGGTGAACGGGGCGCGTGCCTCGAAATCCGCTTCGTCGTAGAGGCGCACGCAGATGCCGGCCATCACGCGGCCGCAGCGGCCCGCACGCTGGCTGGCCGCTGCGCGCGAGATCTTCTCCACGCGCAACTGCTCCACCTTCTGGCGGATGCTGTAGCGATTCACGCGCGCCAGCCCAGAGTCGATCACATAACCAATATTGGGCACGGTGAGCGAGGTTTCCGCCACATTGGTGGCCAGCACCACCCGCCGCATGCCCGAGGCCGGTTTGAACACCCGGTCCTGCTCGGCCGCGGAAAGGCGGGAAAACAGGGGCAGGATTTCCACCCGCGCCCGGCCCGGCGGATGGCGCTTGCGCAGCGCCTCGGCGGTCTCGCGGATCTCGCGCTCGCCCGGCAGGAACACCAGCACGTCGCCGCGCAGCCCGCCTGTGCTCAGTTCATCCAGTGCGGCCGCGACGGCCTCGGGCACATCCTCGGTATCGCCTTCCTCATTCTGCTGCAGCGGCCGATAACGGACTTCCACGGGGTAGCTGCGGCCGGAAACCTGGATGATGGGGACATCGGTTTTTTCGGTGTCTGTCCCGGTTTCCTTTTCGCCCCCCTCCCCAACCCCCCCCCCGGTGGGAGAGGGGCTGGATTGCGTATCCGGCCGAACTGGCCCCCTCTCCCTATGGGGGACGGCGGAGGAAGGGGTGCTGGCCAGCGAGAAACAACCCGCAAAATGCCGTGCAAACCTTTCCGCATCGAGCGTGGCCGAGGTGATGATGATCTTGAGGTCGGGCCTTTTGGGCAACAACTGCCTGAAATAGCCGAGCAGGAAGTCGATGTTGAGCGAGCGCTCGTGCGCCTCGTCCAGGATGATGGTGTCGTATTTCCTCAACAGCGGATCGCCCTGCATTTCCGCAAGCAGGATGCCGTCGGTCATCAGCTTGACGCAGGTATGCTCCGAGACCTTGTCGTTGAAGCGTATCTTGTAGCCGACCGCGCCGCCCAGTTCGGTTTTCAGCTCCTGCGCGATACGCGAAGCCACCGAGCGGGCCGCCACGCGGCGCGGCTGGGTATGGGCGATCATACCGGCGACGCCGCGGCCGATGGCGAGGCAGATCTTGGGGAGTTGGGTGGTTTTGCCGGAACCGGTTTCGCCGCACACGATGACCACGGGATGTTTTGCAATGGCCTCGGCCAGTTCCTCGCGGCGCGCCACCACGGGCAGGTCGGCGGGATATTCGATAGGCTGAAGCTGTGCGATGCGGCTGGCGCGTTTGGCCTGCGGCGAGCCTTCGGGAAAGGCGGGATGCGTATGATTCATGGGACGCGATTGTACCGCATGTGGCGTGCCCAATAAAAAACGGGGAGCCTGAGCTCCCCGTTGATTTACAGCCTTACTGCTACGCTTTGCTTAGTACAGAGCGTACAGGTTGAGCGTGTAGGACGACTTGCCGAAGTCCGTCGCGTTCGTACCGCCCAGACCGCTGGGTTGATCCCAGAAGGAACCGGACTGCGTCACATACGACAGGCGGGCCAGCAGGTTCTGGGCCAGCTTGTAGGTCGCGGTCAGGAACACTGCGTTGTCCGTGGTGTTGGAGCCAGCAGCGTCAGCCACGCCGGACTTACCGGCACGGATGGCAGCACCGATGGTCGCCTTCTCGGGGATCACGCCGACTTCAGCGTCGATGTTAAACGAGCTGCGGTCCTTGGTGCCCATGTTGAACTCGTTCTGCAGACCAGCAGTGGTCGACACGGGAGCCTTGGCATAGCTGAAGTAGAAGCCAACGGGCAGGCTGCCGATCGCGCCTTGCATCTGGCCGTCGATCGCAGTTGCCTTGGTTTGGAACTGAGTGGGAGTAGCAACGAGCGCGGGGTCGTTGTTCAGAGACTGACCGCTCCAGTTCTGGATACCCAGACCGCTGTCCCAGCCACCCAGGTCGCCGGTCCATGCCAGACGTGCGTAGGTGGAGGTCAGGCCAGTCCAGCCCATGCCAGCAGCGTTGCCTGCGGGACCCGCTTGCGCGAACTTGGTGATGTTGATGAAGCCCATGTCGCCAACCGCAACCACGGAAGCACCGGTAGCAGCCTGTGCAGTGTTGATGTACTGCTGGGCGGACACCGCAGCGATGTACTGGTTCATGAAGCCAACCGTGTTGGTGATGGAGTGCACGGCGTTCGCACCGGTGTTCAGGGTTTCAAAGCCGTAGGAAGCGCCTTGGCCGTTGGTGGTGAAAGGCACGATGCCCGCACGGAAACCGCCGCCGACGTCAGCCAGGATCGGAGTCTTGAAGGAGTCAACCGCAGCAGCGCCGTCACCCATGGTCACTTCGGTCAGGAAGCCCATGAAGTCGGAACCGCGGCCGCCCAGGAACAGGGAGGCTTCGCCACCGTAACCGGCAACGTAGAAACCGCCGGTGGGGGAACCGCCTGCGCTCGTGTTAAGCGGGCCAGGTGCGCGAGTTGCATTGGTCTTCTCATAGCCCATGCTGGTCAGCACGGCAGCGTTCACCACGGCGGGGATGGACAGGTTGTCGCCTTCCACCTTGGCTTCTGCGCCCATCAGGGTGAAGCCGGACGCCTTGAAGGAACGGCCGAATGCGTTCAGCAGCGGATAGTGCTGGAAGTGGCAGGCGTTACAAGCCATGCCGACTTGGCGGGCAAATACGGGCAGCGCGGACGCTTCGGGAGCGAAAGCCGCGGCAGCCAGCAGGCCAGCCAGAGAAAGGGCTACTTTTTTCATCATTTCTCCTCGAGGATAGAAAAAATTTCAACGTTAAACCAACTCAGGGTGTTGCTTTTCTACTTCCCTTTGCTGCTTCTTATACTTCTTTTACGTCTTGTACTTCTCTTTTGACATAGCAACGCGGGGCAAACCCCGCGGTACTATGGGGGTGGAGCATAACCAAACCCCGGTTTGAATGTCAAAGCTTTTTTTGGCAGTAGTTGGATTTGCGCCACGGTCAGAATCCCCAATGTTTGCGGGGAAAAACGGGTGGGCGGCGAAACTCAGCCTTCCGCGCCCGGACCATGCCTGAGCCACTGCTCGGCTTCACTCAGCTGGTCGGGGGCGCCCAGCAGGACCAGCACATCGCCCGCATTCAGCACGAGGCCGGGCGTGATCACCACGGTCTTGCCCCCGCGGCGGCGCACCGCGTTGATCTCGACCTGGAAGGCCGCGAGATTGACTTCGTCTATGGAGCGGCCCGCCGCCGCGTCCCCGGCGCCCAGCATCACGCTGCGGAAGCGCGGCTGGGTGCGTTCGGCGGTGTCGCCCGCGGACGGCGCATTGCGCAGATAGCCGCTGAACATGCTATAGCGCCGCGCGCGGGTCTCCTGGATGCGGCGGATGACACGCGCCAGCGGCACGCCGAAGTTGAGCAGCACCTGCGACGCCAGCATCACGCTGCCTTCGGTCACTTCGGCCACCACCTCCGCCGCCCCGGCCTCGGTCAGCGCCGCGATGTTGCTGTCGTCGGTGGTGCGCACCACCACGGGCAGGTCGGGCCGCAATTCTTTGACGTGATGGAGGATCTTCAGCGCGGAATGCTGGTCGTTGTAGGTGACCACCAGCGTTTTGGCGCGCATCAGCCCTGCCGCAATCAGCACTTCGCGCCGCGCGGCATCGCCGTAGACGACGCTCTTGCCTTCGGCGGCGGCGTCGCGCACGTGGCGCGCGTCGAGGTCGAGCGCGATGGTGCGTATGTTTTCCCCGGCCATGAAGTGGGCCAGCGCCTGGCCGCTGCGCCCGTAGCCGCAGATGATGACGTGACCGTCCGCCGCCATGCTGTGCACGGCGATGCGGTGCACCTGCATGGCGCGATTGAGCCATTCGTCGGGCGAGACGCGGCGCACGATGGCCTCGGCATGGTGCAGCAGGAAGGGTGCGGCGAGCATGGAAACCAGCATCGCGCCCAGCACGTTCTGGGTGATCACGCCGGACAGCAGCTTTTCGCTCGCCGCCAGCGCCAGCAGCACGAAGCCGAACTCGCCGGCCTGCGCCAGGCCCAGGCCGGTGCGGACCGCGGTGCCCCAGTCGCCGCTGACGCGGCGCGCCAGCGGCACCACCACCGCCGCCTTGAACGGCAGCAGGATGAGCAGCACCAGCAGCACCCAGGCGTAGCCGTGCAGGAGGGCGCGCACGTCCAGCATCATGCCGACGGTGACGAAGAACAGCCCGAGCAGGACATCGCGGAAGGGCTTGATGTCGTCTTCCACCTGGTAGCGGTATTCGGTCTCGGAAATCAGCATGCCCGCCACGAACGCGCCCAGCGCCAGCGACAGGCCGGCCAGCCGGGTGACCCAGGCGAGGCCGAGAGTAAACAGCAGGACGTTGAGCATGAACAGTTCGGTCGATTTCTGCCGCGCCACCAGGTGGAACCAGGGCCGCAACAGGCGCTGGCCGAAGGTGAGCAGCGCCGTGAGGATAATGAGGGCCTTGGCCAGCGCGGCCCCGAATACCGCGGGCAAGCCCTCCGCGCCGGAAGACAATGCGGGAATCAGGATGATCAGCGGCACCACGGCCAGGTCCTGGAACAGCAGTACGCCCATGATGTTCTGGCCGTGCGGCGTATTGAGCTCGGCGCGCTCGACCAGCAGCTTGCTGACGATCGCGGTGGAGGACATCGCCAGCACGCCGCCCAGGGCGAGCCCGGCGCGCCAGTCCAGCCCCAGCGCCAGCGAGGCGAGCATCACCAGCAGCATGGTGGCGGCCACCTGGGCCGCGCCCAGGCCGAATACTTCGCGCTGCATGGTGCGCAGCCGCGCCAGGCTGAATTCGAGGCCGATGCTGAACATCAGGAACACCACGCCGAATTCGGCGATATTCCGGGTTTGCGGCGTATCGGGAATCCAGCCCAGGGAATGCGGCCCGATCAGTATGCCCACGATGAGGTAGCCCAGCATGACCGGCAGATGGAACAGGCGGCACAGGACGACGACACCCACGGCAACCGCGAGCAGAATCAGGGTGACTTGAAGTACGTCAGTCATTTCAATACATTTGATTGAGGTATCTGCATAATGCACTGAACCCGGCCAATTTCAAAGGGCCAGCGCAGGCGCGGGCAACCCTTTCCCGGGGAGCGGCGACCGGCGGGTGGCGCGAAGTTTCACCGGGCAGGGGCGCACTGCTATAATCCGCATATGAACCGTCCACTTTCCGCACCCACACGCGCCCTCGAGCTGGCACGAGATGTGCTTGCCACCGAAGCCGGCGCCCTGCAGACGCTGGCGCAGCGCGTGGGCGATGAGTTTCTGCACGCACTCGACATTATCCTGTCCTGCGAGGGGCGTGTGATCGTGAGCGGCATGGGCAAGTCCGGCCACATTGCGCGCAAGATCGCCGCCACGCTCTCCAGCACGGGCACGCCCGCATATTTCGTCCACCCGGCTGAAGCAGCGCACGGCGACCTGGGCATGATCACCGGCGCGGATGTGCTGATTGCGCTCTCCTATTCCGGGGAAAGCTCGGAGTTGCTGGCCATCGTTCCCATCGTCAAGCGGCTGGGCGCAAGGCTCATCAGCCTTACGGGCAACCCTGCATCGACCCTGGCGCGCGAGGCCGATGTCCATCTTAACGGCGCGGTGGACAAGGAGGCCTGCCCGCTGGGGCTGGCGCCCACCACCAGCACCACCGCCGCGCTGGCCCTGGGCGACGCCTTGGCGGTCGCGCTGCTGGACGCGCGCGGATTCGGCGCCGAGGATTTCGCGCGCTCGCACCCCGGCGGCGCGCTGGGCAGGCGGCTGCTCACCCATGTGCGCGACATCATGCGTAGCGGCGAGCGCATTCCGGCGGTGGGAGAAAATGCCTCGCTGGCGGAAGCAGTGCTGGAGATCTCGCGCAAGGGGCTGGGCATGACGGCCATTGTGGACGGCGAACAGCGCGTGCTGGGCATCTATACCGACGGCGACTTGCGCCGCACGCTCGAAAAAAACCTCGACATCAAGTCCACGCCGGTGCGCGAGGTGATGTCGAAAGGCCCGCGCACCATAGGGCCGGAGGCACTGGCCGCGGAAGCGGTGCAGATGATGGACCAGCACAATATCAGCCAGATGCTGGTGGTGGATGCCGGCCGGAAGCTGGTCGGCGCATTCAACATTGGCGACCTGCTGCACGCAAAGGTGATCTGATGCCCCTCTCGCGCGCCAAACAAATCCGCCTGATCGCCTTTGACGTGGACGGCATCATGACCGACGGCGGGCTTTATCTCGCCGATTCGGGGGAGGAGTTCAAGCGCTTCAACTCGCTCGACGGACATGGCCTCAAGATGTTGCGCGCTTCCGGTGTGGAACCCGCCATCATCACCGGCCGCACGTCGCGCTGCGTGGAACTGCGCGCGCAGAACCTGGGCATCACCCATCTCTACCAGGGTGTGGAAGACAAGCTGGGGGCGATGCACGACCTGCTAGGCAAGCTCGGACTCGATCCCGAAGTGGCCGCCTACATGGGGGACGATGTGGTCGACCTGCCGGTGATGCGGCGCGTATCTCTGGCCATCACGGTGCCCGAAGCACCGCAGGTCGTGCGGACCCATGCACACTACGTCACACGCCGCCAGGGCGGCCATGGCGCGGTGCGCGAGGTGTGCGAACTGCTGATGTCGGCCCAGAATACGCTGGACGCGCAGCTCGCACCCTACCTGTCATGACCCCGCCGACCCTGCTCGATCGCCTGCGCGCCTGGTCGGCGCTGGTGCCGCTGCTGGCCCTGCTGGCGGCCACTTACTGGCTCAGCCAGCAGGTGCTGCCCCTGCCGCCAGCGCCCGACTACAAGGCACGCCACGATCCCGATGTCATCATCACCGACTTTTCCGCCGTGGCGCTGGGGAACTCGGGCGCGCCGCGCTACCTGCTGGCAGCCCGCGAGATGAAGCACTATCCCGACGACAACTCGACCGACCTGATTGCGCCGCGCCTGACCAGCCCCTTCCGGAATGCACCGCCGATCCGGATCACCGCGGATCGCGGCACGGTGGACCACAACGGGAGCGAGATCTTCCTGCATGACAACGTGGTGATCGTTCGCGATGCCTCGGCAAAGCAGGGGCAAATGAAGATCACCACCTCCTATCTGCACGTCGCGCCCAATGACGAGACGGCAGACACGGACCGGCCCGTCACCATCACCACGGAGCACAGCTTGACGACCGCAAAAGGACTCACGCTGAACAGCGCGACGCGCGTGCTGACGCTGCTCGCGCAAGTAAGGGCACAGTATGAGCCGCCGCAGGATTAGCGCCGCCCTGCTGTTTTGCGTGCTGGCATGCGGATACGCGCAAGTCGCGCTGGCCGAGCGCGCCGACCGCCACAAGCCCATCCACATCACGGCGGACCGCGTGATGCTGGACGATGCGAAACAGATGGGGGTTTTCTCCGGCGATGTGCTGATGACGCAGGGCACGCTCTCCGTCAGCGGGGAACAGATCGTCGTCACGCAGGGCAAGAGCGGGCTGCAGGAAGGCGTGGCGACGGGGAACCCGGCCAAGTTCCGGCAGAAGCAGGATGGCGTGAACGAGTATGTCGAAGGCTCGGGCGACCGCATCGAATACAATGCCGTGACCGGCATCATGGACATATACGGCCATGCCCACGTCAGGCGCGGCCAGGACGATGTGCGCGGGCATCACATCACATACAACGCCCACGACCAGAGCTTCATGGTATCCGGCGCGCCGAAAAAATCCAAACCGGTGACCGTGACCATCAGCCCGAGGACGCCGGCGTCCGCGCCCCCGCCCGCCACGGAGTCGCTGCCGATCACCCCCGATACCCACCTCATCAGACCGGATGACAGCAAATGAGCGAATTGCGCGCCGTTTCCCTGAAAAAGCGCTACCGCAAGCGGACGGTAGTGCATGACGTCTCCCTGTCGCTGCAAAGCGGCGAGGTGGTGGGCCTGCTCGGCCCAAACGGCGCCGGCAAGACTACCACCTTCTACATGATCGTGGGACTGGCGGCGGCGGACGGCGGGGATATTTTCATCGACGGCCGCAACGTGACCCACTACCCGATGCACCGCCGGGCGCAACTCGGGGTCGGCTACCTGCCGCAGGAGGCCTCCATTTTCCGCCGGCTGACCGTGACCCAGAACATCCGGGCGGTGCTGGAACTGCAGAGCCTGACAGAACAGGAGATGGACGAACGGCAGGAGGCGCTGCTGGAGGAGTTGCACATCACGCACATCCGCGACAACGCAGCCATCAGCCTTTCCGGCGGCGAGCGGCGGCGCGTCGAGATTGCCCGCGCCCTGGCGACCAATCCGCGCTTCATCCTGCTGGACGAACCGTTTGCCGGCGTGGATCCGATTGCGGTGCTGGACATTCAGAAAATCATCCGCTTTCTCAAGGACAGGGGCATCGGCGTGCTGATCACCGACCACAACGTCGGCGCGACACTGGGCATCTGCGACCGCGCCTATATCATTAACGCCGGTGCGGTCATGGCTGAAGGCAAGCCCGATGAAATCATCTATAATGAGGGCGTCCGTAAGGTTTATCTGGGCGAGAACTTCAAGTTATAGACGGTTCGCGCCTTCCCCCCAACAGCATGAAACAAGCATTACAATTCCGGCAATCCCAACAACTGGTAATGACCCCCCAGTTGCAGCAGTCCATCCGCCTGCTGCAGCTTTCCACGCTGGAGGTCAACCAGGAGGTGGCACGCCTGCTGGATGAAAATCCGCTGCTCGAGAGGGAGGATGAGGAGTCGGGCGCATACACCTCCCAGGCCGAGGCGCCCTCCAGCAGCACGGAAGACAGCGGAGAGCGCCCGGAGCGCGAGGAAGCGGAGGCAAGCCCGGCTGACGACGACTGGGGCGAGCCCGCATTCTCCGGCGCGCAGCAGGACGACGACGAGGGGCGGGGCGAACTCGCCTCGGACCTGCCCACCCTGCGCGAACATCTGCTGTGGCAACTCAATCTCAACCAGCTCACGCCGCGCGACCGGCAGCTGATCGGCCTGCTGATCGACGCGCTGGACGAAAATGGCTACCTTTCGCAGCCATTGGAGGAAATTTGCGCACTGTTGCCGGAAGATCTCGACGTTTCCCTGGATGATCTGGAGACCGCTCTGGCCCAGTTGCAGCATCTGGATGAACCCGGCATCGGCGCGCGCTCGCTGAGCGAATGCCTGGCGCTTCAGGTCAAGGCCCTGCCCGAGGACATGCCGGGAAGGGACACTGCGCTGCACCTGGCGGAACAGCATCTGTCGCTGCTGGGCGCGCACGATTTCGCCAAGCTCAAGAAGGCCTTGCAGTGCGACGACAGCGGGCTGCGCCAGGCACAGGCGCTGATCATGCAGCTCAACCCCAAGCCCGGCGAAAAGTACGCCTCGCAGGCAGCGGACCATGTGATCCCGGACGTCATCGTGG
This sequence comes from Gallionellaceae bacterium, assembly GCA_035260545.1. Classification (GTDB taxonomy): domain Bacteria; phylum Pseudomonadota; class Gammaproteobacteria; order Burkholderiales; family Gallionellaceae; genus DATDDB01. The sequence continues at coordinate 3,149 of DATFUZ010000107.1, read as the reverse complement.
AGTTGCGCGGCAAGACCTGGCGCGCGCGCCTGAATCCGGAAGCCATGCCGCGGCTGCGCATCAACCGCATCTACGCCAATATCCTCCAGCAACAGGACGAAAAGAATACCCACCAGCTTTCGGGTCAGCTCCAGGAGGCGCGCTGGTTCATCAAGAACCTGCAGCAGCGTTTCGACACCATTCTGCGCGTGGCGCAGGCGATCGTCGAACGCCAGCGCCAGTTCCTCGAACTGGGGGAGGTTGCGATGCGGCCGCTGGTGCTGCGCGAGATCGCCGATCAGCTCGGCCTGCACGAATCCACCATTTCGCGCGTGACCACCCAGAAGTTCATGCGTACGCCGCGCGGCATCTACGAATTCAAGTACTTTTTCAGCAGCGGGCTGGCGACGGGGACCGGCGGAGAGTGTTCCTCCACCGCCATCCGCGCCGTGATCAAGCAACTGGTCGGCGAGGAAAATTCGCGCCAGCCGCTGTCCGACAGCCGGCTCTCCGAGATTCTCGCGCAACAGGGTATCATCGTCGCCCGGCGCACCGTGGCAAAATATCGGGAGTCGCTGCGCATCCTCCCGGCCAACCTTCGCAAATCACTTTAATCATCAAGCAAGGAGCAACATCATGAACCTCAACCTGACCGGCCGCCACCTCGAAATCACCCCGGCCATCCGCCAGCACGTCACGGACAAGGTCGCCAAGATCAAGAACCACTTTGACGGCGTCATGGATGTGACCGTCATCCTGTCGGTGGACAAGCTGCGGCAAAAGGCGGAGGGCAGCGTACACCTGTCCGGCAAGGATGTGTTCGTGGAGTCGGAAGACGATAACCTGTACGTGGCAATCGACAACATGGTCGAAAAGCTGGACCGCCAGATCATCAAGCACAAGGAAAAATTCGAGGCACGCCGCCATGACGATTCGAGCAAGCAGGCCGAGGCCTGACGGCATCCTGCTCCGTCACGCATGCCGCCCCTCCGGGTGCGCACGACACAGACCGTGAGCCTGATAAGCAAAATCCTGCCCGCCTCCAACGTCTTGCTGGATTCCGATTCGGCAAGCAAAAAACGCGTGTTCGAGAAGGCGGGCATTCTGTTCGAAAACCAGCTCCAGATCGCCCGCAGCGAGATCTACGACAGCCTGTTTGCCCGTGAAAGGCTGGGTTCCACGGGGCTGGGGCACGGCGTGGCCATTCCGCACGGCCGGGTGAAGGGGCTGCGCGCCGCGGTCGGCGCATTCTTCAAGACCGCCCATCCCATCGCCTTCGATGCGCCTGACGGCCAGCCGGTCAACCTGATCTTCATCCTGCTGGTGCCGGAACGGGCAACGGATCTGCACCTGCAATTGCTGGGCGAGCTGGCGCAAATATTCAGCGACAAGGCGCTGCGCCAGCAGTTGCAGGAGACCGACGACCCAGCCGCCCTCCATCAGATGTTTACGGACTGGAAGGGGTAGCCACCCATGGCGCAGGTCAACATCCGCCAGTTGTTCGATGACAAGCAGGAACGCCTCGCCCTGAAGTGGATGGCAGGGGCCGGCGGCGCCGACAAGATACTGGACAGCGACGAGGTCAACCGCTCGGACCGGGGCCTGATCGGCCACCTCAACCTCATCCACCCCAACTGGGTGCAGGTGATCAGCCCCACCGAAACCGATTACCTGCGCACGCTGCCGCCCGCGGCGCTGCAGGATGCCCTGACCCGGCTCGAACAAGGCGGCGTACTGTGCCTGATCGTGGCCGGCACCGATGACATCCTTCCGGAACTGTCGGCATTCGCCGACCGCGTGCAGGTGCCGCTGTTCTGGTCGCCGCTGCCCAGCGTGCAGCTGATGTGGCTGACCCGCCACTACATCGTCAAGGCGCTCGCGGAATCCACCTCCCGCCACGGCGTATTTCTCGACGTGCTGGGCGTCGGCGTGCTCATCACCGGCGACAGCGGCGTGGGCAAGAGCGAACTGGCGCTGGAGCTCATCACCCGCGGCAACGGCCTCGTTGCGGACGATGTCACCGAGTTGTACCGCATCTCGCCCGATACCCTGGAGGGCCGCTGCCCCGAGCTGCTGCGGGATTTTCTGGAAGTGCGCGGGCTGGGCGTGCTGAATATCCGCACCATGTTCGGCGAAACGGCCGTGCGGCGCAAGAAGAGCCTGAAGCTGATCGTGCATCTGCACCGCCCGCCCGGCAACGACATCTCGCAGATGGAACGGCTGCCGCTGAACGCGAGCCACCAGGAAATCCTGGGCGTGAAAATCAGCACGGTGAGCATACCGGTGATGGCGGGCCGCAACCTGGCCGTGCTGGTGGAAGCGGCTGCGCGCAACTTCGTGCTGCAGCAGCGCGGCATAGACACCACCCAGGATTTCGTCGTCCGGCACCAGCAGCACATGCTGGACCAGTGACCATGCAACTGTTCCTGATCAGCGGCCTGTCCGGCTCCGGCAAGAGCGTCGCGCTCAAGGTGCTGGAGGACAACGGCTACTACTGCGTGGATAACCTGCCGGCCGAAATGCTGCCCATGCTGCTGGACAGTCTGCGCCAGGCCGGGCATGCCCGGATCGCCGTCGCCATAGATGTGCGCGGCGGCGACAGCGTGCGCAAACTGCCAGCGCTGGTCGAGCGCTTCAAGGAGCAGGGCGTGGACGTGCACCTGCTGTTTCTCGACGCCCATACGGAAACGCTGGTGAAGCGCTTTTCCGAGACGCGGCGCCGCCACCCGCTGAGCGACGACCAGCTCACTCTGCCCGAATGCGTGCAGCACGAGCGCGACCTGCTGGCCGACATCAGCAGCATTGGTCATCGCGTGGACACCAGCGAAATCGGCGCGGCGACGCTGCGCGCCTGGGTCAAGGACTTTATTAACCTGGACCGCGCAACGCTTACCCTGCTGTTCCAGTCTTTCGGCTTCAAGAACGGCCTGCCGCTGGACGCAGACCTGGTTTTCGACGTGCGCTGCCTGCCGAACCCCCATTACGACCCGGCCCTGCGCCCGCTCACCGGGCGTGACGCGCCGGTCATCGACTTCATCGAGCGCCAGCCCGCTGCACAGAAGATGTTCGAAGACATCCGCCGCTTCGTGGAGGAGTGGCTGCCCTGCTACCTGGCCGACAACCGCAGCTACCTGACCGTGGCCATCGGCTGCACCGGCGGACAGCATCGC
>DATFUZ010000106.1:0-46328 GCA_035260545.1 Gallionellaceae bacterium | reverse complement strand
GTCCCCTACCCGCCGGACATGCGCGCGGAAGCGGCGTTTCGCAAGGCGGTCATTCTGGTCGACAAGAACTCGGCTGAGGCGGCCACGGCGGTGGCTGCGGCGGCCGCGCGCTGCGGCACGTCGTGCCGATTTGCGGCCGGCCTCAACAACCTGCGCGCCCGCATGGCGTTGAGGAAGGGCGATTTCCCGGCCGCGCTGGCGGCGGCAAAAGCGGCGGAAGGCGCTGCCGGGAACGACAAGCAGGAACTGGCCAACGCGCGGCGCAACAGGGCGGCGGCGGAAGCGGGGCAGGGGCGGCGGGAGAACGCGCTCGCAGACTATCTCGCAGCGCTGGCGCTGGACAAGGAGTTGGCCCAGCCCAGCCATATCGCCGAAGACCTGGCGGGTGTTTCCGGCGTGCTGAAGCGGCTCGGGCGCAATGCGGAGTCGGCCGCGTATGCGCGACGCGCCGCCGCCGTGCGCGACGCCATCACTCCGCGGCAATGAGCCGCGCGGCCTGTCCCCGAAACAATGCGCGCGTGGCCGCGGCCACCATCCGTCGCGCATAGCAGGCCGGGCGCGTCTGGGTGAGAGCGCCTGGGCGGCGAGAGGTTACAGCCCGAATCCGTGACTTGGCACTCGCTTGCGAGGGTGGTGCGAGGCGACGTCATGCCGGTCCATTGGCATCAAATTATCCATTCAAAATCTATCGTGGATCACGCGGGACTTGCGCCGATCTGGCAGTGGTGCGGCAGATGCCGCGCTTGTGCGGGCGGAAGGTGGAAAAGGCGCGGGAAAGAGAGAAAGTTCAGAAAGTGAATTGGGATTCCCACGTGGGCGGGAATCCCAATCGCATGGCACGACGTTTATTTCTTATGGAGTTTGATGTTGTCCAGCAGGATAACAATGCCCGGAATTGCAAGAGCCATAAGCACGTAAAGCGCCATCAAGATCGTTTGATTGTACTCGTATTGTGACACCATGGTTAATTACTCCCAATAACGTTGGTAATGCATCGACAAGAAGATAGCAGTCACTGCCGGTCGCGGAATGCCCGAAATCAGGATGACCTGCGGTACCCGCTGGGAAAAGTATACGGGAGTTGCGGCGAAATAACCACAAATAATTAGTGGGTAATCTTTACTAAAATGGTCAATAATTGACCGTCTCATGCGCAGGGTATGCTGTTCCGTGCGGCAATCAGCGGAACGCGTGGGGAGATCGAAAAAAACGCCCCGCCAGGATACTGGCGGGGCGTTTTGCAGCACTTCCCTGTCTTGCGTTCATCCGCGTACGGAGAACGCAAAACGAAGACAGTTTGATTACTTGGCCTTGTCCGCGGCAGGAGCGGCAGCGGGGGCAGCAGCCGGAGCTGCTGCCGGCGCAGATGCAGATGCGGCGGCCGGGGCGGATGCTGCGGGTGCGGCGGGAGCCGGCGCCGCGGCGGGCGCGGGGGCAGAAGTCTGTTCAGCCGCCTTTTCGCCGCAGGCGGAAAGGGAAAGAATGGCCAGCAGGGAGGCTGCTACAGCAGTGTATTTCATGATCGGCAAGTCCTATAAGTATATTTTGATTAAATAGCAGAAACCAACTGTTGTTCGGGTGTATCGGTGTTGCCGCCGCTCGTCAAGGCTTTTCGCCTTCACAAGGGGCGGGGCATTCTATAGCGTATTCTGGGAAAAAGCCAATTCGTCGCGGCGCGTCAATTGCATCCATCCAACACCGCGGGCGCTGCTCCGGGAAGCCCGCCGTCAGAGCGGTATTGCGGGTGATGGGGCTGAGAATTGCGGCTGATCCGGGCGCGCTTGTCAGCCGGCCTGGCGGATCACAATCCGGTTGTCGTTGCGGACACGCCGGGCCGGGAAGCGGCCCACATTTCCGCAAACTGGGAATGCAGGGCGCGTGCGCCGTGAGGATCGTTGATGGCGAAAATGCCGCGCGTGTCGTCGAAATGGAAGCGGCGTACATAGTGCGCGTCATCGGCCACCGCAAATGGTTCGGAAATGTTCATCATGTGCGGCGGCGTGCGGTAGATTTGCATGCTGTGCGAGAACTGGCGCAACAGCATGCCCATGCGCGGGCAATCGCGGGCGAGGTAGCGCGTGTCGTGCGCGAGCAGGTAGAGCCGGTTGATGGAGCTGGCGAGGAGGAAGCGGCGCAAGGCGTCATAGCGCGCTTCGGAATTGAAGCCGAGTCCGTCGAAATCCTTTTCGAAGATCGACAGGGTGCGTCCGGCCATCGTGCACAGTGAATCAAGGGCCCTGATATAGTCGTCTACGCCATTAAGTTCGGTGTGCTGCAGTTCCGTATCCATGGGTCAATTTTTTTTCCTGCTGCGTCCGGGTCTAATATAGCCGGCCAGATAGCATTGGTAAAGCACTTCCAGCGCGGCGGACGACGGCGCGGCGCGCGCCGGCAACATCCGGTTGTCCGCCAGTTCGCGCAGTTCGCGGTATGCCGCAGGCCTCACCGCGTGCGCGGTGCCGTTGATGAATACCAGGTTGTTCCAGCACAGCATCTGCGTTTTCAGGTCCAGTTCGACACCGTTGGTGGACACGCTCTCGTCAAAGCGCTGGCGGGAAAGGGCGCGCCCGGGGGGCGTGAAGAAGATGTGCGGCTTGGGCTCCGAAAGATAGCTGCCGAGAAATCCGCCGACGTCCTGTGCATTCCACTGGATGCGGCCGATTGCGTCGCCGACCTGCTGCAGCATGTCGGCGCCGAGTTCAGAGGGATGGCGTTGAGTCCGGAGGCCGGGGTCCGCATACATGCCGTCTATGCAAATCCTGTCCTGCAGGTATACCAGAAATTGCTCCGCCAGCTCCTGGTAGGAGGGCGTGCGAAAGCCGATCGAATACGTCATGCAGTCGTCTTCGGCTATGCCGTTATGCGCGCAGTGCGGCGGCAGGTAGAGCATGTCGCCGGGCGCCAGCACCCATTCCTGCTCCGCCCTGAAATCCTTGAGGATGCGCAGCGGCGCACCCTCGATCAGCGTGCGGTCGGCTTGGGTCGAGATCTGCCAGCGGCGGTGTCCCGTGCCTTGCAGCAGGAACACATCGTAGGAATCGAAGTGCGGGCCGACGCCCCCGCCGCGCGGCGCATAGCTGACCATCAGATCGTCCAGTCGTGCGTGCGGAACGAAGGTGAACTGCTTGAGCAGTTCCGCGGCTTGGGGCAGGTAGTGGTTCACCCCTTGCACCAGCACGGTCCATTTCATCTTCTCCATGCCGGAAAAATCATCGGGTTCAAAAGGGGCGTGGTAGAGGTCCCATCTGTTGCGACGGTGCACGACGGCGCGTGCCTGGGCGTCGGCATCGCACGCCAGCGCCATCAGTTGCTGCGGGTTGAGCAAGCCCTTGAAACCGGGAATGGCCTGACGGATGAGCAGGGGCTTCTTCTGCCAGTAATGCTTGAGAAAATTGGCGGGACTCAGTCCGCCGAGCAAGGTCAATCCGGATTTCATCATCGATAAGGTTGTTGGTGGATGGCGGGCGGATGCCTGCGCCAGCAAATGAATTATAACGGTATCACTACAGCGCAGAATCGTATACTGCAAAAATGGGTTTGCGGAAAAATGAAATCGGTTAGAATGTTTTGAAGGAGGGGCTGGAATGGTTCTGCAAGCTGGAATGGATGCACCCCAATTCGAGTTGCCCGATGCGGACATGGAAATGTTCAGGCTCTCGGATCTCCGCGGCAAGAAAAATGCCGTCCTGTACTTCTATCCCAAGGACGATACTCCAGGCTGCACCATGGAGGCGAATGAGTTTACCGAACTGGAGGACGAATTCGCCAAGCTCGATACCGTGGTGATCGGAGTCAGCAGGGACGATTGCCTGAGTCACGCCGAGTTCCGCGACAAGCATGGCCTGTCGGTGCTGCTGCTGGCCGACACCGAAGGTCAGGTGTGCGAAACATATGGCGTGCTCGTTGACAAGGAACTGCCCGGCGGCATGGTGAGGGCGATCCAGCGTTCCACCTTTATCATCGACAAGCAGGGAAGATTGCGGCACGCCCTGTACGGCGTCCATGCGCACGGACACCCCCAGGAAATACTGAATCTCGTGAAGGAAGTGAAATAATGAAAATCGCCAAGGACACCGTCGTTTCCCTCCAGTATGTACTGACAGACGCCGCCGGCGAACTGCTCGAGAAGACAGAGCAGCCGGTGAGTTACCTGCACGGAGGATATGACGGCATCTTTCCGCTGGTTGAAGAAAAGCTGCACGGCAAGGATGTCGGCGACAGGTGCGTGGTGGATATGGAGCCGGACGATGCGTTCGGGGAATATGACCACGAGCTGGTGCACGTGGAACCGCGCAGCCTGTTTCCGCCCAACGTGAAGGTGGGCATGCAGTTCGAGGGCGGCGCGGAAGGCGCGGACGACGATGACTACATGCTGTATACGGTGGTCGACGTTACCGACAGCGAGGTCACCGTGGACGGCAATCACCCGCTTGCCGGAAAGACGCTGAAGTTCGATTGCACGGTCGCCGCCGTGCGTGCCGCTACGCCAGAGGAACTCAGCCACGGCCACGTCCATGACGAGGGCGGGCACCACCACCACCATTGAGCGATCGAACGGCCTTCCGGATTCAGCCAGCGGAAGGCCGCCTGTTCGCAGTCGTCGTCGTTCCTTTCCCGACTGCCCGGGTTTATCTTCCTGAATTTACCGCCAGGCAGTATGAAACCGCTTTGCGCGGAGCGCAGGCGCCGCGCCTCGGGGCAATGCCCGTCTGTGTCAGAGGCCGTCCCGGAACCGGGTCGTCGTTTGCAGCAGGGAGTTGATCAGCGTCTTGCCATTCGAACGGATGGCGGCCAGCTTGCCGGTTTTGTCGATGCTGACCACCTTGTCCGGCAGCGGCGTGTTGTGGGCGACCGGCTGCGGCGTCTGGATCGGGTGGCCTTCCAGCCAGCGGAAAATGGGGAGGAACTCCTGGCGCTCGGCCAGCGTGGATTCTTCGTCCATCTCGAACACGCCCAAGCCCTTTTCAACCGCGCGGATGTAGTTGTGCGAATCCTTGATGCGCGACAGCAGCGGCAATTTCAGCGCACCCAGAAAGCGCTCCAGCGGTTCGTAGTCGGGCGATGAATTGCGCACGCGGTTCGCCACGACGCCGATTTGCGCCTTCGAGTTGCGCGCGCCCCCGGAGAGGAACAGGTCTTTCACGAAGTCGGCCGTGGCATGGATGTCGATGGGTGAGGGCGCGACGGGGATCAGGATGAAGTTCGATCTGCGCACCAGATCCTTCAGCAGCAGGCCGCGCACGCCAGCCGGCGCGTCGATGATGAGCACCTCGGTATTGTCAGGCACCCATGCCTTGATGCTGGTCAGCGGCGCCGCACCCTTGGCCGGTGCGCCGTTGGAGCCATGGATGTTTTCAAAATGCGAAGGCCTCACGCGCAACCACTGCAGACTCGACCCCTGAGGGTCGCAGTCCAGGATGGTGGTGCGCATCTTCTGGTTGGCGTAATAGCCAGCAAGGTTGGTGGTCACGGTTGTCTTGCCCGCGCCGCCCTTTGAGTTGATGACCAGTATTGTCCGCATGGTGTGCGTTCCCATTTCAAATAACGGCACGCAAAATCGCCAAGCCGGAATGTCGTGAAATGTCAGCTTAGCGGAAGTTCTTAATGCATATCTTAAACATTGTCTGCATTAAAGCATGATTTTTATAGGTTATGCAAGTGGCCACGCAAGCGGCCATGTCTTGCGCCCGGCGCGATATTGTATTTGCACCCAAACATCATGGCCTTATCGCATTTAGGGCCGGGGTTTGAACAGGCTGGCCGCCGTACTGCGCCAGTATTGGGGCGGCGCTTCGACCTGGGCGCCCAGTTCAGCGGCCGCGTGCCATGGCCAGCGGGGGTCATAGAGCATGCCGCGCGCCAGGGCCACCAGGTCCGCGCTGCCGCCCGCAACTATGGTTTCAGCTTGCTGCGGTTCGGTAATCAGGCCGACCGCAATGGTGGCGAGTCCCGTTTCCTGCCTGATGCGCTGGGCAAACGGCACCTGGTAGCCCGGCGCGGGCGCTAGCTGCTGTTTGGGGGAGAGGCCCCCTCCGGATGCGTGGACATAATCGCAGCCCAGTTTTTTCAGTTCCCGGGCGAGTTCCGCCGTCTGGTCCAGGTCCCAGCCGCCTTCCACCCAGTCGCTGGCCGAGACGCGTATGCCCAGCGGCTTGTGCGTCGGCCAGGCCGCGCGCACGTCCGCGAAAACTTCCAGCGCGAGGCGCATGCGGTTTTGCAGACTTCCGCCATAGGCATCCTCGCGCCGGTTGGTCAGCGGCGACAGGAATTGGTGCAGCAGATAGCCGTGAGCGGCGTGAATTTCGATGGCGTCGATGCCCAGCCGGCCGGCGCGGCCGGCGGCGGCCACGAAGGCGTGGCGCACCCGCGCTATTCCGGCCTGGTCCAGCGCATCCGGGGCGGGATCGGCGTCATTGAAGGGAAGTGCAGAGGGCGCCACGGGCGTCCAGCCGCCCGCGGAAGCGGGCAATTGCCTCCCTCCCTTCCACGGCGGGGCGCACGAAGCCTTGCGTCCCGCATGGGCGAGCTGGATGGCGACCGGCATCCTCGAATACTGTCTTACTGCGCCCAGCACGTGGGCAAATGCCGCCTCGTTGGCATCGCTCCACAGTCCCGGGCAGGCGGGTGTGATGCGCCCCTCGGGGAGCACGCCGGTCGCCTCGATAATCAGCATGCCTGCTCCGCTGTGCGACAGGCTGCCCAGATGCATCACATGCCAGTCGCCGACATTGCCGTCCTCGGCTGAATACTGGCACATGGGGGCGATCACGATGCGGTTGGGCAGGTCGAGCTCGCGCAACTTGAATGGCGAAAACAGCAGGCTGGACATGGGGTGCTTTCCTCCGGCAGGCAGGGGTGGACGTTGGGAAATTTGCGGTGGAGTATAAGGGAAATCGAACCGTATGAGCGTCAGGCGGAATCAGGCATGCGGTGTCAGGAGTCCCTGCAATCGCTTCCAGGCGCGCTCGTTGTCCGCCGGACCGACCGCTGCGTCATGCTTGAATTCAGCGCAGTGTGCGTATTCCGCGGCGTCCAGCGCCTCTTGCACGCCTTGCAGCATGTCCAGCACACCCGTGTCCGCCTCGGAGGCGTCTTGCGCCTGCGTCTGGCGCTGTGCGAGTCGTGATCGCAGCACCTCATCCGGTGCCGACAGCGAGGCGATGGCGAAGGGCGCGCGCATTTCGCGGGCGAGGGCGCGGAAATGCTCACGCTCGCCGCGGCGGAGAAAGGCGGCGTCCACGATGACCGGGAAACCCGCCGTCAGGGCAATTTGCGCCAGCTCGTACAGGCGCGCATAGGTGCGCCGGGTGGCGTCCGCGCTGTAAATGCCATTTCCGCCGCGGCTTGCTTCCAGGGGGGCGAGCCCGAACAGACGCTTGCGTTCCACGTCGGAACGGATGCGAATTGCGCCCAGCCGTTCCAGTGCCTCCTGGGCGAAGGTGGTCTTGCCCGAACCGGGCAGGCCGTGGGTGATGATGAGCGCGGGCTGACGCGATTCCAGGCAGGCTCGCGCCAATGCGAGGTATGCGCGGCAGCTCGCCAGTTCCCGCACATGCGCGCGGCGGGAGAGTCCGCTTTGGCGGAGGCGGATCGCGCCGATCTTCGCGCGCACCATGGCGCGGTAAGCGAGGTAGTAGCGCAGTGTGCGGACCCCGGCATAGTCGCCGCCTGCTTCAAGGTAGGCGTTGAGGAAGCGGAAAGCAAGTGCGCTTGCGCCGTGGAGCAGCAGGTCCATCGTCAGGAAGGCCGTTTCGCTCATCACATCCGCCCAGCGCAGCTCGGCGCTGAATTCGATGCCGTCGAACGGCACGGGCTCGCCACGGATCAGCGCGATATTGCCCAGGTGCAGGTCGCCATGGCATTCGCGCACATGGCCCTGCGTGCGGCGGGCGGAAAAATCCTGCGCGCATCGGGCATACTCCGCCTCGGCGAGTTCGCGCACAGCGGCGAGGTCGGCGCGGTCCGCCACGTCAGGAAGCAGCCCGTACAACTGCTCGAAATTCTGCGTTGCCGCGGCGCGTATGCTGGCGGGCGTGCCGTATGGCGTGTCCGGGGCCGCGGGGGGCAGCGCGCCGTGGAATGCGGCGAGGGTCGCGGCGAGCAGGTCCATATGTTTGCGCGTGACCAGCCCTTTGGGCAGCAGCCTGTCCAGCAGCTTGCCGGCGGCGAAACGCCGCATCCTGACCGCATATTCGATGGCAGGTTCGCCGCCTGGCACCGGCTGCTCCGGGCGTCCGCCGATGGGGATGACGTCGAGGTAGAGTTGGGGCGCCAGGCGCCGGTTGATGCGCAGTTCTTCCTCGCAATAGAAGCGGCGCGCGGCCAGCGTGCTGAAGTCCAGGAATTCCAGGTTCACCGCCTTCTTGATCTTGTAGGCGAACTTGCCGGCGAGCAGCACCCAGGAAATGTGCGTTTCGATCAGCCGCACTCTGTGGGGACGCAGCGGGCTGCGCGCCGGATTGCGCAGAGCGGCAATGAGCTGTTGCTGGGCGGGAAACTCGCTCATGGCCGTTGGTCGCGCAAGGTCGCCGCCTCCATGAAGGCTATTGTCTGGGTGCTCTGGCGTGGTCCGTCTCGCGGCGTCCGGTGAGCACGAAATAGCGCATCACCAGCGCATGCCTGATGGTGGACAGATCCATGTCGCCCATTTCGGAAATGATCTCTTCCAGGTGCACGTAGTCCGGTTTTTCGCCCCACGCTTCCAGGTAGGCCTTGTTGTCGCGCCCATAGTCCATGCGGAACAGCTTCAGGATGTTCTCGGACAGATAGGTGCGGCAGAAGTCGTTCCACTGAAGGCCGAGGTCCGGTAGCGCAGAGAAGAAGGCGGTCCACGCGGCTGCGTCGTCATGCGCGGCGGCCTTCGCGGCCAGCAATTCCATCTTTTCCAGATAGGCCATGCCGAAGTGCTCATCCTTGACGGCGGTTTTTTTATAAAGGGCCTCGATTTCCCGGGCGACGCGATAGAGCTCCTCATCGCGCCTGCCCTTGCGCGCGATCGCGTGGGCGAGCAGGTAATTCAGGATGTTCTCCATGTCGTGGCGCACTTCCGGCAGCATGGGTTCGACATTGGCCCACAGCCGGTAGCCATAGTGCTGCATGGCGCTGGCCGCGGAGAGTGCGGCGGCGCGCAGAAAGAGCGGTTGCTTGGCAAACCAGTCCATGTCCTCATGGTCGTTGAGGGCGCGCTGCAACTGCAGCATGGTGAAGATATTGTCCTTGAAGTTCTCCATTATCTCTTGGACAGCGCAGCCTTGGGCGACTTGGGCTTGGTCTTCCCCGCCGCTTGCGGCCTGGACCTTCGCGGCCGGGGCGCCGCACCGTTGCTCTCGGGCAGGAGCAGCGCGGCTTGATATATGGCCACGTAGGCTTGAGCGGCGTTGTTCCAGCTGAAATCGCGTTTCATGCCGTTGGCCTGGACGGCCCGCCAGACGGTCTTGGTCTTGTAGCATGCCAGGGCGCGGCGCAAGGCAAACATCAGCGAGGCCGAACTCTGTCCGTCAAACAGAAAGCCGGTGGCGATCCCGTCATGCAGTGCGGCTTCGTTCGTGTCGACAATGGTGTCGGACAGGCCGCCCGTCCGCCGCGCCACGGGCGGCGTGCCGTAATTCATCGCATACATCTGCGCGAGTCCGCACGGTTCGAAGCGCGAGGGCATGAGGAACATGTCGCCGCCCGCGATCAGCCGGTGCGCCAGGCCTTCATTGTGCCCGATGGAGATGCCGATACGGCCGGGATAGCGGCGCGCCAGGTCGCCCAGGCGTTCTTCGTACTGGCGCTCGCCGCTGCCCAGCACCGCGATTTGCGCACCGGCTTCTACCAGGTCGGGCATGCAGTCGAGCACGAGGTCTATGCCCTTTTGCCGCGTCAGCCGGCTCACCATGCACAGCAGGGGCGCGGCCGCCTCCGCATCGAGATTCATTTCCGCCTGCAATGCCCCCTTGTTGACGGATTTCGCGCGCAGCGACTGGCGGGTGTAACGGGCGTGCAGGTAGGGGTCGGATGCCGGATGCCAGTCATCCCCGATGCCGTTGACGATGCCGTGCAGCACGCCGCGGCGCCATTTCAGCAGTCCGTCCATGCCGTAGCCGAATTCGGGCGTCTGGATCTCTTCGGCATAGGTGCGGCTGACTGTGGTAATTTCGTCCGCGAAGTACAGCCCCGCCTTGAGGAAGGAGAAATGCCCGTAAAACTCCACGCCGTTGACGTCAAACGCCGAGGCCGGCAGACCAAGGTGGGTCACCCATTCGCGGCCGAAGTTGCCCTGGAACATCAGGTTGTGGATGGACATCACCGTCTTCGCGTGCGGCTTCTCCGAATAGTGCAGGAGGGCCGGAATCAGCCCGCTTTGCCAGTCATTACAGTGAACGATGTCCGGCAGCCAGGACAGCGGCGAATCGCCCGATGCGAGGAGCGCACCCACGCGTCCGAGCAGTCCGAAGCGCAGCACGTTGTCTTCCCAGTCGCGCCCCTCCGGCGACAGGTAGGGGCCGCCGGGGCGGGCAAACAGCATGGGGCAATCCAGCACCAGGAGCGGCAGATTGCTGCCCGGCATTGTGGCGCCCAGGAGGCGCGCGCCGCCCGAATCGCCCGCCACCGCGGAAAGGTCCGCCAGGGGCCTGGCATCCGGCAATTTTTCCAGGATGGGCGGATAGCCCGGCACCAGTACCCGTACGTCCAGGCCCAATTTGAGCAGGGCCAGCGGCAGCGCGCCGCTGATGTCCGCCAGCCCGCCGGTTTTGACCAGCGGGTAGATTTCAGGGGTGACGAACAGGATTTTGGCGGGAACGGACAATTATGACTTCCGGTTCTTCTTGTAGTGGTTGATCAGGCCGTTCGTCGAGGCGTCGTGCGTGCTGACGGGATCGCTATTCCTGAGTTCATGCTGGATATTTTGCGCGAGCTGCTTGCCGTATTCAACGCCCCACTGGTCGAACGAATTGATGTTCCAGACGATGCCCTGCACGAAGATCTTGTGCTCGTACAGCGCGATCAACGAACCCAGGGTGCGCGGCGTGAGTTTCTGGAACATTATCGAGTTGGTCGGGCGGTTTCCGCCGAAGACCTTGTGGGGCAGGAGTTTTTCCAGCGCTTCGCCGCTCATGCCCGCGCGCTCCAGTTCGGCGCGCGCCTCCTCGCGGGTCTTGCCGCGCATCAGGGCCTCGGTCTGGGCGAAGAAATTCGACACCAGGATGTCATGGTGGCCCTCCAGCGGGTAGTGGGTCTCTATCGGGGCGAGAAAATCCGCCGAGATCAGGTAGGTGCCCTGGTGGATCAACTGGTAGAAGGCATGCTGGCCGTTGGTGCCCGGTTCGCCCCAGATCACGGTGCCGGTGGCGTAATCCACCCGCGCGCCGTCGCGCGTGACGCTCTTGCCGTTGCTCTCCATGTCGCCTTGCTGGAAGTAGGCGGGGAAGCGGAGGAGGTCCTGGGAATAGGGCAGAATTGCATGGCTTTCCGCCCCGAAAAAATTGTTGTACCACACGCCCATCATGCCCATGATCACCGGCATGTTGCGCTCCAGCGGTGCATGGCGGAAGTGCTGGTCCATCTCGTAGGCGCCCTCCAGCAGCGCCTCGAAGTTGTCCATGCCGATGGCGAGCGCGATCGACAGCCCGATGACCGACCACAGCGAATAGCGTCCGCCCACCCAGTCCCAGAATTCGAACATGTGGGCGGGGTCGATGCCGAAGCGCTTCACCTCGGCGGTGTTGGTGGAAAGCGCGACGAAATGCCGGGCGATGTGGGCCGTTTCCCCCGCGCTGGTGAGGAACCAGTGGCGGGCCGAGCGCGCGTTGGTCAGTGTCTCCTGCGTGGTGAAGGTCTTGGAGGCGACGATGAACAGCGTGGTTTCGGGGGAGAGCGTCTGCAGCGTCTCCGCAAGTTGAGCCCCATCTATGTTGGAGACGAATTGGACGCGCAATTTCCCGCAATAGGGCCTGAGCGCCTGGGTTACCATGGCCGGGCCGAGATCGGAGCCGCCGATGCCGATGTTCACGATGTCCGTGATGGGCTTCCCGCTGTAGCCGCGCCATTCGCCGCTGCGCACGGCTTCGGTGAATTGCCGCATGTGCTCCAGGGCGCGGCGCACGCCGGGCATGACATCCTCGCCGTCGACCAGCACCGGCTGGTCGCCGCGATTCCGCAGCGCGGTGTGCAGCACGGCACGATCTTCCGTGACGTTGATCTTTTCGCCGCGGAACATCTTTTCTATCCATTTCGGCAGCCCGGCCTGGCGCGCGAGGCCGAGCAGCAATGCCACCGTTTCATCGTTGATCCGGTTCTTCGAATAGTCGAGCAGCATGCCGCAGGCCTGCAGCGAAAATTTTCCGAAGCGGTCCGGGTCGGCATCGAACAGGTCGCGCATGTGGGTTTGCGCGATGACGTGCTGATGTGCGGCCAGGGCCTGCCAGGCAGGGGAGTGGGTCAGGTCGGGCATGTCAGCCGGCTCGCTCCAGGATGATGCCCGCGAGTGGGGGCAGTGTGAGTCTTACGGAGTGGGCATAGCCCATCCACGGGATGTCTTCCGCCTCGATTCCGGCGCCGTTGCCGAGATTGCTCCCGCCGTAGTAGGCCGAGTCGCTGTTGAGCACTTCGTGATAGGCGCCGG
Source organism: Gallionellaceae bacterium (assembly GCA_035260545.1). Classification (GTDB taxonomy): domain Bacteria; phylum Pseudomonadota; class Gammaproteobacteria; order Burkholderiales; family Gallionellaceae; genus DATDDB01. The sequence continues at coordinate 33,721 of DATFUZ010000106.1, read as the reverse complement.
CTTCTGGCACGCCGATGCGGTATCCGGTGCGCGGCATGGGCGTGAAATTGAGCGCCACCACGACGAATTCGCGCGCACGGCTCCAGCGCAGGTAGCTCAGCACCGACTGGTCTGCGTCATGGCAGTCTATCCAGGAAAAGCCTTCCACGGCGAAGTCGAGTTCGTGCAGTGCAGGCGTGTCGCGGTAGAGATGGCACAGGTCGCGGAAAAGGTTGTGCACTTCCCGATGCCAGTGGCTGTCCAGAAGCTGCCACTCCAGTGCGGATTTCACCTGCCATTCCCGGCCCTGGCCGAACTCGTTGCCCATGAAATTGAGCTTCTTGCCCGGATAGGTCATCTGGTAGGTAAACAGCAGCCGCACGTTGGCGAACTTCTGCCAGGTGTCGCCCGGCATCTTGTCGAGGAGCGAATGCTTGCCATGCACCACCTCGTCGTGCGAGAAAGGGAGCACGAAGTTCTCGCTGTAGGCATAGAGCTGGCCGAAGGTCAGGTCGTTGTGGTGATACCTGCGGTGGATGGGGTCATGCGAAAAGTAGCGCAGGGTGTCGTTCATCCAGCCCATGTTCCATTTCATGGTGAAGCCGAGGCCGCCGATGTAGACCGGCCGCGACACCATGGGCCACGCGGTCGATTCCTCGGCAATGGTCATCGCGCCGGGGAATTCCTGGTGCACCATGATGTTGGCGTCGCGGATGAAGCTCAGCGCATCCAGGTTTTCCCGGCCGCCGTAGCGGTTGGGCAGCCACTCGCCTTCCTTGCGCGAATAATCCAGGTACAGCATGGACGCGACGGCGTCGACGCGCAGGCCATCGATATGGAATTCCGAAAGCCAGTAGTGCGCGCTGCCGATGAGGAAGCTGCGTACTTCGTTGCGGCCGTAATTGAATATATAGGTGCCCCAGTCCTGGTGCTCGCCCATGCGCGGGTCGGCGTGCTCATAAAGCGCCGTGCCGTCGAAGCGCGCAAGCGCGAACTCGTCCCTGGGAAAATGGCCCGGCACCCAGTCCAGCAGCACGCCGATGCCGGCCTGGTGGAACATGTCCACGAAGGCGCGGAAGTCGTCGGGCGCCCCGTAGCGGCTGGTGAGGCCGAAATAGCCGGTGGTCTGGTAGCCCCAGGACTCGTCCAGCGGATGTTCGCTTACCGGCATCAGCTCGATATGGGTGAAGCCCATGTCTCGAATATAGGGCAGCAGCATGGCCGCAAGCTCGCGGAAGTTGAAGAAGCCGCCGCCATGGGGATGTTTCCACGATCCGGGATGCACTTCATAAATGTTCATCGGCGCGTGCAGCCAGTCCGCCTTGGCGCGCTCGTCCAGCCAGGTCCGGTCCGACCACTGGTATTTGTCCGGCGCGCAGACCTTGGCGGCGGTGCCCGGCCGCTTCTCGAAGCTGAAGCCATAGGGATCCGTTTTGACCATCACGGCGCCGCTATGGCGGTTGCGGATCTCGTATTTGTAGAGCTCCCCTGCGCCCAGCCCGGGAATGAACAGCTCCCACACGCCGCTTGAGCCCAGCACGCGCATCGGGTAGATGCGTCCGTCCCAGCCGTTGAAATCGCCCACCACGCTGACGCGTTCGGCATTCGGCGCCCAGACCGCGAAGCGGGTGCCGCCGACACCTTCCTGGACCATCACGTGCGCGCCGAGCGTGCGGTATACCTCGAACAAGCGGCCTTCGCTGAACAGGTGGAGATCATGGTCGCTGATCGAGGACGGGAACGTATAGGGATCCCATGTTTCAACCGTGCGGCCGTCTGCGGTGCGGTAGCGGATGCGGCAGGGCTTGGGCACGGGCGTGCGGCTGCTGTATGCGTATATGCCCTTGTCATGGATCTTCCGGAACGGCGCCCACCCTTCCGCGGCATGCACTTCCGGCGCTTGCGCGTCAGGCAGGAAAAGACGCAGCGACCATGCGCCGTTTTCCCGGTGCAACCCGAGATAGCTGAACGGATCGTGCATCCGTGCCTCGAGTATTGCCTGCATCAGAGGATCTTGCGTTCTTTGCATGAGCGTGGCTTTTTATGAAATCCTTAACTTACACGGTTGGATTAATTATAATGCGCTACAAAGATGCTGTATAAGCTGTTTTAAGGGGGCGTTCACAAATCTACGCGGAGACAGACTCTTTATGGTACAGCAAGATTACGCATCGTCGCGTTTTATCAGCGCGCTGACCAAGCAGACGGTCGCGCTGATTCTTGCGGGGGGGCGAGGCAGCCGTCTGCATGATCTCACCCGGTGGCGCGCCAAGCCTGCTGTGCATTTCGGCGGCAAGTTCCGCATCATCGATTTCCCCCTGTCCAATTGCATCAATTCCGGCATCCGCCGCATCGGCGTGGTGACCCAATACAAGGCGCACAGCCTGATCCAGCATATCCAGCGCGGCTGGGGTTTCATGCGCGGCGAGTTCGGCGAATTCGTCGAGTTGCTGCCGGCCCAGCAGCGCATAGAGGCTGAATGGTACAAGGGTACGGCGGACGCCGTGTTCCAGAACCTGGACATTCTGCGCTCGCACGCCCCGGAATACATCGTGGTCCTGGGCGGCGACCATATCTACAAGATGGACTACGGCAAGATGCTGGCATCGCACGTCCGCGACCAGGCGGACATGACCGTTGCCTGTTTCAGTGTGCCGGTGGAAGAGGCCAGTTCGTTTGGCATCATCACGGTCGATGGGGACGACCGCATCGTGGAATTCAACGAAAAGCCGGCCAAGCCGGACTCCATGCCCGGCCGCCCGGGCGAGGCGCTGGCGAGCATGGGCATCTACGTGTTCAATACGCAGTTCCTGTATGAGCAGCTGATCCGCGACGCCCATGACCCCTATTCCACCCACGATTTCGGCACCGATCTCATTCCCTACCTGATCTCGCGCTATCGCGTGTTTGCCCATCATTTCGAGGACAGTTGCGTGGGAGAGGCCAACAAGCACGCTTACTGGCGCGACGTGGGAACGGTGGACGCGTATTGGGAAGCCAACATGGAAATGACCAAGGTGGTGCCCGATCTCAATGTGTATGACAAGCATTGGCCGATCTGGACCTACCAGGTGCAGCTTCCGCCGGCGAAATTCGTGTTCGACGATGAAAACCGCCGCGGTGTGGCCATCGACTCGCTGGTATCCGGGGGGTGCATTATCAGCGGATCGACTGTCCGGCGCTCGCTGCTGTTTTCGGATGTGCACGTGAACAGCTACAGCCATATCGAGGACAGCGTCATACTGCCCGGCGTCACGGTGGGCGACCATGTCGTTCTGAAACGCGTCATTCTCGACCGGGGGTGCGTGATTCCAGACGGCTTCCGCGCCGGGCTCGACATCAATGAGGACCGCAAGCGGTTTTATGTGTCGGAAAAGGGAATTACGCTGATCACACCCGAAATGCTCGGGCAGGGCCTGCATCGCAACCTATAGGCCGTTGCAGCAGTACGGCGAGAAAGGCGACTCGTATGCAAAATCCCGGAACACTGCATCTCATCCTGAGCTGGCACATGCACCAGCCGGATTACCGCAACCGCGTGACCGGCGAATTCGAAATGCCCTGGACCTACCTGCACGCCATCAAGGATTACACCGACATGGCCTGGCACCTGGAGCAGTATCCCGGCATGCGCGCCGTGGTGAATTTTGTGCCGTCGCTGCTCGACCAGATCGAGGATTACTGCGCGCAGTTCGAAACCGGGCAGATGCGCGATCCGCTGCTCGCCATGCTGGCGATCCCGGACCTCGACGGCCTCACGCGGGAGCAGCGCGAGCTGATCCTGCAGCGCTGCTTCAACAGCAACCACCAGAACATGATCGCCCCGTTTCCCGCCTACAAGCGGCTGCACGACATGTTCGTCATGCTGCATGAGGTAAGCGAACTGCAGGTCGGCTATCTCTCCGTGCAATACCTGGCCGACCTGCTGGTCTGGTACCACCTTGCCTGGATGGGAGAGAGCGTGAGGCGCACCACGGAGCTGGTGCCGCGCCTGATGGCGAAAGGCTACCTGTTCACCTTCGAGGACAGGAAGCAGCTTTTCGCTCTGGTGGGGGAATTGATGGCCGGCATCATCCCGCGCTACCGCAAGCTGCAGGAGGATGGGCGCATCGAGCTGTCCACGACGCCTTACTACCATCCCATCATGCCGCTGCTGATCGATTTCGACAGTGCGCGCGAGGCCATGCCGGATGCCCCGCTGCCGCAGACCCACAAATATCCAGGTGGAATGGAGCGCTCGGCAGCCCACACCGCGGATGCCGTAGATAACTATCGCAGGCATTTTGGCGCGGCTCCCCATGGCATGTGGCCGGCGGAGGGCAGCGTGTCCCTGCCGGCGGTCGGCGTGCTTGCCGGCCATGGCTGCAAGTGGACGGCAAGCGGCGAAGCGGTGCTGTTCAACAGCCTGCGCCGCGTGCAGGGCGACCACATGCCTGACCGGCTGCACTACCTGTACCGGCCATATCGCTGCAGCACGGAGAAGGGGGAGATTGTGTGTTTCTTCCGCGACGACCGTCTTTCCGACAAGATCGGCTTCGAATACACCAAGTGGCACGGGCGCGACGCGGTTTTCGACTTCATCCACGCACTGGAGGAGATCAGGCGGCATTGCGATCCCGGGGAGGAGCCGGTGGTCAGCGTCATTCTGGATGGCGAGAACGCCTGGGAGTATTACCCGTACAACGGCCATTATTTCCTGTCCGGCCTCTATGACGCCCTGCAGAGCCACCCCTTTATCCGCACCACAACCTTCGCCGACTGCGTGAAGATGATTTCCGCGCCGGGCGAAGGAGAGGGCGCCCCGCCGCAGCATTCAGTCTCCCCGGGGCAGTTGACCTCCGTGGTGGCGGGAAGCTGGGTGTATGGCACCTTCAGCACATGGATAGGGATGCCGGAAAAAAACCGCGCCTGGGACCTGCTGTGCGCCGCCAAGGCGAGCTATGATCAGGTCATCAACAGCGGCAGGCTGACCGACGAGGAGCGTGCGCGCGCCACCCAGCAGCTCGGCATTTGCGAAGGCTCCGACTGGTTCTGGTGGTTCGGCGACTACAACCCCAGCGTAAGCGTGCGGTCGTTCGACAGGCTTTACCGCATCAACCTGGAAAATCTGTATCATCTGCTCAAACTGCCAGCCCCGGTCGAACTGGAACAGCCGGTTAGCGCCGGTGGCGGCAATGCGGAAGCCGGCGGCACGATGCGGCGGTCCGCCTGATTACGGCAAGGGAAACAATGGAAAAAAAAACGACCAGCCTGCTTTTTGGGGTTCATGCACACCAGCCGGTGGGAAATTTCCCATTTGTCATGGACGATGCGCACCGCCGCTGCTACCAGCCCTTCCTGCAGATCATGCATCGCTTTCCGGCGTTTCCGTTCGCCATACACATCAGCGGATGGCTGTTCGATTATCTGCGCAGGCAATATCCGGAAGATGTGCTCCTGCTGCAGGAAATGGTCGCGCGCGGCCAGGCGGAAGTGTTTGGAGCTGGGTATACCGAGCCGGTGCTGGCGGCCATTCCGGTGCGCGATCGCATCGGGCAGATCGAACGCATGTCCGAGTGCATGGAGAAGCACCTGGGGCAACTGCCCGTCGGCGCCTGGCTGACCGAGCGCGTATGGGAATCCGGCGTCGTGGCGCCGCTGGCGGATTGCGGCGTGCGCTACGTGACCGTGGACGATTACCACTTTCTCTGTGCCGGAAAGGAGTTGAGCGACCTGAATGGCTATTTCAGCACCGAGGAGGACGGGCGCAGGCTGGACCTGTTCCCGATTTCCGAGGCACTGCGCTACCGCTTGCCGTTTTCTCCGGCGGATGACGCGGTGCGATACCTCGAGGGAATGGCCGGTGAATCGGGCAGGAATGCCGCAATCTATTTCGACGACATCGAGAAGTTCGGCATCTGGCCCGAAACCTATGCATGGGTGTATGAACGGGGCTGGCTCACTTCCTTCATCGAGGGCGTGCTCGCATCCGGCGTTATCCAGCCCATGCGCTACAGTGACTACCACGCAGCGGCGAAAACGTGCGGCGTGGTCTACCTGCCGACCACATCCTACATCGAGATGAACGAGTGGACGCTGCCCGCGAAGCCCGCGCACCGCTATGCCGAGCTGATCCAGGAAGCCAAGGAACAGGGGCAGTATGACGCGACCAAGGCTTTTCTGCGGGGTGGCATCTGGCGCAACTTCCTGTCGCGCTATCCCGAATCGAACTGGATGCACAAGCGCATGCTCCATCTTTCCGATCGCTGCAACGCGCTGCCGGAGCGCAAGCGTACCGCTGCCATGCGTGACGCGCTGTACGAGGCGCAGGCCAACGATGCCTACTGGCATGGCCTGTTCGGCGGGCTCTATCTGCCGCACCTGAGGCGGGCGGTATATAACGCCATTGTCCGGCTTGAACGGCTGCTGGACGCCGCGGCGGCGCGTCCGCCGGCCGTGGTCGCCGATGTCGACATGAGCGGCGACGACAAGATCATTCTCCACAACCGCGAACTGCAAGCCATCATCATGGGCGACGGGTCCGCCAGCGTCTGCGAACTGGACGCCTACGCGCTCACGCACAATTTCGCCGATACCCTTACGCGGCAGGAGGAGCATTACCATTACAAGGTCACGCAAAACAGGAGCACCCAGCCTGGCGGCGCGGGCATCTCCAATCCGCATGAGCAGGTGAGCTTCAAGCACCAGATCGCGCCTGAAGACCTGGTGATGGACACATACCGGCGCACCCTGTTCGTGGACAGGCTGGTTGCGCCCGGCGGCGAGACGCGCCCTGTGCAATACCGGCTCACGGCGGTGGAGAGCGGCGGGCCCCAAGCGGCCTTTGAGTCGGATCCGGCGGCAGGACACCTGCGCAAGGAGTTCGCGCTGCGGGGCGACACGCTGACGGTGACCTACGCTTTCGGTGGCGAGGCCGGCGACCTCGAACCCGGCAGCCGTTTCGAAGTGGAACTGAACATCGCCATGCCGAGCTGCGACGGCCCCGCGGGGTATTTCAAGGCTTGCGAGCAGGTGTGCGGCGGCTTCGGCCAGGTGCACAGCCTGCGTGACTGCCGCTCCATCCTGCTGGCCGACGAGGTGCTCGGCGGGGCGGTCAAATTGTCCTTCAATCAGCCGGCCGGGATCGAAAGCGCGCCTTGTTTCAGCGTATCGCAATCGGAGGCCGGTTTCGAAAAGATCATGCAGGCTGTGACGGTGGTGCTGTCCTGGCCAGTCCCCGAGCGGGGACAGGCGCTGACCATCACTTTGCAGGCGGGAAAGAACGTCGCATGAACGCCGGGTTGCGGATAGGCGTGGACGTGGGCGGCACCAATCTGCGCGTGGGCGTGGTGCGCGGGCAGGAGGTCATGTGGGAGTCCCGCTATCATGCCGATTTCTCGGGAATCTGCCGGGAAAATGCGGCGGAACAGGCACTCGGAAAGATCGTCACCGCGCTTGCGGAATCCATAGGCAACGGGTGCCGGGCGCATCCGGAGGTCGAGGCGGTAGGCATCGGTTTTCCGGGCTTTATCGATCCGGACACCGGCGTGGTTTCGCTGTCTCCCAATCTGCCCGGGCTCAACAATGTGGACATCGCCGGCCCGCTGGCCCGGCTGTTGGGTCTTCCCGTGCGCATCGAAAATGATGCGCTGGCCGCGGCATACGGCGAGTACCTTCTGGCCGACGCCAGAACGCAAAGCCTGGTGTATCTCGGGCTGGGCACGGGGGTGGGTGGAGGCTTGATACTGGGGGGCAGGGCCTACCCGGGCGAACACGGCGTCTCGATGGAAGTTGGCCACATCATCGTCCATCCGGGCGGGCGGCTGTGCGGCTGCGGCAACCGCGGCTGTCTTGAACGCTATGCTTCCGCCAGCGGGGTCGAGATCAGCTACCGCGAACTCGCCCGCGTCGAGATGGATGCGGAAGGCATTGCGGCGCGCGCGCGCGACGGCGATGCACATGCCGCCGAAGCATTCCGCATTGCGGGCCGGACGCTGGCGGCTGCGCTTGCCCATATATCGAAAGTAGTCGATGTGGCGACGATCGTGATCGGCGGCGGCATGTCCGCCGCGTGGCCGCTGCTGCAGGGGGAATTCGAGGCCTGCCTGGATGCAGACCTGATTCCGGCCCTGCGCGGGCGGATCCGGGTCGCGCCGGCGCAGGCCGGCGATCGGGCGGGAATGCTCGGGGCGGCGGCGCTGGCGGCGAGGCGTGCGGGTTGAGCGACGGATTCGATTGCGGAGGGGCCGGGATCGATGCGGGAAAAATCGATAAAGAAAAGCGGCCCACAGCAAAAGCAAGGGAGCATGTGTACTATAGGCGGCAACATGCAGAATAATTTACCGGTATATCAACACCCGGCCTTGACGGTCCTCGTGGACGACAGTCAGAGTTTCCTGTCCAGTTTGTCCTTTCAGCTTGCCCCGCAATTCGGGTGCAAGACATTTGGCGACGGAGAGGCGGCGCTGCACTGGTTGCGGGAGGCGGAGAAAAAGCGCGCGGACAGCGACCTCGCGACCATTCGCGTTAATTACGACGAGGACGGTGACTTGCTGGAGCGGCGCAATGTCTCCCTGTACCTTGATCGTATTTATCGCACCGTAATGGACAGGCAGCGTTTCGACACGCCGGCGGTGCTCGTCGTCGATTACGCCATGCCCGGCATGAATGGCGTCGAACTGTGTGCGCTGTGCCAGGATATGCCGATCAAGAAGATACTGCTGACCGGGCAGGCGGACGAGAAAATCGCCATCAATGCCTTCAACCGCAAGCTGATCGATTGCTTCATCTCGAAAAGCGATCCCGGTGCGATCGATTTTCTGCGCGCGGAAATACCCCGGCTGCAGCGGGCCTTCTTCGACGAACGGACGCACACGCTCAAGGATCTGCTGGCGCGTCACATCTATTCCTATCTTTACGATCCTGCAGTGGGCGAACTGACGGAGGAGCTGCGCAAGCGCTATCGCTTCGTCGAGCACTATCTGTTTCCGAATCCGCCGGGGATTCTGTTCTTCGACGAGCGCGGACGCGCGACGCTGATGGTGATCGAGACCGCGGAAGGGTTGACCGCCCACTACGAGATCGCCCTGGACCAGGGGGCGCCGCAGGAACTGCTGAGCGGGTTGAAGGAATTCAGGCTGGTGCCGTTTTTCTCGGACACCGCCGGAACATACCTGAAGGAAATCGGCGACGCATGGTTGTCCTATTGTCTTCCGCCGCAGGTGTGCCGCGGCCGTCAAACCTATTACTGGGCGCTGTTTGATCTGCCTGCCCATTATCTGCAGGGTCACGTATATTCCTATGCCGAGTATCAACTGGACAGGCAGGCCGGCGGCACGCTTTAGGCATGCGCGGTCCGGCCGGGCGTGACGCAGGATGATGCACTCCACCGCGGCCGGGGAGCCGCGCGACCAATCCTATTGCGGGCGGTTTGCTCCGTCCCCCACCGGCCCGCTTCATTTCGGCTCCCTGGTTGCGGCGGCCGCGAGCTTTCTCGATGCCAGGCATCGTGGCGGGACATGGCTGGTGCGGATGGAAGACCTCGATGGTCCGCGCTGCGTGCCGGGCGCCGCCGCCGGTATCCTGCGCACGTTGGAAAGTTTCGGCCTGCACTGGGATGGCGAGATCATGTATCAGAGCCGGCGCACGGCGGCCTATGCCGAGGCGCTGCACAGCCTGCAGGCACAAGGCCTGGTTTATCCCTGCGCCTGTACGCGCCGTGAAATCGCCGATTCCGCACTGCATGGCGCAGATGGACTGATCTATCCCGGCACCTGCCGTAACGGCATTCCCGTAGGCCACCGGCTGCCGGCCGATGTGACCGGCGCGAGCCGGACGTATGCCTGGCGCGTACGCGCGGACCGCGCGGCAAGCTGGGACGGCGAGGCGGGGGTCGTGGCGTTCGACGACGAGTTGCAGGGCCGCTTTTTGCAGCACCTTGAACGCGAGATCGGCGACTTCGTGGTAAAGCGCGCGGACGGGCTCTATGCCTATCAACTTGCGGTCGTGGTTGACGACGCCTTTCAGGGCGTGACGCATGTGGTGCGCGGTGCGGATTTGCTTGCTTCCACCCCCAGGCAAATTTACCTGCAGCGCCTGCTCGGGCTGCCTGCGCTGCACTATGCGCACCTGCCGGTCGCGGTGGACGAGCGCGGCGAGAAGCTGAGCAAGCAGACGCTGGCCGTGCCGGTGGACGGCGCGAAGCCGCGCGAAACGCTGTGGCTCGCCCTGTCCTTTCTGCGGCAGTCGCCGCCGCACGAGTTGCGCACGGCCCCGCCGCAGCACACTTTGCAGTGGGCTGCTGTCAACTGGCATCCCGAGCGACTGCGCGGCTGGCGGGCGCTCCCGGCGCCGACGCAACTGCCCGCCTGACGGACCGCAGCCCCCTCGGTCCGCGCGGCGCGCGCCCTCTGCCGCGACGGCGGCGGAATGCATATGCATTCTTGCCGGTTGCGTGAAGCGGGTGCGTTGCGTACCATCAACCCCCTTGGGGGTATTGCAACAGCAGTCCGCGTGGCGGAGCATGCGCCGCGAATTCGCTTTGCGCGTGCGGCTGGCAATGGCATGAATCATGGACCGGCCCCAGATGTGGTGCGCCGGGCGGGAGCGGGAAAAGGGGGCGGTAGATGAATCTGGGTGCGGTGCCGGAGGGCGTCAGGAAGGCATTTGTTGGCTTGTGGGGCGCAGTACGCGCGATCATCGGGCTGCTGGGATGGTTGCTGCGGCAAGTGGTCGGCACCTGGAATCCGCCAGCCTGGCTGAAGCGCCTGCGTCCTGGTGCGAACGCGTTTTTCGGATTCATTTCCCGCAGCCTTCTGCATCCCTGTTGGGCGCTGGTCAAAGCGCACCGCAAGGCAGCCGTGGCCGGTGCAGTCGTCATTGCGGTGCTGGGGGGTAGCGGCCTTGCGTTCTACGACTACTGGAAATCGCGGCCGCATCCGCTTGAAGTTTCCTATAGCGTCGTCGATCCGGGGCGTACCGAGCTCGAAGCGGAGAATGCGGCGGAGCGCGCGCCCAAGTCGCTGGTGATTACATTCGGCGATTCCGTGGCGCCGCTGGCGGACAGCGGCAAGGAGATCGCCAAGGGGCCCACCCTTTCCCCCGCGCAGCCGGGAAAATGGCGCTGGTCGGACGACCGCACCCTGATCTTCACGCCGTCCGCTGACTGGCCCATCGGCCGTACCTTCAGCGTGAAATTCCGCCAGGAGATGTTCAAGCCCGAGGTGGTGCTCGCGAACTACGAAACCGCCTTCCACACTGCGCCTTTCGTCATGCGCATCAGCGACACGCAGTTCTACCAGGATCCGGTCAATCCGGCGGTCAAGAAGGTCGTCGTCGATCTCAATTTCTCGCATCCGGTCGACCCGGTCAGCCTGGAAAAGCATGTGGGCCTGGTGATGGCCGGCGAGCACGGCGGTTTCCTCGGCCTCGGCAAGAAGGAGCTTTCCTTTGTCATCAGCTACGATGCGCTGAAGCTGAACGCCTACATTCATTCTGAACCCCTGCCCATCCCCAAGGATCCGGGCCAGGTGGTCCTGACCCTGGGCAAGGGCATAACGGCCGCGCGGGGCGGAGACGGATTCGATCAGGAGCTCACCCGCAGCTTCACCGTTCCTTCCCTGTACAGCCTGCAAGTGGACGACATCAGGCCGCAGGTGGTTTCCAACGAGCGCAACGAACCGGAGCAGGTGCTGATCGTTCACACCTCGGAGGAAGTCAACGAGACCGAGATGCAGCAGGCTGTCTCGATGTGGGTGTTGCCCAAGGCAAACCCCACTCCCGCCAATCACAACAGCCAGGCGCGCTATTTCTGGGGCCAGGGTGAAATCACGGCAGCGGTGCTGGCGAAATCACAGCGTCTCGCGCCCAACCCGATTCCCACGGAATTCGACCACAGCGACACCCACAGCTACAAGTATCAGGCCGACGTGGGCAGGCAGATCTATGTGCAGGTGCGCAAGGGCATCAAGTCCATAGGCGGCTATATACTGGGGCATGACGAAGCCAGCATCGTGACCGTGCCGCGTTTTCCCGCGGAACTGAAGATACTGAGCCAGGGCTCGCTGCTTGCGCTGAGCGGCGAGAAGAAAGTCGCCGTGCTGGTGCGTGACCTGCCCGGATACCAGGTGGAAATCGGCCGCGTGCTGCCCAGCCAGTTGCAGAACCTGGTGTCGCAGGCCGACGGCGATTATTCCAACCCCGAGTTCTACGGCCGCTTCGGTCCCGACAACCTGGTCGAGCGCTTCGTGCGCAAGGTGCCGCTGCTGCACATGAAGCACGGCAAGGCGCGCTACGAGGCGATCGACATGGCCGATTATCTCAACGCCGGCGGGGTGGGGCAGAAACACGGCGTCTTCCTGATGACGGTGACCAGCTACGATCCCGCGCAGGATAAGCAGAATGCGCGTGCGCAAAAGCCGCAGACCCCGGTCGAGGCGGCGACGGCGGCGCCGGAAGACGGCGGGGATAGCCAGGCGACGCCGGATGACGCCGCGGGCGACGGAGGCGGGGACAATGCCGACGAGTCTGCGGATTGCGGTGACGACTGTGGCGACGACACCATGTCCATGCAGTACCGCACCGACAAGCGCCTGGTGCTGGTCACGGACCTGGGCATTCTGGTCAAGAAATCGCTGGACGGCACCCGCGACGTCTTCGTGCAGTCCATCTACACCGGCAGGCCGGTGGTAGGCGCGACGGTGGAGGTGATCGCCAAGAACGGCGTCTCGCTGTTCAGCCGCTCCACCGATGCGAGCGGCCGCGCCACGTTCCCCAAGGTGGACAAGCTCACGCGCGAGCGCACGCCGCTGATGGTGATCGTGAAGAAGGGCGACGACCTGAGCTTCATGCCGCTCAACAGCAGCGGCCGCGCGCTGGATGTCTCGCGCTTCGACGTGGGCGGCGTGAGCAATGCGCTCAGCGCCAGCCAGGTGAGCGCCTATCTGTTCTCCGACCGCGGCCTGTATCGGCCGGGCGATACATTCCACATCGGCATGGTGGTGAAGCCGGCGAAGTGGGGAACCGACATGACCGGGCTGCCGCTGGAGGCAGAGGTGCTGGACGCGCGCGGCCTGACCGTCAAGCGCGAGAAAATCAAGCTGCCTGCGGGCGGGTTTGCCGAATTGAGCTACCAGACGGCGGAAAGCTCGCCGACCGGGACCTATAACATCAACCTCTACCTGGTCAAGGACGGCCGCGCGGATGCCCAGATCGGCTCGACGACCGTGAAGGTGCAGGAATTCCTGCCGGACCGGATGAAGGTCGTCGCGCATTTTTCCCAGGAGACCCTGGGCGCGGACGGAGGCTGGGTCCATCCCAAGGACCTCACGGCGCGGGTGAACGTGCAGAATCTGTTCGGCACCCCCGCTGAAAACCGCACCGTCCGGGCGGAACTGACGCTGAGCCCGGCCTATCCCGCGTTCCGCGGATTCGCCGATTACCACTTCTACGACCCGCAGCGTGCCAAGGAAGGCTACAGCGAGTCGCTCAAGGCGCAGGCTACCGACGTCAAGGGCGATGCACTGTTCGATCTGCAACTGGACCGCTACACCCAGGCGACGTACCGCGTGGGATTCCTCGCGCGCGCCTTCGAGCCGCAGGGCGGGCGCAGCGTGGCGGCGGAATGCGCGGTGATGGTTTCCGACCTCGATTACCTGCTGGGCTACAAGGCGGATGGCTCGCTTGGCTACGTGTCGCGCGGCAGCAAGCGCGAGGTGTCTCTGGTGGCTATCAATCCCAAGGTGCAGAAGATCAAGGTAGGCGGGCTGACCCTGCAACTGGTCGAAAGCAAGTACGTCTCGGTGCTCAAAAAGCAGCCGGACGGCACCTACAAGTACGAGTCGGTCAAGAAGGAGACGCTGGTCAAGGAGAGCAAGCTGACCATCCCGGCGGCCGGACACAATCTGGTGCTCGATACCAGCAAGCCCGGCAACTTCGCCTACGTTCTGCGCAACGACAAGGGGCTCGAGATGAACCGCATCGAATACGCGGTCGCGGGCAATGCCAATGTCACGCGCAGCCTGGATCGCAACGCCGAACTGCAGCTCACGCTGAACAAGTCAGACTATGCCCCGGGCGAGGAAATCGAGGTCAGCATCCATGCGCCATACACCGGCGCAGGCCTGATCACGATAGAGCGCGACAAGGTCTATGCCACGCAGTGGTTCAAGAGCACGACGCTGGCTTCGGTGCAGAAGATCCGGGTGCCCAGCGATTTCGAGGGTAACGGCTACGTGACGGTGCAATACATCCGTGATCCGTCCTCGGACGAAATATTCATGAGCCCGCTATCGCACGCGGTCGTTCCGTTCGCCACCAGCCTGGCCGCGCGCACCAACAAGCTGACGCTGACCGCTCCCGCGCTGGTCAAGCCCGGCCAGCCCCTGCACATCAAGCTCGCCGCGCAGAAGCGCACGCGCGCCGTGGTGTTCGCGGTGGACGAGGGCATACTCCAGGTCGCGGCCTATCAGACGCCCGATCCGCTGGCAAAATTCTTCCAGAAGCGCATGCTGGAAGTGCAGACCTCGCAGATCCTGGACCTGATCCTGCCCGAGTTCAAGAAACTGATGGAGGCCAGCGCGCCCGGCGGCGGTGCCGAGGCCGCCCTGGCCAAGAACCTCAACCCGTTCAAGCGCAGGCGCGACAAACCAGTGGTGTTCTGGTCGGGGATAGTCGACGTCGACGGCGAGAAGGACTTCACCTACCAGGTTCCCGACTATTTCAATGGCACCATGCGCATCATGGCGGTTGCCGTGAACGACCAAAGCGTGGGCACGGCCCAGGCCAAGTCTCTGGTGCGGGGCGATTTCGTCCTTTCGCCCAATGCGCCGCTGGCCGTCACCCCGGGCGACGAATTCGACGTCAGCGTCGGGGTCGCCAACAATATCCTGGGTTCCGGGCAGGATGCGCCGGTCAAGGTCACGCTCAAGACCTCGCCGCACCTGCAGGTGGACGGCAACCAGACGCAAACGCTCAAGATCGGCGAAATGCGCGAATCGAGCGCGGTGTTTCACCTCAAGGCCGTAAGCGGCAGCGAGGCCAGGCTGGGCTCCGCTTCGCTGATATTCACTGCCGCCCTGGGGGATAAGCGCGCGAAACTCACCACGGACGTATCGGTACGCCCTTCCTCGCCGCGCTATACGCTGATCCAGTCGGGCAATTTCACCGGCAGTACGGAGGTCACCACGGCGCGCAACATGTACCCGCAATACCGCACGCTGGAAGCCGGGGTTTCCGGCCTGCCGCTGGTGCTGACCTCGGGGTTGTCCGTTTATCTCGCCAACTTCGACCACTTGTGCACCGAACAGGTCACCAGCCAGGCGATACCGGCCATCGTGCTCGACAAACGGCCGGAGTTTGCCAAGGGCAACCAGAAGCTGGCCGTCGCGCGCACGCTGGACGAAACCTGGCGCATGCTGCGCATGCGCCAGAATGGCGATGGCGGCTTCGGGCTGTGGGACGCGTCGGTCCAGCCGGACGAATTCGCCAGCGTCTATGCGATACACATGATGCTGGAGGCGGCCGATCACGGCGAGCCGGTGCCGGGCGACATGCTGCTCAAGGGCATGAGCTATCTGCAGACCTATGCCGCCAGCCCGGGTGATTCGCTGTGGGAACTGCGTACGCGCGCATACGCCGCCTACCTGCTCACCCGCCAGACCGTGGTGACTACGCCCATCCTCACCAGCCTGCGCGAGTCGCTGGAGAAGCGTTATCCCAAGGTGTGGAAGGACGACCTTGCCGCCGCGTATCTGGCCGCGTCCTATAAACTGCTGAAACAGGACAGCCTGGCCTCCGACCTTATCGACCACAGCGAGGCCGTATTGCGCAAGAGCGGCGGCGAATTCGACTATGGCCACTACTATGACCCGTTGATCCGCGACGCTCAGATCCTTTACCTGCTGTCGCGGCACTTCCCGGATCGCGCGCGCGATCTGCCGGCGAGCGTGATGGCGAACATGGTCAAGCCGGTGGTCGACGGAGACTTCAATACGCTGTCGTCGGCCTATCTGATCCTCGCGCTCGATGCCTATGCGGGCACTGCCGGTCATGAGGGATTGGGCAAGCTGGGCATCGATTCCATAGATGCCCAGGGCAAGGCCACCCCCCTGACGCTGCCGGACAACCTGGTGCCGCGCGTCAATTTCCCGCCGACCAGCCGCAAGCTGAAGTTCACCAACGACAAGTCCGGCATTCCCACCTACTATTCGGTGGCGGAAACCGGCTTCGACAAGAAACCCGAGGCCAAGGAATTGCGCCGCGGGATGGAGGTCTTGCGCGAATATACCGATGCGAACGGCAAGCCGATTTCCACCATCAAGGTCGGGGACGAGGTGACAGTGCACCTCAAGTTCCGTTCGGTGAATGGAGACAGCATTCCCAGCGCCGCGCTGATCGATCTTTTGCCCGGCGGATTCGAGCCGGTGCTGGACACACCGTCTGCGGTGGTTTCGCCAGACGGCAACAGCAGCGATGAGGGAGACGACAGTCAGGACGGGGAAGGGCAGGATGGGGAAGGGCAGGGCGGCGGCACGGCGCCCCAGGGCGCGCTCGCGGGGCTGGCTGGTTCCTCGTCGAACTGGAACATCGAATATGCGGACGTGCGCGAGGACCGTGTCGTGTTCTACGGCATGATCACCGGCGATGTCAGCGAGGTGACCTACCGCATTCGCGCCACCAACGCAGGAACCTTTGTCGTTCCGCCCGCATACGGCGAGTCGCTGTACCGGCGCAACCTGCAGGCGAGGTCCGCGGGCGGGCAAACGATCATCGTCGTTGCGCCGGACGGCAAGTAAGGGTAAAACCGCTCAACGGGGCGCCCGGCCGGCGCCCCGGGTTACGATAGATTGATCGATGAAGCCGGAATTTTTCCGTTCCGGCCTCGCCGCCGCGCGGGACACGCGCTGGGTGCGCGGGGCCAGAAACGCAGCGCCCTACGCGGCGCTGCTGTTTATTGCGCTGCTTGCCTTGCGGCTGTGGCCGCACGATTCCTTGCGCGGCTACTATCCCGGCAGCGTCGCGGTCTACGCCAGCGACGGGACCTTGCTGCGCATGGCGCTGGCCACCGACGACCAGTTCCGCGTCTGGGTGCCGCTGGAGCAGATGGATCCCAGGCTGCCGGAGGCGGTGCAGGAATACGAGGATCGCTGGTTCTACTGGCATCCCGGATTCAATCCGTTCGCGCTGGCGCGGGCCGCGTTCTCCACCTATGGCGGCGGCAAGCGCGAGGGCGCCTCGACCCTCACCATGCAACTGGCGCGGCGGCTGTACGGCATCCGCAGCCAGACCGTAGGCGGCAAGCTCAGGCAGATCGCATATGCCGCGTGGCTGGAGTTGCGCTACTCCAAGCACGACATCCTCGAGGCCTATCTGAACTATGCACCTTACGGCGGCAACGTCGAGGGTGCGGGCGCCGCCAGCCTCATCTATTTCCACAAGCGTCCCGCCCAACTCACGCTGCCCGAGGTGCTGACACTGGCGGTGATCCCGCAAAATCCCAACAAGCGCGGCATGCGCAGCGACGGACCCTCGCCGCTGATGGACGCGCGCGCGCGGCTCTTCGGCATCTGGCAGGCTCGCCATCCGCGCAGCGCGGCCTACAAGTCCGACCTGACTACACCGCCGCACCTGTATGGCGTATCCGACCTTCCGTTCCGGGCCCCGCACCTCACCGACATGCTGCTGCGCGAACACAGTACCGATGCGCTGGCCGCGAAGTCGGGCGAGATACTCTCAACGGTTGACTTGCGCCTGCAGGATACGCTGGAGCGGCTGGTCTCGCAGTTCATCAAGAACCACAGCAGCGTGGGCATACGCAACGCCAGCGTGATGCTGATCGACCGCACCACGGGCGAGGTGCGCGCGCTGGTCGGCTCCGCCGACTATTTCAACAACAGCATAGACGGCCAAGTGAACGGCACACTGGCCAAGCGCTCGCCGGGCTCGACGCTGAAGCCGTTCATCTACGGCCTCGCGCTCGACCAGGGATTGCTGCACCCGCAGACGATCCTGAAGGATGCGCCTTCAAGCTTCGGGCCGTTTTCGCCGGAGAATTTCGACGGCCAGTTCGTCGGCCCCATTTCCGCACAGCAGGCACTGGTGCGCAGCCGGAACATTCCCGCGGTCTATGTGGCGTCGCGCCTCCGGCAGCCGACGCTTTACGAATTTCTCAAGGCGCAGCATGTATCCCGGCTTGCCTCGGAGCAGCATTACGGGCTGGCCCTGGCGCTGGGCGGCGCCGAGCTGACCATGGAAGAACTGGGGCGGCTGTATCTGATGCTGGGCAACCGCGGGGTGCCCATGCCGCTACGCTATGAGCATTCGGCCGGGCAAGCCGAAGGCGGCGCAGGGGCGCCGCACGTGCTTTCGGAGGCAGCCGCCTTCATCACCGTGCAAATGCTGGATACCAACATCCGTCCGGATACCGGCAGGCCGGCGGCTCCGCCCGTGGCCTGGAAGACGGGCACCTCGTGGGGGTTCCGCGACGCGTGGACGGCGGGCATCTTCGGCCACTACGTGCTGCTGGTGTGGGTCGGGAACTTCGACAGTACCGGCAATCCGGCGTTCATCGGCATCAAGGCCGCCGCGCCCCTGTTTTTCAAGATTGTGGACAGCATGCGCGCCCAGCATCTCGACCCCGGCGAACTCGCGCGCCCCTGGCCGGCGGACGTGAAGCGGATACAGGTGTGCGCCGCGAGCGGCGATCTGCCGAACAAGTGGTGCAAGGACACGGTGCCGACGTGGTTCATTCCCGGAAAGTCGCCGATCAAGGTCAGCGACCTGGACCGCGCGGTGCGGATAGACACCCGCACCGGGCGCGCCACCTGCAAGGACGGGCCCTACGTCAAGACGGAAGTGTTCGAGTTCTGGCCGACCGACCTGCGCCGCCTGTTCCGCCAGGCGGGCATGCCGCGCCGCACGCCGCCGCCCCTGCCCGACTGCGGGAACGGGGGCAGCGCTATCGTGTCCGGAGACGCTTTCGCCAATCCAGAGGATACCCGCGACAATCCGCAGATCACCTCGCCCATTCAAGGCGTCACGTATACCGTGAGATTGTCCAAGCCATCGCCCATCCTGCTGCGCGCCAACGTGTCGGGCCGGGATCGCAAGCTGTTCTGGTTTGCCAACGACAGCCTGATCGGGCAGGGCAGCGCCGGCCAGGACATTGCCTGGAAGCCGGCCGTGCCGGGAAAGTACGAACTGCGCGCCATCGACAGCGAGGGCAGGGCGGACGCGCGCGAGGTCATCGTGGAATTTGTGGAGTGACGGCGAGCGGCGCGAACCGGTGTCCCGGGTTAAACTTGACGTCATGACAGACCGCCCGGAATGGAATCTTGCCGCAATGATGCAGTCGCCCATGCTGGCGTCGCTGCACCCCGTGCTCGGACGGCTGGCGCGCATGGTGGATGCCCGCTCTTTCCCCTCGCTGCAGGTCTGCAACGCCCTGCTGGAGACGCATGAGCCCCGTATTCTGGTGGGGAGCGGCGCGCCTTTGCGTTTCGTCGCCCAGGAAGGCCGCTCCCTCCCGTTCGAGGCGCAATACGAGCCACGCTGCTACCTGAAGGGAGAATTGCAGAGCCGCGAAGACAACTGGCACGACCTGTTCAACGCGCTCGCCTGGTTGACGTTTCCCCGCTCCAAGGCGGCGATAAATGCGCGGCATTACCAGACCATGGTCGCCGACCGCAAGGCGGGGCGCAGCGAGCGCGGCCACAGGCGCGACATGCTCACCCTGCTCGACGAGTCCGGCGTGATCGTGCCGTGCGCGGACGGGGAACTGGCCGCGCTGTTGCGCGAGTTTCGCTGGAAGGAACTGTTCTGGCATCGGCGCCCGCGACTGGCCGACGCGATGGGGTTTTGCGTGTTCGGCCACGGCCTCTGCGAAAAGATTCTGCGGCCCTATGTCGGCATGACCGCGCAGGGTTTAATTCTGAGCGTCGAAGCAGGATATTTCGAGTGGCCGCTGGAGCGGCAACTCACACACTTGGACGCGTTGCTCGCGGCATATCTATCTGCGCCGGGATGCGCACAGAGTACACGGGAACTGACGCCCGTGCCGCTGCTCGGCGTGCCCGGGTGGTCGGCAGAAAGCTGTCAAGAATATTTTTACGATAACGCTAGATATTTTCGTCCGGGGCGTTTATTATCGTACGGCAAAAGCGTCCGGCAATAACGGCAATAACAAGCTGGCAGGCACATTTCCGAGTCCATAATCGCGGTTACGTCGGGGGAGACCTGAAACGCATGAAGGGATGAAGGTGCGAGGGGGCCTTTACCCATTACAACATTATTTGAGTCAGTCCAGAAACGGCATGCTCCATGCTGAGCGGCAAATCCAGGGTGAACTGATGTCAATATGGGGGTGAGATGGCAATAGAGCTGTTCAATAACGGCAAACATCTTTGTCTGATGTTTGATGACCTCGTGGACGATTCCATGGGCGCGGCGGTTCAGGCGAACCAGTTCCTGATTGTTGACAACGGCCACGGCGCCTTGCTCGATCCGGGCGGCAACATGACCTATAACGGTCTGCTGATGGAAATGCACAACTACTTCTCGCCCAAGAAGCTCGAATATATTCTCGCCTCGCATGCCGACCCGGACATCATCGCGTCGGTCAATAAATGGATGATACACACCGACTGCCAGGTGATCATTTCCAAGTTGTGGACGCGCTTCGTACCGCACTTCTGCAGTGCCGGCAACGCCGAGGGGCGCGTGCAGGGCATCCCGGACGAGGGCATGACGCTGCCGCTGGGCGAGTCCACGATCAAGGCGATTCCCGCCCACTTCATGCACTCCGAGGGCAACTTCCAGTTCTACGATCCGGTCTCCAAGATACTGTTCTCGGGCGACATGGGCGCCTCCATCGTCAAGCACAACGAGGCGGACACACCGGTCGAGGATTTCAAGGCGCACATCCCGCTGATGGACGGCTTCCATCGCCGCTACATGGTTTCCAACAAGATCTGCCGCTTCTGGGTGAACATGGTGCGCCAGATGGATGTCGAGTCCATCGTGCCGCAGCACGGCCGTATGTTCAAGGGCAAGAAGATGGTCAACGAATTCCTGAACTGGATCGAGAACCTGCCCTGCGGCGTGGACGTGATGACCCAGGCAAATTACCACGTGCCGGCGTAAGGTGTCGGCAGGCGGCGGGCGGGCCCCTGTCCTTCACCTCGCCTATTTCGTTTTTGCGAGATAAGCCGAGATCACGTCCATCGGCAGCGGAAACACGATGGTGCTGTTCTTGTCAGCGCCGATGACGGTCAGAGTCTCCAGATACCGTAACTGAATCGCAAGCGGCTCCTGTGCGAGCTTCGCCGCCGCTTGCGCCAGTTTCTCCGATGCTTGCAGTTCACCCTCGGCATGGATCACTTTTGCGCGCCGTTCGCGCTCGGCCTCGGCCTGTCGCGCAATGGCCCGGATCATGGATTCGGTCAGGTCCACCTGCTTGATTTCCACGTTGGATACCTTGATGCCCCAGGCGTCGGTCTGGCTGTCCAGCGCTTCACGAATGTCGTTGTTCAGCTTCTCGCGTTCCGCCAGCATGTCGTCCAGTTGATGCTTGCCGAGCACCGAGCGCAGCATGGTCTGCGCGAGCTGGCTGGTGGCATTGAGAAAGTCCGCCACCTGTATGATGGCTTTCTGCGGATCGATCACCCGCAGATAGACCACTGCGCTGACCTTCACCGAGACGTTGTCGCGCGAGATCACATCCTGCGTGGGAACCTCCAGCACCACGGTGCGCAGGTCCACGCGCACCGCCTGCTGCACGCCGGGAATGATCATGACCAGCCCCGGCCCCTTCACTTTCCAGAAACGCCCTAATGTGAAAACGACGCCGCGCTCATACTCCCGGAATATTCTCATGCTGTAGGCCGCGATGGCGATCAGCAACAGCAGGACAACTGCGAAACTGAAATTCAATTCCATGGTCATTCTCCTCGGATGTGAATTCGTGCCGTTATGACGCTGCGGCTGGCGGCGTCCCCTCTTCGCTTTCCGGCTCGACCTCGAGTACGAGGCCGTCGATGGCGGTCACTTTCACCTTCTGTCCGCGCCGCAGCGGTCGGCTGCAATGCGCGCTCCAGTTTTCGCCATGCAGATGCACCACGGCCGCCGTGCCGTCTGTGTCCTGCAGCACCGTACCGACCAGCCCCGTCATTTCCTCACTGCCGCTTGTTACGGGCCGGCCGCGGGCCTTTAGCGCCATTCCGGCGACGACGAAGATGAATAGCGCGGTAATCAGCGCAAACGGCGCGATGATAGACCACGGAACGCCGCCGTAGCCCGGAATGTCCGTGTGCATCAGCATGACGGAGCCGATGACGAATGCCGCGATGCCGCCGACGCCCAGCACGCCGAAGCTCGATATGTAGACTTCGGCGATCATGAAGGCGATGCCGAGCAGGATGAGGGCGACGCCCACGTAATTGACCGGCATCATCTGGAAGGCGAACAGCGCCAGCAGCAGCGAGATCGCGCCGATGACGCCGGGGAGGACGAAGCCGGGATTGGAGAACTCAAAGAATAAGCCGAAGATGCCGGCGAGCATCAGCAGGTAGGCGACGCTGGGATCGGCAATGACCGACAGCATGCGTGAACGCCAGTCCGGATGCAGCCGCTCGATGCGCGCATCCTTCAGGTTGAGCGTGCGCATTGCGCCCAGCACGCTCACCTTGCGGCCATCCAGCTTGCGCAGCAGGTCGGGCACGCCGGTGGCGACCAGGTCTATTACATGGTTCTGCAGCGCCTCGGACGAAGTCAGGCTCACGGCCTCGCGCACCGCGCGCTCGCCCCACGCGGCATTGCGTCCCCGCAACTGGGCCAGGCTGCGGATATAGGCCGAGGCGTCGTTGATCGACTTGCGCGCCTCCGTCGACGTCGGCACGGGTGCCTGCTCCGGGGCTGCGCCGCGTCCTTTCTCGGGTTCGCCTTTCGCAGGCGAGCCAGCATTGCCGCTGCCGGGCTCCGGCTGCGCGCCGCCGGGAGGAGTAAGCCCGATCATGATGGGCGTGGCCGCGCCCAGGTTGGTGGCGGGCGCCATGGCCGCGATGTGGCAGGCATAAAGGATGTAGGTGCCGGCACTGGCCGCGCGCGCGCCGTCGGGCGCGACAAAGCCGGCTACGGGAACCGGCGACGCAATGATCTGCTTGATGATCTGGCGCATTGAGGTATCCAGCCCGCCCGGGGTATCCATCTCCAGCACCGCGAGTTCCGCGCCCTGGGCGGCCGCCGTCTTCAGGCCGCGCACGATGTAATCCGCCGAGCCTGGGCTGATTGCGCCATCCACCGCTATCACCACCACCAGGGGTGGGCCGCCTGCCGCAAAACCGGGCGTCGCGGCGAGCAATGCCGTAAACAGAAGGGAACGCAAGATGGACAATGGGGTCATGTCGCCGCGGACGCAATCGGTTGGGTTACGTAACGATACTCCAAAATCGCTGCGCGGTGGGAAGCGTGATTCGCAGTCGCGGAGCAAAACCCAGGGCGCGAATAGATTTGCGCCGTGGCACGGATATTGCAGCAGTGGTGGCGAATACGATCGGACACCAACGGCCCATGCAGATTTGCCCGGAAACAACTGTGTTGCTTGCAAAGCGCCTCCATATCGAGGAGTTGAATCGCCTGCACGATGTCACGCAGGTCGTGGAGGCCGTCGGCAAGCTGATTCACGAGCTTCAGGCGGAGCGCGGTGCATCCACCATCTACCTGGCTTCGGATGGAATGCAGTTCGCCGATACGCGGCAATATCTGGTGGCCGCGTCGCAGGCGGTCGAGCAGGCATTCCGCGAAGCAGTAGGCTCTCAGGTCGAATCGCCATCATTTGGCAAGGCAAGGTTTCTCTACCTGATGGTTTGGGTGTTGATGGGGCTGGACGAACTGCCCGCGCTACGCACGCGCGTTGCGCGGCGCGGCCTGGCGCCCCAGGAATGCGTGGTCGCATACAGCAGATTGATTGCGAGCCTCATGTCGCTGATTTTCGAGGTGGCGGATTCGGCAGTCGATCCGCGCACCTCGTATTTGCTGGTGGCATTCTTCAATCTGGTGCAGGGCAAGGAATTTGCGGGGCAGGAGCGGGCGATCGGGGGGCTCTCGTTTTCGTCCGGGAAAAGCGATGCAGCAAACAGGAGCCGGCTCCCCTACCTCATCGATGCACAGGAGCGCCATTTCCAGATCTTCGAACAGTTTGCCGATGCGGAGAGTCTGGCGCAATGGCGGACGATCATGCACGCACCGTGTGTCGGCCAGATGGAACGGATGCGACGTATGTTGTCTGGCGCCGGCGGCCGAACGGCAGGAAACCTGGGCGGACGATGGTTTGAGGTTTGCAGCGAACGGCTGTCGGCAATCTGGGCGCTGCAATGCGCCGTGGTACAGCGTCTCAAGGCACAGTGCGCTGCGCTGGTCGCTGATGCGCAAAGCGAGCTACTGGATTCAGAGGGGTTGCTTGATGAACTGCGCACCAATCCCCCGGCGAAGGCTGCACTGGCCGGGCGGATCTTCGATTCCTCGATCCCGGTCGAAAACGTTTTGCGCTTTCAGTTTCAGGCCGGTGGCGAGACGCTGCAGGGACAGTCGGTCATCGACGTGCTGGATGCCCAGTCGCGGCGTCTGATCAGCATGGAAATTGAGTTGTCCGCCGCCCGCCGCGCGCTGGACGACAGGAAAACCATAGAGCGCGCCAAGGGCATTCTGATGGCGCGCTTCAACCTGACCGAGCATGAAGCCTACAAACGCATGCGCACGGCGTCCATGGAACAGAACAAACGCCTGGTTGATGTGGCAGAGGCGATCCTGACGCTCGCCTCCTTGTCCTGAATCGGTGCACGATTGCTGTGCGGCGGCGGTGCCTGTGCGCACCATAGTGGGGCGCGCCGCTTGCGTGCCTTGCATCGCACAGCCTGTTCACCACGATCGGCTTCCTAACGGGAACCGTTTGCAAATGAAGAGCCTGTGTTCCGGCCGGGTTCGGCGTTGCAAGCAGTGGCACGATGATTGCATTGCGGTTAGTGTCAGACACCCAATGGCGGGTTGCAGGCAATCGATTTAGATAAGGTCGACGAAGACCGGACAGGGTAAAGGCGCCCATTTGCGGAGAATTCCGCAAATGGGCGCTTTTTTTTGTGGCTATTGATCTAAGGAGCGAACATGAGCAAATCCAGTTTCTGGAAGGCCGGGCACAATCCGACATTGTTGTCAGCGTTTCTGTATTTTGACTTGAGCTTCATGGTGTGGGTGCTGTTGGGCCCGTTGGCCGTGCAGATTGCCGCCGGTCTGCATCTGACTCCGGCGCAGAAGGGCATCATGGTGGCAACGCCCATACTCTCGGGCGCACTGCTGCGCGTGCCGATGGGGTTGCTGGTGGACCATCTCAAGCCCAGAATGGCCGGGCTGATCGGGCAGGTCATCGTGCTGGCCGCGCTCATTTTTGCCTGGATTTTCGGCGTGCACGATTATCCGCATACCCTGCTGCTGGGGGCATTCCTGGGCATGGCAGGCGCATCGTTTGCTGTGGCGCTGCCTCTCGCATCGCGCTGGTATCCGCCCGAGCATCAGGGCACGGCTCTGGGTCTTGCGGGAGCGGGTAACTCCGGAACCACCCTGGCTGCGCTGTTTGCACCAAGCCTGGCGGTCGTTTACGGCTGGAACAATGTATTCGGCTTCGCTGCGATTCCCTTGATCATCGTTCTGGCGGCTTACGCACTGTTGGCCAAGGACAGCCCGGAATGCCCGCCGGGCAAGTCGTTGCACCAGTATCTTGAAGTGCTCAAGGACAAGGACGCTTGGTGGTTCATGTTCTTCTATAGCGTCACCTTCGGCGGCTTCGTTGGCATGGCATCCTCCCTTACTCTGTATTTCCATGACCAATACGGATTGTCCGCCGTCACTGCCGGCTATTTCACCGCAGCCTGCGTGTTTGTCGGTTCCATGGTGCGGCCGGTGGGCGGCAATGTGGCGGACCGGATCGGCGGCATCCGCACCTTGCTGGCAATGTATGCGATAGCGGCGCTGTCGCTGTTCATCCTCAGCTTCGGAATGGCGCAGGTCTATCTCGGCTTGCTGGTCGCGATGTCCGCCATGCTCGCATTGGGGCTGGGTAACGGTGCGGTATTCCAGCTGGTGCCGCAACGCTTCCGAAGGGAAATCGGGGTGATGACCGGCCTGGTCGGCATGGCCGGCGGGGTGGGCGGGTTCTATCTCGCCTCCAGCCTCGGCTACTCCAAACAGTACACCGGCAGCTACGAAGCCGGTCTGACCATCTTTGCTGGCCTTGCCGTGCTGGCGATGGCCGGTCTGCTGTCGGTGAAAAAGCGCTGGCGCACCACCTGGGGTTCGGCGGCGATGACTGCAGCCCGCGTTTAGGCAGGGGCACACCACCATGCCGCTCACCGTCTCCATCGGCCAATACAGCGATACCGGGGCACGCCCGCACAATGAGGATTTTCATGGCGCGGCCACCCCGGCAAGCGCGCAACTCGCCGCCAAGGGCGTCATGCTCGCAGTGGCGGATGGCGTCGGCGGGCATGCGGGCGGGCGCGAGGCGGCGGAATCCGCCGTGCGCAGCGTACTCTCCGATTACTACGCCACCCCCGAAACATGGGGCGTGGCGGACGCGCTCAACCGCGTGATTCTGCCCCTCAACCGCTGGGTGCAGACCCACGGCGCGCGCAATCGCGACACGGCCGGCATGGCGACCACGCTATCCATCCTTGTTCTCCGCGGCAGGCGCTACACCGTGGCCCACGTCGGTGATTGCCGGGTTTACCGCCTGGGGGCGGGCGGACTGCAGCAGCTCACGACCGACCACGTGTGGGACCTGCCGAACATGCGCCACGTGCTCAAGCGAGCGATTGGCCTGGATTCCCAGCTGCAGGTGGATTTTTCCGAAGGCGAGCTCTCCGCGGGCGATGTGTTCGCGCTGCTGAGCGACGGGGTGTGGGAGCCGCTCGGCCAGCGTGGCATCCATCAGGTGCTCGAACTCTTCCACAATCCGCAAATGGCGGCGGCCGACCTGATCCGGCGCGCCCGCCTGCTTGGCGGGCAGGACAATGCTACCGCGGTAGTGGCGCGCGTCGATGCGCCTGGCGAGGACAGCTACACCGACCTGGTGGCCGAGGCACGTCATCTCGTCCTGCCGCCGCGCCTCAAACCCGGCGAGCGCCTGGACGGATTCGAAGTCGTGGCGCTGCTGCATGAGTCGCGCACCAGCCTCCTGTACCAGGTCCGCAATACCGCCAATGGCCGACTGTGCGTCCTGAAAACGCTGCAGTCGCGGCTTGCCGGCCACGCAGAAAGCTGTGCCGCGCTGTTGAACGAAGAGTGGCTGGGCCGCCGCGTGATTTCGCAATATTTCATCCAGGTCCTGCCCCCGCAGGAAGGGCGGAGTTGTCTTTACTACGCAATGAGCTGGCATCCCGGCGCCACGCTGCAGGAGAAACTCGATGCCGGCTGGCATTTCACCGTCAGCCAGGCCGTCGACATCGGTGTGCAGCTGGCCAAGGGACTGGGCGCGCTGCACCGGCTGAACATCATCCACCGCGACATCAAGCTCGCCAACCTGCACCTCGGTGACGACGGCAGGCTGCGCATCTTCGACCTTGGTGTGGCCGCCGTGGCAGGCAGCGCGGAAGTGACGGCCGAAGGCAATCCGGGCACGCCCAGCTTCATGGCGCCCGAGCTGCTTTCGGGCCATAAGGCCGGTGCCCAAAGCGACGTCTATGCGGCCGGGGTCACCCTGTATTGCCTGCTCACCCGCCGCTTCCCCTATGGCGAGGTGGAGCCGTTTCAGCATCCGCGCTTCGGCAAGCCGGCGCTGCCGAGCCGCCATCGCCCGGACATTCCGCAATGGCTGGAGAGCATTGTGCTCAAGGCGATTGCGAGCAATCCGTCCGGCCGCTTTGAAACGGCGGAGGAGCTGCTCTTTGCCCTTGAAACCGGGGAGCGCAAGCCCATTTTTGCGCCCCCGCGCGCGGGGCTGGCAGGCGACTCGCTGCGGCGGTGGCAATGGATCGCCGTGGTGTCGATCCTGATGAACGCGATATTGCTCTACCTGTGGATGGCCCTGAGATGAATGCGCTGCGCACACACGTTGCGGATAAGCGGGCGGACGGAGAGGAATAGGGATGGAGACACTTTCTACCTGCTGCTATTGCGGCGTCGGCTGCGGCCTGGTCATCGAGAGCGACGGCGGCCGCATCACCGGCGTCCGCGGCGATCGGGAACATCCGGCCAATCGGGGGAAGCTCTGCAGCAAGGGCGCGAGCCTGCATCTCACCGCGCGTGCGGAGGTGCGCGTGCAGCACCCGGAGTTGCGCACGGCACGCAATGAACCCCGGCGCCGGGTGAGCTGGGATGAGGCGCTCGATGCCGCGGCGGACAAGTTTGCCGATGTTATCCGCAACCATGGACCGGATGCCGTCGGCTTCTATATTTCCGGCCAGTTGCTGACCGAGGACTATTACGTATTCAACAAACTGGTGAAGGGGCTGATCGGCAGCAACAACGTCGATACCAATTCCCGCCTGTGCATGTCGTCCGCCGTCGCCGGCTACAAGGCGGCGCTGGGCGCCGATGCGCCGCCGGGCTGCTATGAGGACATCGATCATGCGGGCAGCATCTTCATTGCCGGCTCCAACATGGCCTATGCCCATCCCGTCCTGTTCCGCCGCATCGAGGCCGCGCGGCGCGACAAACCCGGGCAGAAATTGATCGTGGTCGATCCGCGCCGCACCGACACCGCGCGCGCCGCAGACCTGCACTTGGCGATCCTGCCCGGCACCGACGTGATGCTGTTCAACGCCATGCTCCATACCATGGTCTGGGAAGGCTGGCTGGACGCGGCCTATATCGCGGGGCATACCAGCGGCTTTGCCGAGCTCAAAAACATGCTGCGCGACTGCACGCCCCGGCATGCCGCCGAGGTATGCGGGGTCGCGGCAGACGACATCATCCAGGCCGCGGCGTGGTTTGCCCAGGGCCCGACGCTGTCGCTGTACTGTCAGGGGTTGAATCAGTCTGTGCATGGCGTAGACAAGAATGCCGCCCTGATCAACCTGCACCTGGCTACCGGCCAGATCGGAAAACCGGGCGCGGCACCGCTCTCGCTGACGGGGCAACCCAATGCCATGGGCGGGCGCGAGGTGGGTGGCATGGCAAACCTGCTGTCCGCGCATCGCGACCTCGCCAATGCTGAACATCGTGCCGAGATTGCCGCGCTGTGGGGTGTGGACGAAATTCCCGCCCAGCCAGGCAAGGCCGCGGTGGAAATGTTCGAATCGGTGCGGCGCGGCGAGATAAAGGCGCTGTGGATCGCCTGCACCAACCCCGCGCAGTCGATGCCCGATCTCCATCGCGTGCGCGCCGGGCTCGATGCCGCCGAGTGCGTCGTGGTGCAGGAGGCCTTCGGCAACACCGACACCGTGCCCTATGCCGATCTGCTGTTACCGGCGACGACCTGGGGCGAAAAGGAGGGCACGGTGACCAATTCCGAGCGCTGCATCTCGCGCGTGCGGTCGGCGGTGGCGGCACCGGGCGAGGCGCGGCATGACTGGCAGATCGCGGTGGATTTTGGCCGGCGCCTCGCGCAGCGGATGGGGCGGCCAGACATCCTTGCCTATGCGGACACGGAGGCGATTTTCAACGAACACCGCGCCAGCACGGTCGGGCGCGACCTCGACATCGGCGGCCTCAGCTATGCGCTGCTGGAGCAATCCGGGGCGCAGCAATGGCCGCTGCCGAAAGGGCAGGCGGGCGGCCGCAAGCGCCTGTATGAGGATGGCGTGTTTCCCACAGCGGATGGAAAGGCCAGGTTTTCCCTCACTCCCTATCTCCCGACTGCCGAAGACTGCGATGCGCGCTATCCCCTGCACTTGAACACCGGCCGCCTGCGCGATCAGTGGCACGGCATGAGTCGCACCGGCAATGCCGGCCGGCTGTTCAACCATGCCGAGGAAGCGCTGCTGGAAATGAACCCGGACGACATGGCGCGGCGTGGCGTGGCAGACGGCGACATCGTGCGCGTGTCGAGCCGGCGCGGCAGTCTGAATATTCGCGTCGCGGCCTCGGATGACATGCGCGCCGGACAGGTGTTCCTGCCCATGCACTGGGGGAGCCGCTTCATGAGCGGGCTGGGGGCGAATGCACTGACCTTCAACGCCTTCGATCCCCGGTCGCGGCAACCGGAACTCAAGCACGCCGCGGTCGAGGTGGAAAAGCGCATCCTGCCCTGGCAGTTGGCGGCAATGCGCCACGGCGATGCCCTGCGCCGGATGGAAGTGCTACAGCCGCTGCTTGCGCAGTTCGATTATGCATCGCTGGGGCTGTATGGACGCGACCGCGAATTGGTGGTGTTGCGCGCGGCGCATGGCTCTTCCGCGCCACAGGAACTGCTCGACCGCATCGATGCGATTCTCGGGCTGGACGACGAGTCGCGGATGATGAACTACCGCGATGCCAGGCGCGGCATCTCCAAGCGCGCGCTGATGGAGGCGGGCAGGCTGCTTGGCGTGCGCCTGACCGGCGAAACCGCCGCGCGCGACTGGCTGAAGGAAATCATTGCCGCGGGGCTGGATGCGGAAGCGATTCGCCCATGGCTGTTTGCCCCGCTGGCGGAGCCGCCCCAGGGCATGGCGCAGCGCGGCCGCATCGTGTGCAACTGCCTCGATGTGTCCGAGCAGGAAATCCGGCGCGAGGTGACGCAGGGTGCTGACTTTGCAACGCTGCAGGCGAAATTAAAGTGTGGCACGCAGTGCGGGTCATGCGTGCCGGAGTTGAAACGACTGGCGGGTGGCGCCGTGGCATTACAAGGAGAGTAATCATGAAGAAAATGAAACTGATCATGGTGGGTAACGGGATGGCGGGAGTCCGCACGCTGGAAGAGTTGCTCAAGCTGGAGCCGGACCTGTATGACGTGACCGTGTTTGGCGCCGAGCCCTATCCGAACTACAACCGCATCATGCTGTCTCCGGTTCTGTCCGGCGAGCAGGAGATCAAGGACATCATCCTGAACGACACCGACTGGTACGTGCAGCATGGCATCACGCTGCACCTGAACAAGAGGGTGGTGAAGATCGATCGCCATAACCGCGTGGTGCACGCGGAGGACGGCGCCACGGCGGAATATGACCGTCTGCTGCTGGCGACCGGTTCCACACCTGTCATCTTGCCCATCCCGGGCAAGGATTTGCAGGGCGTGGTCGGCTACCGCGACATCCACGACACCAATGCGATGATAGAGGCGGCGCAGAAATACCGGAAGGCGGTGGTCATCGGCGGCGGCCTGCTTGGGCTGGAGGCCGCAAACGGTCTGGCGGCGCGAGGGATGGACGTGACCGTGGTGCATCTCATGCCGTGGCTGATGGAGCGCCAGCTCGACCGGGAGTCCGCAGCCATGCTACAGGCGTCGCTAGAAGCCAAGGGGCTGAAGTTCCTGCTGGGCAAGCAGACACAGGAACTGCTCGGCAACGCGGACGGGCGTGTCTCCGCCATCCGCTTCAAGGATGGCGAAGAGCGCCCGGCCGACCTGGTCGTGATGGCGGTGGGCATACGCGCGAACACGGTGCTGGCGGAGTCTGCAGGCATCCACTGCAGCCGGGGGATTGTGGTGAACGACACCATGCAGACCTACGACCCCAAGATCTATGCGGTGGGCGAATGCGTGTCGCATCGCGGCATGGCCTACGGACTGGTGGCGCCTCTGTTCGAGCAGGGCAAAGTCTGCGCCAACCACCTGGCACGGATGGGCATTGCCCGCTACCAGGGATCGGTGACCTCGACCAAGCTCAAGGTGACCGGCATCGACCTTTTTTCCGCCGGGGATTTCACCGGCAATGACGAAACCGAAGACATCGTCCTGCACGATGCTGCTGGCGGGATATACAAGAAACTGGTGCTGCAGGACGACAAGCTGGTGGGCGCGGTGATGTATGGCGACACCCGCGACGGCTCCTGGTATTTCCAGATGATACGTGACGGGAAGAGCGTCGCCGAAATACGCGACCATCTCCTGTTTGGCCAGTCCTACCTTGGGAATGCCGGGCATCAAGGCCAGAGCCGCGCCGCGGCCATGACGGATGAGATGGAGGTCTGTGGCTGCAACGGGGTATGCAAGGGGACGGTGGTCAAGGCCATCAAGGAGCAGGGCCTGTTCACGCTGGAAGACGTGCGCAAGCACACCAAGGCCTCGGCCTCGTGCGGCTCGTGCACCGGCCTGGTGGAACAGATACTCGCTTCCACACTCGGCGGGGCCTATGCGCCACAGGCCGGCGTGAAGAAGACGATGTGCGGCTGCACCGACCTGACCCATGAGGAAGTGCGCAAGGCGATCCGCGAAGAAAAGCTGCTTTCCATAACCGAGACCATGCGCTTCCTGAACTGGAGCACCTCGAACGGATGCGCATCCTGCCGCCCCGCGCTGAACTATTACCTGATCTGCGCCTGGCCGCACCAGGCCGCGGACGACCCGCAGTCCCGCTTCATCAACGAGCGCGCCCACGCCAACATCCAGAAGGATGGCACGTTTTCGGTGGTGCCGCGCATGCACGGCGGGATCACGACGCCGGCGCAATTGCGGCGTATCGCGGACGTGGCGGACAAGTACAGGATTCCCACGGTGAAGGTGACCGGCGGCCAGCGCCTAGACCTGCTGGGCGTGCGGAAGCAGGACTTGCCGGCCGTCTGGGCTGATCTTGCCATGCCCTCGGGCTTTGCCTACGGCAAATCGATACGCACCGTGAAGACCTGCGTTGGCAGCGAGTGGTGCCGCTTCGGGGTGCAGAACTCGACCCAGCTCGGCATCGACATCGAGCTCGCCTTCGACCGGATGTGGGCGCCGCACAAGGTGAAAATCGCCGTCTCCGGTTGCCCGCGCAATTGCGCGGAGGCCGCGATCAAGGACGTGGGCGTGATCGGTGTCGACTCCGGCTGGGAAATCTATGTCGGCGGCAACGGCGGCATCAAGACCGAGGTCGCCCAGTTCCTGGTCAAGGTGAAAGCAGAAGAGGAGGTGATGGAACACGCGGGCGCCTTCCTGCAGCTGTACCGCGAGGAAGCGCGGTACCTGGACCGTACCGTGCACTATATCGAGCGGGTCGGACTGGACTTCATCAAACAGCGCGTGGTGAAAGATGCAGCAAACCGAAAGGCACTGTACCAACGGCTGCGCTTTGCCCTGGACGGCGCGAAGGATCCCTGGGCTCTGGAAAACATCAATCCGCGCGAATTCGCGGTCCTGACAAGCTGAAGGAAAATCACAATCTGAAAGGAAACACATCATGGAAGACTGGAATCGCGTAAGCACACTGGATGAAATACCGCCGCTTGGCGCCCGCATCGTGCACACCGCGCAGGGCAATGTCGGGCTGTTCCGCACCGCGGAAGGCGAAGTCTTCGCGCTGCACGACAAGTGCCCGCACCAGGGCGGACCGCTGTCGCAGGGGCTGGTCGCAGGGAAGCGGGTCACTTGCCCGCTGCACGGCTGGAACATCGGCCTCGAGGACGGCCAGGCGCTTGCGCCGGACAAAGGTTGCGCCGGCAAGGTTGCATGCAAGGTGGAAGAGGGCCAGGTCTACCTGAAGCTTTAGCCATGTCCGTGTTGTGCCGTGCACATGCCGACGCGGCAGCGAAGGCATAGTTAAATATTGTTAATTTAATCGATCAGGAAACAAGCATGAAACAAAGGGAAATCAAATCATCTGTACTCCGCCGGGCGCTCGTGCCCGCCGCCGGACTGCTTTCCATCCTCTCTGCCCCGGCTGCATGG
>DATFUZ010000105.1:0-14790 GCA_035260545.1 Gallionellaceae bacterium | reverse complement strand
TCGCGTGCGCCAGGCGCGGCTCAGGCCCCCAGCCGTACCACACCCCGAAGGTGATGACCGCCGCTCCCACGACCGCTGGCACGAAATAGCCGGAGACCACATCGGCCAGGCGCTGGATGGGAGCGCGCGAGCGCTGCGCCTCGGCCACCATCTGCACGATGTGCGCGAGCAGCATGTCCGCGCCTACGTGCTCGGCGCGCATCACCAGGCTGCCTGAGCCGTTCACCGTGCCGCCGATGACGCGCGCGCCGGGCGCCTTTTCCACCGGGATGGATTCGCCGGTGACCATGGATTCATCCAGCGCGGAAACGCCCTTGAGCACGACGCCGTCCACGGGCACCTTCTCGCCGGGGCGCACGCGCAGCATGTCGTCGGGCTGCACCTGGGCGAGCGGAATGTCCTCTTCCTGCGTGACGTTGCCGTCCGCGTCCTGGCGCACGATGCGCGCCGTTTTGGGAGCCAAACCGAGGAGCAGCTTGATCGAGGCGCTGGTCCGCGAGCGGGCGCGCAGTTCCATCACCTGTCCCAGCAGCACCAGGGCCGTGATCATCGCCGCCGCCTCGAAATACACCGGCACCGTGCCGTCCATGCGGCGCATGGCGGAAGGAAAGTCGGTCGGAAACACCAGCGCCACCACGCTATAGATCCAGGCCACGCCCACGCCCAGTCCGATCAGGGTGAACATGTTGAGATGGCGGTTGACCACGGAGGCCCAGCCGCGCTGGAACAGCGGCCAGCCGCCCCACAGCACCACCGGCGTGGCCAGCGCGAACTCTATCCACTGCAGGATGGGCATGGAGACATAGCCGGTGACCGTGGCCGGAAAGAAATCGGCGGCCATCGCCAGCACGAACAGCGGTACGGCGACCGCCGTGCTGAACCAGAACAAGCTGCGCATCTGGCGCAATTCGCTGTCGTCCTCGTGCATTTCCTCGCCCGGCATGGGCGGCATTTCCGGTTCCAGCGCCATGCCGCAGATGGGGCAGGCGCCGGGATGGTCCTGGCGGATCTCCGGGTCCATCGGGCAGGTGTAGATCGTGCCCGCCGGCAGCGGCCTCTGTTTCCCGGCCGGCTGCGGATGCAGATATTTTTCGGGATCGGCCTGGAACTTCACCAGGCACTTGGGATTGCAGAAATGGTATTCGGTGCCGTGGTAGGCCCAATGGTGCGGGCCGCCAGCCTTCACCGTCATCCCGCAAACCGGATCCTTGAATTCCGCCGGGTGCAGATAGGACTCCGGATCGGCCTGGAACTTGTTCAGGCATTTTTCGCTGCAGAAATGGTATTCCGTGTCGTGGTAGGTATAGCGGTGCGGCGAATCGGACTTGACCGTCATCCCGCACACCGGATCCTTGAAGGTGGTCTCGTTCGCGCCGGGCGCCGTTGCGGTTTCGTTCATGATCGTCCTCGGGAATGGGTAGCGTGGGTGCAGTATCTTATTCAAATGCGCCAGGGTCAACGGCCAGCGTGTCGTAGATCGCCTCGCCGTATTTCAGGCGGCTCATGTTCCGCAACACCTCATGCTCCGCCATGAAGGCCGCGACCGCCTGCGGGTCGAACTGCGTGCCCGACATGCGCTGGATCTCGGCCTGTGCGGCCTCGAACGGCATCCCCTCGCGATAGGGTCGGTCCGAGATCATGGCATCCAGCGTATCTATCACCGCGAACAGGCGCGCCCACAGCGAGATCTGCTCGCCGCGCAGCCCGTCCGGATAACCCGTGCCGTCGAAGCGCTCCTCATGGTGCAGTACGATCTCGGCGGCGGTGTTGAGAAAGGGCAGGCTGGAGAGTATGCGATGGCCGATACCGGGATGGGTGCGCATGGTGCCCCATTCCTCGCCGCTGAGTGCGCTCCGCTTGAGCAGGATGGCGTCCGGAATGCCGATCTTGCCTATGTCGTGCAGCAGTGCGCCCCAGTATACCTGGTGCAGCAGATCGTCATCCGCGGTGAAGCGCCGCGCCAGCACCAGCGTGTGGCAGGCTACGCGCTTGGAGTGCAGGCCGGTTTCGTGCTCTCGCGCATCGAGCGCCTCGGCCAGCGCTTCCGCCAGCCCCAGGTAAAGATTGGTGCCGGGCACGCGGTATTCGTCGCGCTTGAGCACACACGATTCGCAGTGGTAGCTGTCCTCATGGCGCAGGAACCGCGAGCCGGCGAGCGGCTTGCCGCATACGCCGCAGACCTTGCCGGGGTCAGGTGTAGTCGTTGCGAGGAGCGCCGGCGTCGGAGGATCAGTGGCCATGGTCGCCTCCTTATGATGTGTTCAGTATATGCCTGCGTGCTGCTGGGGGCAATCGCGCTGCCGGGGGAAATTTCCCTGCCCAGGGACATTGGGTGATTGCGGGGTGTGTGAGGAATGCCCTAGCAGCAGGACTTTCCGTGCAATTGCACCGGCGGGCAAGGCACGGAGCCGTAGGAGCAATAGACGCAGCAATCGCCCGGCTTCGGACGCAGCAGCGCATGGCATTGGGTGCATTCGTAAAACCACTGGCAGGAGTCGGTGGGCATGGTTTCGGTCCTGGCAAAGCCGCAATGCGGGCAGGTGATGACCGATTCGAGTACAGGGGTTGCGCTCATGTCGTCTTGTCCTTGTATTCGCACAGGTCGCTGATCAGGCACTGCGGGCACTTCGGCTTGCGTGCCTGGCACACATAGCGTCCGTGCAGGATCAGCCAGTGATGGGCATCGTGGCGGAATTCCTCGGGCACGAACTTCAGCAGTTTCCTTTCCACCTCCGCCACATCCTTGCCGGGCGCGATCTTCGTGCGGTTGGACACGCGGAAGATGTGCGTATCCACCGCGATCGTCGGCTGGCCGAAGGCCGTATTCAGCACCACGTTCGCCGTCTTGCGCCCCACCCCGGGCAGCGCCTCCAGCGCCTCGCGCGTCTGCGGCACCTCGCCGTTATGCTGATCCACCAGAATTCGGCACAGTTGCAGCACATGCCTGGATTTGGTGCGATACAGCCCGATGCGCTCCACATACTTGCTGAACTTTGCCTCGCCCAGCTTCAGGATCGCCTGCGGTGTGTTTGCCACAGGAAACAGCTTGCGCGTCGCCGCGTTCACACTCACGTCCGTCGCCTGCGCCGAAAGCACCACCGCCACAAGAAGTTCGAACGGAGTTTTGTACTCAAGTTCCGTAGTGGGATGAGGATTGGCGGCGCGGAAGCGCTCGAAGATTTCGCGGCGTTTGGCGGGGTTCATGGGTTGGTTTGTGTTTTTTTTGGTTCTTCAGAGTATAGCGTGATAAGTCTGGTTTGGTGGGGTACGAGCGCGATTGGGACTGGTGTGTCTCTGAATGGCCCGGCGGCATGCACGGCTTAGCGCGGGGGGCGGCCCCGCATGCCGTCTACTTTCTTTGTGCGGCCAAAGAAAGTAGGCAAAGAAACGCCGCCCCGGTGCGCCATCCCCTGCGGGGATTTCCTGCGTTGCTCGGCAGAACCGGTCTCCGCGTAAACTCGCACGACCTGCGCTTTGCGCAGTCACGTGCTCGGACATACGCGTCGGAAAACTCCTGTCCTGCCTGCGCGACTCGGTGGCGCACAGGGGGGCGCGTTCTGTGGGTTACCTTTCTTGGCAAGACAAGAAAGGTAACCAGCTGCCGGGTTGCGCGTGTTGTTGGGGCTTTAGCCCCATACAACCACGGCGTACCCCTTGCGGGTGCTGCCCCCGGCGCCAGTCCGCGCGCTTTGACAAACCGTTCAGAATGCCCGCCGCGCAAAAAAGCGAAAAGGGGCGCAATCTGCGCCCCCTCAATCCAGAAGACCAGCCCCTTAATGCATGGCAGGCGAACACCCGCCATCGACGGGAATGAGAGTGGCATCCGCCCCCTTCAGTTTGCGTTCCTTGTGCAGGGTGAGCCAGTTGCGTCCGGCGATCAGCAGCCCCAGGCCAATGAAGGCGCCGGGCGGCAGGATGGCAAGCAGGAATCCGTGGTAGTCCGGCACGAGGTGGATGACCCAGTTTCTGGCCTCGGGCCCGAAGACGAGGTCGATACCGCCAAGCAGGGTGCCGTGGCCGAATATCTCGCGCATGCCGCCCAGCGCGGTGAGCACCAGGGTCGCGCCCAAACCCATGAACAGGCCGTCCAGCGCGGAGGGCAGGATCGGGTTCTTGGAGGCGAAGGCTTCGACGCGGGCGAGCACGATGCAGTTGGTGACGATGAGCGGAATGAAGATGCCCAGCACGAGGTAGAGCTGGTGCACGTAGGCGTTCATCAGCAATTGCGCGATGGTCACCAGCGCGGCGATGATGAGGATGTAGACCGGAATGCGGATCTCGTTCGGCACCAGCGAGCGGATCGGGGCGATCGCCGTGCCCGACAGGGTCATGACGAAGGCGGTGATGAGGCCGAGGCTGGCGCCGTTGACGACGCTGGTGGTCACGGCCATGGTGGGACACATCCCCAGCAGTTGCACCAGACCGGGGTTCTGCTTCCACAGGCCGTTGAGCGAGATGTCCTTGAGTTGCTGGATGTTCATTTCGGAACTCCTTATATCGTTCGCTTCGCCCCGCAAGGGCGATACAGGTTCATTTTAATTCAATCGGCGCATGAACGGCATTCTGGGCGAGGCCAAAACCCTGATCGTCGCGGGGGCGATGGGCGCGGCTATTTGCCCGCCTGCGCGGGGGCGGCGGGCGCAAACAGCATGTCGTGGTGAGCGTCGAAATATTCCAGCGCCTTGTGCACGGCCTTGATCACCGCGCGCGGGCTGATGGTGGCGCCCGCCATGTAGTCGAACTTGCCGCCGTCCTTTTTCACCTGCCAATCCTCCGGCTTGTAGCGCGCATCCGACAGGCCGTCGAAGCCCTTGATCCAGTTGCTCTTGGCGGCGTCGATGTAGTCGCCCAGCCCGGGCGTTTCGTTGTGCGAGATCACGCGCACGCCGATGATCTCGCCCTGGGTGTTCACGCCCACCAGCAGGAAGATTTTGCCGCCATAGCCGTCCGGCGCCACGGTCTCCAGCAGCACGGCGGAGGGCTTGCCGTGCAGGCTGGCGCGGTAGGCGTGGCGGTCAGGCTCGTTGCCAAGCAGGGGGTCGGTCCGGAGAGTGATATCGTCCCGCACCACGTTGTTGTCGAACATGCTGTGCGGCAGCAACTGGGTGATGAGCTTGAGCTTTTCCGCTTCCTCGCTCTTGGCGATGGGCGCTTTGGTCAGGCTGAAGGCATAGGCCAAGATGGCCGTGCCGACGATGGTGAAGGCGAGCAGGTTGAGCGCCGCAACCACCGTCGCGCGGGAAAGCTCCTTCATTTGCCTGCCCCCCGGGTGCCGAATACCTTGGGCTGGGTGTAAGCGTCGATCAGCGGTGCGCAGATGTTCATCAGCAGGGTGGCGAAGGCGATGCCGTCCGGAAAGCCGCCGAATACGCGGATCATGTAGGTGAGCACGCCCGCGCCGCCGGCGAAGATCAGCTTGCCTTTCGGCGTGGTCGGGCCGGTAATCGGGTCGGTGAGGATGAAGAAGGCGCCCAGCATGGAGGCGCCCGCCACCAGGTGGAACGGCGGCGCGACGTAGTGCGCCGGATCATAGAGGTGGTAAATGCCTGCCGTCACGAACAGCGCGCCGAGGAATGCGACCGGGATGTGCCAGGTGATAATGCGCCTGAACAGCAGCCACGCGCCGCCGATCAGGAAGCCCAGCGCCACCAGTTCGCTGCCCTTGCCCGCGATGTCGCCGTAGATCGGCATGGCGAAAATATCCGCAATGTGGCGGTTCATGTGGAGCTGAGTCTTGAGCGTGTCCAGCGGCGTGGCGGTGGTCACCGCGTCCAGCGTGAGGCCGTCAGGCAGATGGTTGCCGAAGATGAAGCCCAACTGGTCGGAGAACGACAGCACATGGCCGCCCACGCCGTGCGGCGCGATCCAGTGCGTCATCTGCACCGGAAAGGAAATGATCAGCGCCGCATAGCCCACCATCGCCGGATTGAAGGGGTTGCTGCCCAATCCGCCGTAGAGGTGCTTGGCTACCGCGATGGCGAAGGCCGTGCCCACCACGACCATCCACCAGGGTGCCAGCGCGGGCACCGACACGCCCAGCAGCCAGGCGGTGAGCAGGGCGCTGTTGTCCGAGAGGAAGGGCTTGAGCGGCCGCTTGCGCAGCTTGAGCATGGCCGCCTCGGTGGCCAGCGCGGTGACGCTGGCGAGCGCGATGGAGACCAGCACCGCCGGGCCATAGCTCCAGACATAGAGCGCGATGCCCGGAATCAGCGCCATGAGCACTGTAAGCATGATGCGCGAGACGCTGTCGGGCTTGCTGATGAAGGGAGAGGACAGCATGTTTTTGTTTATTCCTTGGGCGATTCGGTGTCGTGGTGCGCCATTTCGCGGATCTTGGCGCGGCGCGTCTCGATCTCCTGAATATCGGCCTGTTGCTGCGCCGTCAGGTTCTCGGTGTTCTTCGCCTGCACCTGTGTGGCCTGCTGCCGCGCGCGCTCGGCGGCGGCGGCGATCATGGCGGCGGCGGCGGTCTGTTGCTGCGCGCCCGCTGCCTGTGAGGGTTCCCCGGCGGCCGGCGCGGCTTCGGCCGGGGCCGGGTTTGCCCGCGCTTCACGCGCAGCCCTTTCTTTTTGCGCCAGCTTCTCGGCTTTTTCGCGCTTGTCGCGCTCGGCGCGCTCCATGCGGAATTCGTGGCGCCCGCGCGCGGCGTCCGCTGCGCTCTTTTCCCGTTCGCGCGCCCAGATCTCGCTCTTGGCAAAGCGGTAATACTGCACCAGCGGGATGTGCGAGGGGCACACATAGGCGCACGCGCCGCATTCTATGCAGTCGAACAGGTTGTATTCCTGCGCCTTGCCGAAATTCTTGGACTGGGCGAACCAGTAGAGTTCCTGCGGCTGCAGGTCGGCGGGGCACGCCTGGGCGCAGCGCGCGCAGCGTATGCAGGGTAGCGCCGGCGGCGCCGGCGGAAACAGTTGCGGCGATTTGACGATGATGCAGTTGGTGCTCTTGACCACCGGCAGGCCGCCGTCGGCCACGTGCAGGCCCATCATCGGGCCGCCCAGGATGTAGCCGGCCGCATCGGGCAGGGCGCCGCCCGCTGCATGGACCAGGTCCGCAATCGGCGTGCCCAGCAGGGCCTCGAAGTTCTGCGGCGTCTTAACCGCGCCGGTCACGGTCACCATTCGCGACAGCATGGGCTCGCCGTGGTTGATCAGGCGATGCACGGCATAGGCCGTGGCCACGTTGCTGCAGGTCACGCCGATATTGAGCGGACGGCCGCCGGAAGGCACCTCCTTGCCGGTGAGAATGCGGATGAGCTGCTTCTCGCCGCCGGTGGGGTAGAGCGTGGGCACGCTGACCACATCGATGCCTCTGCCGGCACAGGCCTGCTGCATGGCGGCGATGGCCTCGGGTTTGTTGTCCTCGATGCCGACCAGCGTTTCGGCGGCACCCACCAGGTGGCGCAGGATCGCTATGCCCTGCACGATCTCGGCCGCGCGCTCGCGCATCAGGCGGTCATCGGTGGTGATCCACGGTTCGCATTCCGCGCCGTTGAGCACCAGCGTCTGGACCGCGCCGGCGGTGTATTTCATATGGGTGGGGAAGGTCGCGCCGCCCAGGCCCACGATGCCGCCGTCGCGCAGCCTGGCCAGCAATTGTTCCTTGGGCAGCGCACGGTAATCGACAGGCGCGCGTTCGGTCCATTCATCCTTGCCGTCCGGCTTGAGCGTGATGCACAGGTCGGCCATCCCGGAAGGGTGCGGCACCGCGGCCGGCGCGATGCTTTCCACCATGCCGGATGTGGGCGCGTGGATGGCGGCGCTGAGATTGCCCTCGGCCCGCGCCAGTACCTGGCCCTTGAGCACGCGCTCGCCCGCCTGCACCAGCGGCTTGGCCCTGGCGCCGATGTGCTGGTGCAGGGGCAGCACCAGCGTGCCGGGCAGGGGCGCGTTTGTGCTGGGCAGGGTGGACGATTCCAGCTTGTGCTCCGGCGGATGCACCCCGCCGTGAAAACGGAATAATTGCCTCATGCAGCCCGCCTCAGTTCAAATACCGGATATTCCCACTTCCAGCTCTGCAGGCTCTGCGGGACGGGCACCATGCTGATGCAGTCCACCGGGCACGGCGGGACGCACAGCTCGCACCCCGTGCACTCGGCCGCGATGATGGTATGCATCTGCTTGGCCGCGCCGGTGATCGCATCCACCGGGCAGGCCTGCAGGCACAGGGTGCAGCCGATGCAGGTGTTCTCGTCGATGAAGGCGACCGCTTTGGGCTTGGGTTGCGCCGCGCCCTCGGCGAAGGGCTTGAATTCCACGCCGAGCAGTTCGGCCAGCTTGCGGATGCCGTCCTCGCCGCCAGGCGGACAGCGGTTAATCTCCGCCTCGCCGTTCGCAATGGCGGTGGCGTAGGGCTTGCAGCCGGGGAAGCCGCACTGGCCGCACTGGGTCTGCGGCAGCACTGCGTCTATCTTGTCCACCAGGGGATTGCCTTCCACCCGGAACCGGATCGCGGAAAAGCCCAGCACCGCGCCGAGCACGACGGCGATCCCGGCCATGACATAGAGGGCAGCCAGCATTATCGTTTCCGTGGATTTACAGTTTGACCAGGCCCGAGAATCCCATGAACGAGAGGCTCATCAGCCCGGCCGTGACCATGGCGATGGCCGAGCCCTTGAAGATCTGCGGCACATCCGCGCCGTCAAGGCGCTCGCGGATGCCGGCGAACAGCACCATGGCCAGGGTAAAGCCGACCGAGCCGCCGAAGCCGTAGACCAGCGACTCGATCAGGTCATGTTTCTGCTGGATGTTCAGCAGCGGTATGCCCAGCACCGCGCAGTTGGTGGTGATCAGCGGCAGGTAGATGCCCAGCACCTGGTACAGCGGCGGGCTGGTTTTTTCCACCACCATTTCGGTGAATTGCACGATGCCGGCGATCACTACGATGAAGGACAGCGTCGTGAG
The DNA here is from genome assembly GCA_035260545.1 of Gallionellaceae bacterium. Classification (GTDB taxonomy): domain Bacteria; phylum Pseudomonadota; class Gammaproteobacteria; order Burkholderiales; family Gallionellaceae; genus DATDDB01. The sequence goes on along the minus strand of DATFUZ010000105.1, from coordinate 5,887 downwards.
GTAGTCGAGATGGTTCGGCACCAGCAGGTAGGTGTTGATCAGATAGCTGCTGCCCGAAGCCAGCGTCAGCACGAAAGCGGTCGCCAGGCCCATGCCGATGGCGGTTTCCAGCTTTTTCGACACGCCCATGAACGGGCACAGGCCCAGAACCCGCACCATCACGATGTTGTTCACGAACACCGTGCCGATCAGGATGAGTATGTAATGCTCCATATATTCGCCGCGCGGAAGCACCGCTGCATAGTGCAGATAATTGGCGATTATCCCCCGGATTCATCATGGCTTCAACCACGTATTGGTTATATGAATATGCCCCGTGGGCGCCCTTCGGGCCGGACGCCGGCGCGCGCGCCCGGCCGTCCGGCATGCCTGCGGGAACCCCCGCCTGTTGCGCCGGTCACACTGGCGCACCGATTCCGGCGGGCAATATGCACGGATTTGGTTTATCATCTTGAAAATTCACCTCAAAACTGAAGGAGTCGATTCATGAAGTCGATGCACTACCTGGCGGCCTTTGTACTGCTGTTTACGGGCACTGCGGCCATGGCCAACATGCTGGATGTCAATCTGAACAACAATACTGCCCAGTTTCAATTCAGCACGGCGAACGGGGTGGAAGCGCAGGGCAATGCCGACCTGCATGCGGGGCTGCTGTACAACAACCGCCACAGCGTACTGGTCAACGGCGGCATCATGGTGGCGAACACCCTGGAAGGCGCGCCCGGCGTGAGCATCGGCGTCGGCATGGAACTGCTGGCCGCGACCATCAAGGATAACCCGCCGGTCCGCAGCGACGCCTCGGCCGCCGCGCTGGATGCGCTGGTGCGCTTCTCCCCGGCTGGCGCGCCGCAACTGGGGTTTTCCGGCGAAGTGCATTACGCGCCCAACATCCTCACCTTCGGCGATGCCGTGCGCTATACGCAGGGCATCGTGCGCGTCGACTACGAACTGGCTCCGCAAACCATGGTTTACGCGGGCTACCGCCGGATCAGCTTCGGCATCAAGAACGGGCCGGCGGCAGTGCTGGATAATGGGCTGCACATCGGTTTCAAACTCGCCTTCTAACCAAAAAACGACTGCGGTGGCGATCTGCGGGGTTGCGCGGTGCTCGCTTCCTCGCCTACCCACCAGGTATGTCTTCGTCGCTGCGCGCCGCGCGCCTTGCATCTCGCCATCCTCGTTGCGTTTTTTGGGTAGTCTGCGAGTGGCGGAACAATGTCCGGGCTCTGCCCGGCTTCTGCTTTGGAAATGAAGAAAGAAGCTGAAGTCACGGCAGGTCACGACAAGACCCGCATCGACAAGTGGCTGTGGGCGGCCCGTTTCTTCAAGACGCGCGCCCTGGCCGTCGCCGAGGTGGAAAACGGCCGTGCGCTCGTCAACGGCGCGCGCGTGAAGCCGGCGAAATCACTCGCGGTCGGGGACATGCTCAGCATTCGCCTCGGCCCCTACACCTTCGAGGTGGAAGTGCTGGCGCTCTCCGGCCGCCGCGGGCCGCCGGCCGAGGCGCAAAAGCTTTATCGCGAAACCGAGGAAAGCCGCCAGCGGCGCACAGCACTCGCCGACGAGCGCCGCGCGCAGCAGCAGTATTCCGTGCTCCGCGGCCGTCCGACCAAGAAGGACCGGCGCGATATAGAAAAGCTCAAGACCGGCAAGGTGTGGTAAGCAGCATGGCGCTGATCGGCCGTGCGAACCGGTTATCGGGGCGCCTGCCACGGGTGTGGTTTCTCATGTCTTGTCCGCCATCCACCCGGCGCCGCGAATGTTCCGGATCACGTCGGCGCCCAGTTTCTTGCGCACGCTGTGGATCAGGAAATCCACGGCGTTGCTTTCGATCTCCTCGTTCCAGCCGTAGATGCGCGCTTCGAGTTCGGTGCGGGTGAGAATGGCGCCGGGGTGCAGCAGCAGCGCGTGGAGCAGGGCGAACTCGCGGGCGGATAGCAGGTGGCGCGTGTCGCCGTGCCGCGCTTCGCGGGTGGCGGGGTCCAGGCTCACGATGCCGTTGTCGAGCACCGGCGCGGCCTGCCCGCCCTTGCGGCGGATGACTGCGCGCAGCCGTGCCTGCAATTCGTGCACATCGAAGGGTTTGACGAGATAGTCGTCGGCGCCGTCAGTGACCCAGTCCACCGCATATGCGGCCTTGCGGAGCGCGACGCAGACGGCCGCGCCTATCATGCAGTCGTCCTCTACAAGCAGAATACGCATCGTCCGGCGCCCGGCGTGGCGGAACCCATTGCGGAATATGTCCTATCGGTGCAATCCATGCGGCATTGTAGCCCGATTGCGCGCCCGGCCCGCGGGTGTCTGGCCCGCGGGTATCTCGCCCGCGGGTATCTGGCGCCGCGTGCTAGTTCGGCGCCCTTGCGGGCAGATCGCTCCCGATCAGGGTTTGCAGGGCGATGCGCTCCTCGAGCATCCTTTCGGTCAGCGCGTTTTTCTCTATTTCCTTGGAGGTCTGCGCATCCTTCAGCCCGTAATACGCGGGCAGGCCCAGGTTGCCGGCCGCGAGCGCGGCCTGTGCGCGGTCCGCCAGCACGGAGAGGCCGGCCAGGTCCTGGTCCAGCGTCTGCACCTGCTGCTCCAGCAGCGCCTCGTCGGAAAGAAGCTGGGCAACCTCGCCGTAGGCGGCATTCAGCCTGAGCTGGAACTCGTCGTGCATGCGGTGCCGGGTCGCTTCGGCAATGGCGACGTTCCCCCGGTTACGGTTGAAGATCGGCAGCGTGAGGCTGAGCGAAAAGCCGTCGTAGATGATTCCGGTGTTGTCTCGCGCCTGCAGCGGGCCGAAGGAGATCGCGGGAAACTGGGCGAGGATGGCCTCCCGCACGCGGCGGTCCTGCGCGTCATAGCCTGCCTGCAGCGCCAGCAGGTCGGGACGGCGCACGGCCAGCTCGGGCAGGCGGGTGGCGATTGCATTGCGGTCGAGCACCGGCGGCGTCGGCGGCCCCGCGAGGTTCAGGCGCGTGTCGGGCGACAATCCCAGCAGGGCATTCAGCGCATGGCGATTCTGCGCGATCAGCCGTTCGGTTTCGTTGATCTGCTTGTCTATGCCCTGCAGTGCGTCCGCCGCCAGCGTCGTCTCGGTCAGGGTCAGGTTACCGTCGGCGAACGCCGCCTTCTCCCGTGAAAGGCGCAGGGCGGCGAGTGCGCGGCGTTCTTGCAGGATATGCAGCAGGGCTTTCCGGCCCCAGTCCCTGGCAAACAGCAGGCGCGCCTGGCTCACCACCTGCCATTCCTGCCAGAGCAGCGCCAGGTCGGCCTGGCGCGCATTCGCCTGTGCCGCCGCAACACGCGAGGAGCGCAGAACCAGCGCCGTGAGGTTGAAGGTCAGGCTGGTGTCGTACGCCGTGACGTTTCCGCCGGGCGTGCCGTTCTGCGGAACCTGGGGAGAATAGGAAAACTGCGGGTCGGGCAGCAGCCCGGCGGCATACGCCTGCGCCTGAGCAATGCCGAGATCGTCACGGGCGACCTTCAATTGCGGGTTATTGGCCACGGCGAGCATGGCGACTTCGGTCATGTCCAGGCCGTCGCGGGGATCGAAGGTGTGCGCCGCCAGTTCCGGCAACGGCATGCTGCCCGCATCCACTTTCAGGCGGGACACCCCGGCCGGCCACGCTGGTTGCAGCGCGAGCGGCTCGGCCTTGTAGGTGGCGCAGCCGCCCAGCGCCCCCAGCATGGCGAGGGCGAATATGGACTCGAGGATGCGCATACGCGGCACATTCATAAGCGGCGGCGGGATTCCGAAATGTCAGGCGGCGAAGCCGGGCGGAAAACCCGGGATCGCAGCCTGCACTCTATCGAACGAAAATTAGCAGCGAATTAGCGAGGCAGCCGTGGTCAGGCCAGCGCCTCTTCCGCCGCCAGCAGCGGCTGTTTCAGGTCCTCGGCCAATCCCGGGTGCGTGATCTTGCCCGCATAGACGTTGAGGCCGTTCATCAAGCCGGCATTCTCCAGCAACGCGCGGCGCACGCCCTTGTCGGCCAGTTCCCGCACATAGGGCAGGGTGGCGCGGGTAAGCGCCTGCGTGGAGGTCCAGGCAGTGGCGGCGGGCAGGTTGGCCACGCAGTAATGCACCACGCCTTCGTCGACATAGATCGGGTCGCTGTGGGTGGTGGGGCGCGCGGTCTCGACGCAGCCGCCCTGGTCGATGGAGATGTCGACGATCACCGAGCCGGGGCGCATGGCGCGCACCAGTTCGCGGCTGACGATGCGCGGTGCGTGTTTGCCCGGCAGCAGCACGGCGCCCACCACGAGGTCGGCGCCCTTCACGTATTTCTCCACGCTTGCAGGTTCGGAAGCCATCAGGTGCAGGCGCGGGCCGAAGGTCGCGGCGAGGCGAGCGATGGTGGCGGAATTGCGTTCCAGCAGGGTCACTTCAGCTCCCAGCGCGAGTGCGATCTGCGCGGCGTTGCTGCCCACTACGCCGCCGCCCAGGATGACAACCTTGCCGGGCGCCACTCCTTCCACGCCGGGGAGCAGCACGCCGCGCCCCCCGTTGGCCATGGTCATGGCCCAGGCGCCCATCTGCACGGAGAGGCGGCCGGCTACGGCGGACATGGGGGTGAGCAGCGGCAGGTGACCCTGTCCATCTGTCACGGTCTCGTAGGCGATGGCGGTCACGTTGCGGCGCATCAGCTCGGCCGCCAGTTCAAGCGCCGCGGCGAGGTGCAGATAGGTGAACAGCACCAGCCCTTCGTGCAGCAGCGGCACCTCGGCGGGTTGCGGCTCCTTCACCTTGACCACCATCTCGCAGGCGTAGACCTCTTTGGGGCTGGCGACGATGCTGGCGCCGGCCTGGGCATATTCCTCGTCCGAGTGGCCGATCGCCTTGCCGGCGCGTGTTTCCACCAGCACCTCATGGCCTGCTGCGCGCAGCGCACGCGTCCCGTCCGGGGTGAGTCCAACCCGGAATTCATGGTCCTTGATCTCTTTCGGTACGCCGATACGCATGCTTCCTCCCCCAAGAATGTTGCGATTGTGACGGTTCAGCCTGTCAGGCGGCCTTGCCCCTCAGCGCGGCGGCAGCCTCGGCGATCAGCGCCGGGCCGCGGTAGATTATGCCGCTGTAGATCTGCACCAGCGAGGCACCGGCCTGGATTTTTTCCAGCGCGTCCTCGCCGTTGAGGATGCCCCCCACCCCGATGATGGGCAGTGCGCCGTCCAGCGCGGCAGCCAGCTCGCGGATTACGGCGGTTGAGCGCTCGCGCACCGGCGCGCCGGACAGGCCGCCGGTTTCCCTGCCGTGCGACAGGTGCATCACGCCGATGCGCGACAGCGTGGTGTTGGTTGCAATCACGCCATCGATGCGGTGCCGCACGAGCAGCGCGGCGATCTGGCGGATTTCCTCCGGCTCCAGGTCGGGGGCGATCTTGACCGTGATCGGCACGTACTTGCCGTGCAGGTCGGCAAGGCGGGCCTGTTCATCCTTCAGTTGCGCGAGCAGCGCGGCGAGTTCGTCGCCGCCCTGTAACTGGCGGAGGTTCTTGGTGTTGGGCGAGGAGATGTTCACCGTTACATAGCTGGCATGGGTGTATACCTTGCGCAAACAGGTCAGGTAGTCTTCCGCGGCATTCTCGATGGGGGTGGCGGCATTCTTGCCGATGTTGATGCCGAGGATGCCGCGGAATCTGGCGCGCTTGACGTTTTCCACCAGCGCGTCCACGCCATAGTTGTTGAAGCCCATGCGGTTGATGATCGCGCGCGCCTCCGGCAGACGGAAGAGGCGCGGTCGCGGGTTGCCGGGCTGCGGCAACGGGGTGACGGTGCCGATTTCGAGAAAACCGAAACCCAGCGCGGCCAGTGCGTCGATGTAGGCCCCGTCCTTGTCCAGGCCTGCGGCCAGCCCCACGGGATTGGGGAAGTTCAGCCCCATGACGGTGCGCGGGTCGTCCGG
>DATFUZ010000104.1:0-33075 GCA_035260545.1 Gallionellaceae bacterium | reverse complement strand
AGGTGAACGACACGCTGGGCCATGACCAGGGAGACATCCTCCTGGTCGAGGCTGCGCGGCGGATCACGGCCTGTGTGCGCAAATCGGACACCGTTGCCCGGCTTGGCGGTGATGAGTTCATCGTCATCATTCCGGAGCTGGAGGACGTCGCCAGCGTCGAGCGCGTGGCGGAAGCCGTCATCTCCACGCTGAACGATCCTTTTTCGCTCGATAATCACGAGGCCTATATTTCCGCGAGTATCGGCATCACGGTCTACCGGCAGGACTCGACGAATCTGGACGACCTGTTCAAGAATGTCGATCAGGCCATGTATGTGGCGAAGAACGCGGGGCGCAACCGGTTTGCCTACTTCACCGCCGACATGCAGGACGCTGCGCTGAACCGGATGCACCTTGCCAACGACCTGAGGTCGGCGCTCGCGGCACGGCAATTTTCCGTCTACTACCAGCCCATTGTGGAACTCGCAAGCGGGCGGATACACAAGGCGGAAGCGTTGATCCGCTGGCACCACCCGGCCCGCGGCACGGTAAGCCCGCCGCACTTCATCCCCCTGGCGGAAGAGACCGGATTGATTGTCCCGATAGGAGACTGGGTATTCCAGGAGGCGGTCAGACAGGTCAAACAATGGCGCGACCGCTATGACGCCGCGTTTCAGATCAGCGTGAACAAGTCTCCCGTGCAAATACGGCACGATGGCGACACCCATCTGGCGTGGGCCGATTATCTCCGGCACCACAATATCCCCGGGCAGAGCATCGTCATCGAGATCACCGAAGGCCTCCTGCTCCATCCTGAGGGCAATGTAAAGCACAAGCTGCTGGCGTTCCGCGATACCGGCATCCAGGTGGCCCTGGACGATTTTGGAACCGGCTACTCGTCGCTTGCCTATCTCAAGGAATTCGACATCGACTACCTCAAGATCGACCGCTCCTTTGTGTGCAATCTGGGGAAGAACAGGGACGATCTCGTCTTGTGCGAGGCGATGATCGTGATGGCCCACACGCTGGGCTTGCAGGTGATAGCCGAGGGCGTGGAGACTGCGGAGCAGCGCGATCTGCTGCTGCAGGCGGGATGCGACTACGCGCAGGGCTATTTCTACTCGAAGCCCCTGCCGCCGGACGAATTCGAGAAATTGCTGATGCCCTGACCCGGGCGCCGCACCGGCAGCCAGCCCATGGCGTGCCTGTGCCTGCACGAAGGGCGGGGTGGTACGCCGCGCCCCCGCCCCCCGCATCAGCGGACGGCGAGCAAGCGCCCCGCACAGACATGTGTCCAAACGACAAAAAGCCGGGTCGCCCCGGCTTTTTGTCCGCGGATTTTCCGCATACTCGGCTATCGGTAGCCCGGATAATTGGGAATGTTCACCGTGTCTTCCTTGAAGATACCCTTCTCCGCCTTGGTGTGGCAGGCGTTGCAGTTGCTCAGGGATTGCACATCCTTGTTGCCCTTGATCATCTTCTCCGGAATGTCGTGATGCTTGCGCCGGATGTAGCGCACTTGGGTGATGCGCAGGGGCGTCTCGTCCTCGGTGGCGACATTGATCTTGCGGGAGATCAGGTAATAGGACTTGTCCGAGGAATTGGCCAGCACATACGTGCGAATTGCCTCCAGCGTATCCTTGTCCAGATCGGCGACCTCGCCGAAGTGGTCATGCAGGCCTGCGGGAGTGAGCAGCTTCTCCCAGGACTTGGCGGGCAGCAGACCGGGCTGATAGGCGAAGTGGCAGGAACCGCATTCGTCGTTGTAGCGCTTGTTGTCGACGGGTTTGACGCCGACGCCCTTCCAGCCTTCATAGGTGCCGTGGCCCAGCCAGTCCCAGAAGCTCTGGCCTTCATCATCGGCATGCGCGGGCCCGCCCGCCAGCAGCAGCACGGACAGCAGCGCCGCCATCTTGAAACGTTTCTGATTCATTGTCATTGCTCCTACTTGGCGGTCAGGAAGAACTTGAGGAAGTCGCCCTTTTCCTGTGCAGTGCATTCGCGCCCCCAGGTCCATTCACAGTTCCGCTTGAACCATTTCTCGATCTTTTTCCGGTCAGTGAAGCGGTCCGGGTTGACGCTGACGGCCATCGGCTTGATCACCTTCTTGGTCTTGGCGTGCTTGCCGGGCTTGGTGGGATCGGGGTCGTGGCAGGTGGTGCAGGAACGCTCCTCACCCTCCTTGCTGGCGACCTTCCTGGTCCAGTCGTGCTTGCCGCGCTCGGCAGAAAAGCTCTTTGCGCCATCCTTCTCGAACTGCGCGAATTCGGCATCGGTCGCCGGCGAAGCCGCTGCGGCGGCGCCGTAGCCTGCTGCTGCAATAAAGAAAATCGTCATCAGTGCATGCATTTTTTTCACGTTAATTCCTCCGTTACCAAACCATTTTTATGCCGACCACCATCAAGAGCGCGCCGAGTTCGGCCTCGCCCGCGTGCGCCACCGGCACCGCAGAGCCCGCCGACCTGTTCACCGCCTTTTCCATCAGGAACGCGCCGGTGATGCCGAGCAGGGCGTGCAGGTTGTCGGGGTCGGTGATGCCGTTATCCAGATGAATGTCGTCCCAGTGCGCAAGAATGCCGGTCACGATGGTCGCGGTGGCCAGCGCCACGGTGGCGCGCGCCAGCTTCGCGTGCGTACCCGTCCTGTTGCGGGGCGGCTGCTGGGAAGGCGGCGGGCAATTGGTTTCGCATGACTCGCCCGGCGCGGTCAGCATGGTTGCCGCAGCGGCCGCAATGGTGGAAAGACCCAGAAATTTATGGGTCTTGTTCAGAGTAAAGATGGGCTCCTTGAACTCCGCCGGCTTGGTGGAAACTGCCGCGGCGGCGGCGGGCGCAGAAGGTAGCTCACCGGTGGCGGCGTCATTCTGGGCCAGCAGGTAGGGATAACCCGCTTGCTGGTTCGCTGCCTGGAAGATCGCGGCATCTTTGGAAACCCCTACCTCCAGCACCGGTTCGTCCGCATGGGCTAACCCCGCCGCAAGGGCAAGGAATATCCCGACCATTTTCATACTGCTTTTCATTCACTGCTCCTATCGGTTGCTTTCCATTATTTCTCGTGAAGTATGCGTGGACTGCGGCTCCTGCCGCTTCTTCCCCGTAATCATTGCCCGCACCAGATTTTCCCCGTGCTGCACGCTGCCGCCGACCACGCCCATCAGATGCAGCGCAACCAGCGCCAGCGCGACATCGACGAAGGATTCATGCAATTCGCGGATCGCGTAGCTGGTCTGGTCTCCGATGGAATCGGCCATAACAAGCAGCGGCCCCTCGAAGTCGATCGACGCCAGGGTGATGAGGCCGGTCGCAAAGATCGCGGCCAGCACGCAAAGCAGCGTGAACACCATCAGCGCACCCGCGGGGTTATGGCCTAAATAATGCTTGACCGGATGTTTGCCGAACATGGAGCGCATGTAGGCGAGTGTTTCGGCCGGCGAAAAGATGAATGACGCGAAGCGAGCGTACCGGGTGCCGAAAAAGCCCCAATAGATGCGTGCCGCCACCAGCGCGCATAGCGCATACCCGATCAGGGTATGAATGTCTCCGTAATGAAATTCCGCCGTCAGATAAGCCGCCGCAAAGCCGGCGACCAGGACCCAGTGAAACAGGCGAACCGGCAGGTCCCACACCTTGACCGTGTCCGCATTCTTGTCGAATGATGTCTCTGCCATTCTACCCCGCATCGTGTTTTATGAATTATTCGGCACATGCCGCATCCCTGCGCCGTGCCCCACGCCCAAGTCATTCAGTTTTTTTATTTGTTCCGCATTCCGACTTGACCGCATGGGATTTGGTTCCCTAAGTGTACTAAAATTTTTTTATTTAATTCATTTGGATAAATTATTTTGTCGCAGAAGTGCCACGCTCCTTCCCCCATTTCGGGTCAATGGAATGTCTCAAATGATGCCGCCACACCTACCGACCAGGCTCGGCGATAGTACTGTGCAATATTGACGCGGTAGCCGGTCTGCCCCCACAGCACGATGGGCACGCCGAAAAAATCGCTCAGCGGCGTAAAGCCCAGTTCGGCGCGCACCGTATCGTGCTTGCCCAGCTCGCGGTAGCCGGTGATGAACAGCAGGGACGCCCCCTTGAACCAGTCGCGATGGAAACCGAAATTCAGCTTCAGGCGCAGACCATCGACCTGGCTGATGTGCGTGATGGTTCGCGGTCCTTCCCAGGCATTGTATTCCTCGCTTGTGGCCTGGAGCAGCCCGTGGTGCAGGAAATAGCGGGCGCCGGCATCCAGCGAGTCCAGGCCGAATTTGCCGTGCATCTGCAGATGCCGCTTGTAGGCAAGATAGTCCCAGCCGCGGCTCACATAATCCTGCGCAATGGCCGGTGACCCGTATTCGGCCACCGCGGTCGCAAACAGCGCCGGCGAATCGACGGACTGCCCGTCCGATTCATGCGCATACCCGATGTCGTAGTAGTCCAGCCCATTGTCGTCGGACCATAGTTGCATGCCCGCGGAGTGCGTAGGTTCGTAGAAGCGCAGGAACAGCTTGGGGTTGAAGCGTTTCGTCACGACCGGCGCGGAATGGCGGTCGAAATATTGCCCCATGCGGCCGGTGAAAGAGATAAAGGGCAGCATGTTGTACTTGTATCCCTGGTTCAGGGTGCTAAAGAACAACGGGTAGCGCAGGGACAGCGTGAAATCCATGAAACCCTGCTTCTCGTAGCTGTCGCGCGTCCAGCCCAGCATGTTCGGCTCGTCGGACGCCAGCAAGGGCATGGCGCGCAGGCGGCTTCCTTCCCCCTGCGCCCCGCTCTCCGCCCTTGCACGGCTTGTATCCGCCGCAGCGTTGCCCTGAGGCACCGCACCCGGTGTAACCGCGTCATCCGCCTGCGCCGGAGCGGAGAACGACCACGCGGCCACGCATGCCGCCGCCATCCGCCGCGCGCGCGCCCACGCCCCCACGCTAAGCGCTCACCTGCACTTCCAGGCCCAGGGTGCGTATGCGCGCGGCGAAAGCTTCCAGCGCACCGGCGCCGAGCGCGGCGAGGCGCGGCGCCTCGGGCTGCAGCGAAGGACGCGCCAGCGTATACAGGAGCACGCCGCGCGGCCGCACCCCCTCGCGCAGCAAGGTTTCCAGAAACCCGACATAGTCGTCCTCGTCCTGCCTGTCAGGTGCAGCGCCATCCAGCGCAAACCAGCAGGTTTGCAGCCAGGTGTCGGGGCAACAGGCGATGGCGGTGCGCAAATTCCTTTCCACCTGGTCCATGGTCACGCGCGTATCGTTGACGCGCTGCATGCCTGCCGCGCTCGCGCGATCAAGCTTGAACCATACCTCGCCGTTGTGCTGCGCCATGAGGCGCAGGCCTCGCTGCACGTTCTCGCGCTGCAGCAGGCTGCCGTTGGTGATAAGCACCAGCTTGATTCCGGGCGGCAGCCCCATTTCGTCCTTCAGCCTGCAGACCAGGGCGATGACATCGGCGAAGCCCTCGGCGCTGGTCGGCTCGCCGTTTCCGGAAAGCGCTATGTCGTTGATGCGGCGCATGCCCTCGGGAACGCGGCGCTGCATGAAATCGCCGTGCAGCAGTTCTTCCAGAAAGCCGCGCAGTTCGCTTTCCAGCAGCGCCATATCCACGGGCGGCGGCCCGCCGCGCGTCAGTTCCGGCACCTGGCAATAGATGCAGCGCCAGTTGCAGGCGTTGTTGGTATTGAGGTTGACGCCCACCGAAACGCCGTGGGCGCGGCGCGACACCACCGGATAGACATAGCGCATGCCCGCGCTGTCCCGGCTGTGATCGGATGTGGTCAGGTCGCTCAGGATTTCGGCAGCACCAGGTATTTCGCCGGGTCCACCGGGCGGCCCAGCTTGCGTATTTCGAAATGCAGTTCCACGCGGTTCGCATCCGAACTGCCCATTTGCGCAATCATCTGCCCCTGGGACACCATCTGGCCTTCCTTGACCAGTAGCTTGTAGTTGTGCGCGTAGGCGCTCAGATAGACCGCGTTGTGCTTGATGATGACCAGCTTGCCATAACCGCGGAGGCCGCTGCCGGCGTAGACCACCTTGCCCGGCGCGCTCGCATAGACCGGCTGGCCGCGCTTGCCGGCAATGTCGATGCCTTTGTTGTCCGCCTCGGAAAAACGGGCAATCACCCGCCCGCTCGCCGGCATCTCCCACTTGACCGGCACATTGCCGGGGGCCACGCCTGCATTGACGTACACACCCGGCCCCGCACCCGCTGCGGGGCGGGCCGCAACGGGCACGACGGCGGGCATGATCGGAGCGGCCTCCTGCCTGTCGATCTGCGCGACCGCCGCCGCCGAATACGGCAGCTTCACCACCGTGGGTTGGGTCACGATTGCAGGCGCGGCGGGCGGCGCGGCGGCCACGCTACCGCGCGCGGCGCCGGCCGCTGGAAATAGCCGCAACACCTGTCCGGCGTGGATGACGGTGGGATCGGTAATGTTGTTCAGGGCCGCGACGTCGCGGTAGTCAAGCCCGAAGTTGAAAGCGATGCCATACAGAGTGTCGCCCGGCTGCACGGTATAGGTACGTGGACGCCAGTCCTTTACCAGGGTGTTGCTGTCGTCGACGTAGACCGGCGGCAGCGACTGACTGCGCGGCCCCGCCGCAGGCGCGGCGGGGCGCGCCGCGGCCGGAGGCGGTGCGCTGCCGCCAGATGAGCCGCCACTGGCATAGCTGCCGCCGGAATAGCTGCCGCCGGAATAGCTGCCGCCGGTATAACCGCCGCCGCCCACCGGGGTGCCGTTGGCCGCGAGGCTGTGATCGACGATGGGCGCATGTCGGCCTGAGGGCGTGCTGCCACATCCGCCCAGCCCCAGGGCGGCCGCAACCGACAACACGAGCGCCAGCCGCTGCTTTCCGCCTTGCCCTTGCCCTTTCCCTGTCATGCTTTCCCCATCAGCAAAGGTACGAATTTGACTGCCTCATACCGCGTCTCCCGGTAGCCTTGGCCATCGCGCTCCACCACGCACAGCACCTGCTCCTGTGCCCCCAGCGGCAGCACCAGCCTGCCGCCGGGCGCCAGTTGCTCCAGCAGGGCCTCCGGCACATGGGTAGCGGCGGCCGCCATGATAATGCCATCGAACGGCGCGGCCTGGAGCAGGCCCTGCCCGCCGTCGCCGTAATATGCCTTCACGTTCGCGGCCCGCAATTCCTGCATGCAGGCGATGGTGCGTTCATAGAGCGGCTGCACGCGCTCGACGGTATGCACCTCGAGCGCCAGTTGCGCCAGCACCGCCGCCTGGTAGCCGCAACCGCTGCCAATTTCCAGCACACGATTCAACGCGCTGCCGCCCCGCAGCAGCTCGATCATGCGCGCCACCGTATAAGGCCGGGAAATGGTCTGGCCGAACCCCAGCGGCAACGACACGTCGTCATAGGCGCGGCTGGCGAGCGCCTCGTCGACGAAGATATGGCGCGGCACGGCATTCATCGCCGCCAGCACCAGTTCATCCTTGATGCCCTCTGCACGCAGGCGCTCTATCATGCGCCCGCGCGTGCGCTGGGAGGTCATGCCGATCCCGGCGTAGCGCGTGTTCATCGCACCCCGCCCTGCGCCGGCCGGACGGGCCCCGCGCCACCCTGGGCCGTCCCCTCCTCGCCCAACCAGCCGCGCACGGCATCGAGCTGGCCGTACTGGGTGAGATCCATCTGCAGCGGCGTGATGGAAACACGGCGGCTCGAGACAGCGTGGAAATCGGTGCCTTCGGCGGCGTCTGCCGCCCGCCCGGCGGGCCCCACCCAGTACACCGTCTCGCCGTGCGGGTTGCTGGCCCTGATCACGGGCTCCGCCTTGTGGCGCTTGCCCAGGCGGGTGACCGCCATCCCCTTCAGCTCCTCATACGGCACATCCGGCACGTTGACGTTCAGCAGCCAGGGATGCGAGTGAGTCTTCTTCTCGAACCGCCGCACCAGGTCCAGCACCACCCGCGCCGCGGTATCGTAGTGCTGCTCCTGGGACCCGACCAGCGACACGGCAATGGAAGGAATGCCCAGCAGAAACCCTTCCGTCGCGGCAGCCACCGTCCCGGAATAGATGGTATCGTCGCCCATGTTGGCCCCGGAGTTGATGCCGGAGATGACCATGTCCGGCTCCGTATGCAGCATGCCCGTGACCGCCAGGTGGATGCAGTCGGTCGGCGTGCCATTGACGTAATAATAGCCATTCGGGGCGCGGCGCAGGTTGAGCGGCCGATCCAGGGTCAGTGAATTCGAGGCGCCCGAACGATTGCGCTCCGGCGCCACCACGACGACGTCGGCGATCGTGGACACCGTCTGCGCCAGACGGGCCAGGCCCGGCGCAAAGTAGCCATCGTCGTTGCTGATCAGGATCTGCATGGGTGTGGAACGATACAGTGGAATAGGCAATAATCGCCCGGTATTATAGCGGCGTTTGGGACCATCCGGAAACCCGCAAGCCCACCAACCCGCCCACACGCCACGCGCAAAGGAACTGAATTGGATTTTGTCCGCGACTTCTGGAAAGACACGGCTGGCTTCCTGGTCCAGCCCCTGTTCAACATCGGCAAGACCGACATCAGCCTGCTGCGCCTGGCCGGGCTGGTGCTCATAGGCGTCGTCCTCTGGAATTTCGCCGGCCTGGTGCGGCGGGCCATCATGCGCCTGTCGCACCACCACAACGACCCCGGCGTGTACCTGCTGAGCCGCATTTCCAGCTACATCTTCTGGATAGTGGGCGCGCTCATCGGCCTGAACTACCTGGGCTTCGAACTCTCCAGCCTGGCCTTCATGGGCGGCGCGGTGGGGCTAGGCCTGGGCTTCGGCCTGCAGAATGTCCTCAACAACTTCGTCTCGGGCATCATCATCCTGTTCGAGCGCACGCTCAAGGTGGGCGACATCGTCGAACTGCAATCCGGGCTAATGGGCAAGGTCACCGAGATCAACCTGCGCTATACCCGCATCACCACCAACGACCTGATGGACATCCTGGTCCCCAATTCCGAGTTCATCAGCACCCGGGTGGCGAACTGGACCTACGGCGAACTGGTGCGCCGCCTGCATGTGCCCTTCGGCGTCGCCTACGGCACGGACAAGGAACGGGTGCGCGAAGCCGCGCTGGCGGCCGCATTGAGCGTGGAAGGCACCATCAACGAGGGGGACCGCAAGCCGGATGTCTGGCTGGTCAACATGGGGAACAGCGCGCTGGAGTTCGAGCTCATCGTGTGGGTCGGCATGGACTCCCTTACCCACCCCGCCGCGACACGCAACCACTACATGTGGGCCCTGGAAACCGAGCTGGTGCGGCACGGCATCGAGATTCCCTTCCCGCAGCGCGACCTGCACATCAAGAACCCGAATTTCAAGGTTACCGTGGAACGCTGAGGAAGAGGAAGCGGTTTCGCGCCTGCTCAGCTGCGCACCGGGGCGGCGCGGGCCAGGGTGCCTTCCATCCAGTGCCGGACGCGGTTGGCATCTCCGACCCGGGTAAGCCTGCCCCAGGAATCAAGCAGCACCATGACCACCGGCCGGCCGCCAATCCGCGTCTCCATCACCAGGCAGCGTCCGGATTCGCTGATATAGCCGGTCTTGGACAGGCCGATTTCCCACTTCGCGTTCCTGACCAGCGGATTGGTGTTGCGGAAGTGCATTTGCCGGTTGCGCCCCACGTCCACGTCGTGCGCGCCGGTGGTGGTGGCCTCCTCGATGGCCCGGTAGCGCCGCGCCGCGAGCACCAGTTTCACCAGGTCGTGCGCGGTGGAGACGTTCTTGCTGTGCAGCCCGGTAGGGTCCACGAAATGCGTGTCGCGCATGCCCAGCGCCCTGGCCTTGCGGTTCATTTGCTCGACCACCGCCTGCGTGCCGCCCGGGAAGGTGCGCGCAAGCGCAGCCGCGGCGCGGTTTTCGGACGCCAGCAGCGCCAGCTTGAGCAGCTCGCCCCGCGTGAGCGTCATCCCGCGGCGCATGCGCGAGCGCGATCCCTTGTAACGGTCCTTATCCTGACGCGTCAGCGTGATCTTCTGCTCCATGGGCAGGTGCGCGTCGAGTATCACCATGGCGGTCATCAGCTTGGTGATGGAGGCGATCGGCGCGACATCGTCCGCGCCCTTGGCATAAAGCGTGCGGTGCGCCTCCTCGTCGTATACGAGCGCTATGCCCGAACGCAGGTGAGGCGCGCGCACCTCGTGCGATGCCGCGTGCGCCCGATGCGCTTGCGCTTGCGCCTGCGGCGCAGCCAGGGCCAGCGCCAGGAGTCCGCACAAACCCAGCCACCTCGATGTCTTTCGCGTTGTCTTCATGTCCGCACTCCCTCGCAAGCCCGGCGACGCGGGCTGTCGACCCTTTCGATTTATTCAATGCGCATAGCCCGGAAGATGATGTTACGGCCAGACTGTGCGCACAACGCACAGCCCAAAGGATACATTAATACAATTCTAAATCAACAGGAAAGGACGCCAAGCTAAAGACAATTCGATGAACGGCGCGGTGCCTGGGCCAACCCAGGAACGCCTATTCGTGCGCCTGGCGCTGCTGCAGAGCCCACATCCTGGAATAAACGCCTTTTAATACAATAAGTTCTTCGTGCGTGCCGCGTTCCACGATGCGCCCCTTCTCCATCACGAGTATCTGTTGCGCATCCACCACTGTTGACAGGCGGTGCGCAATGATCAGGGTGGTGCGATTGCGCGCGATTGCGCGCAGTTCGGCCTGGATGGCTTTCTCCGACTGCGAATCGAGGGCGGAGGTCGCCTCGTCGAAAATCAGGATGGGCGGGTTCTTGAGGATGGCGCGGGCGATGGCCACGCGCTGCTTTTCCCCGCCCGAGAGCTTGAGCCCGCGCTCGCCCACGACGGTGTCATAGCCATCCGGCAGCGATTCGATAAAGGCATGGATATGCGCCGATTGCGCGGCCTGGATCACCTCGTCGCGCGCGGCGCCGGGGCGGCCATAGACGATGTTGTAGTAGATGGTGTCGTTGAACAGCACGGTATCCTGCGGCACGATGCCGATGGCCGCGCGCAGGCTGGACTGGGTGACTTCGCGGATGTCCTGGCCGCCTATGCGGACTTCGCCCGCCTCCACGTCGTAAAAGCGGAACAGCAGGCGCGACAGGGTGGACTTGCCGGCGCCGCTGGTGCCCACCACCGCAACGGTATGCCCGGCCGGCACCTCGAAGCTGACATCGTGCAGGATCTGCCGCTCCGGGTTGTAAGAGAACGCCACATGCGAAAAGCGTATCGTGGAATCGGCCGCATCCAGCGGCCGCGCATCCGGCGCATCCTGGATCTCGCGATGCTCGCCCAGCAGGCGGAACATTTTCTCCATGTCCACCAGCGAGTTCTTGATCTCGCGGTAGACAAAACCCAGGAAATGCAGAGGCATGTAGAGCTGCACCATATACATGTTCACCAGCACCAGATCCCCCAGCGTCATGGAGCCCTTCACCACGCCTTGCGCCGCCAGGAGCATGAGCACCGTGATGCCGACCGCAATGATCGCGCTCTGTCCTGCATTGAGGGCGGCCAGCGAAGTCTGGTTGCGCACGGCGGCCTCTTCCCACTTCTCGAGCTGCTCATCGTAGCGCCGCGCTTCGTAGCCTTCGTTGCCGAAATACTTCACCGTCTCGTAGTTCAGCAGGCTGTCGATGGCGCGCGTGTTGGCCTTGGAATCCATGTCGTTCATGGTGCGGCGGAACACCATGCGCCACTCGGTGATGTACAGCGTGAACATGATATACAGCGACAGCGTAACGAACGTGACGCCGGCAAACCACAGGCTGTACTTGTAGATCAGGATGCCGGCCACCAGCCCGATCTCCAGCAGCGTGGGCAGGATGTTGAACAGCATGAAGTTGAGCAGGAAACCGATGCCGCGGGTGCCGCGCTCGATGTCGCGCGAGACGCCGCCGGTCTGGCGTTCCAGATGGAAGCGCAGGGAGAGACTGTGCATATGGCTGAATACTTCCAGCGCCACCCGCCGGATGGCGCGCTGCGTCACCTTGGCAAACACCGCGTCGCGCAGCTCGCCCATCAGCGTGGACATCGCGCGCAGCGCGCCGTAACCGATCAGCAGCGCCACGGCGACGGTGGACAGCGCGTGCATCAGCGCATGCGGCTTGCCCAGTTCGTCCACGATGTGCTTGAACACCAGCGGCACGCCGACGTTGGCCAATTTGGCCAGCACCAGCAGACTGAGCGCAGCGACCACGCGCCCCCTGAATTCCATCAGGTAAGGCATCAAGGTGCGAACGACACTCCAGTCGCCGTGCGGCGCGGACAGGGAAGGAGACGAAGCGGGTACGGCAGTGGGGGAACGCATGGAAATCGACAGAAGACGTTAAGGCAACAGCCGCATTATAGCCGCGCCCGCCGCAGGCGGCACACCCCTCCAAGCCACATGGATATGAGCGCCGTTCGGCGCACCGCAACCGTGCATGGCGACCGCTGGCTGCACGCAATCGGCACAGGCTTTCGGCTGCTCGCGCTGTGCAAGGCGCGAAATCGGGCGGTTTGCCCGCCCTCCGCCCATGGCACGAAATATGCAGGCAGGGCAAGTGCGGGGAGCGCATTCTGCCCCTGGAACCGCCTGGATTGCAAGGGAGTCCCCATGAAGCGAGCCCGTGACGGCGCGGCGGAAATACTCCTGAAACAAACCACGGCTATGCTCCGCTCAGAGCACTTAAACCGCTTAAAGGAATTAATCATGAGACCTGCGAAAGCTACATCCGTTGTGATTCTGCCGGGCGCGATTGCAAAACCTGCGCTCGAAGATGTGATTCAGGCACTGCACCACGTCGAATTCATCCTGTCGATCAACAATGACGCCACCATCGAACCCGGACACCTGAACGGCATGAGCCTGATGCTGCAAAATGCCGAGAAGGTACTGGCCGAGATGCGCGCCGCGCTGCCTTCCGCGCAGCGTGCGCCGAGGCCGCCCGCTGCCGATTCGACCGTGTGGGCCGGCATCGGGCAGATATACACCCCCAGCCACTGATTCCCTCCGCGGGCTGCACGGGAAATTGCACTGCCCGCCGGCCGCCGCGAATGGCGGACGCCTCACTGCGCGGAAAACGGGCGTAACCGTCCTCATCACGACGCCCCTTGCCGGCTGCGCTATTCCCGCCGTTCCCTGATCAGCCTGTATACGATGCCCAGCGAAAGCAGTGAAGCCGCGTAGGCCGCGAGCAGGAAGGCGGAGTATGTCTCCATCTGAAACACGATGAATTCCCGCGAGATTGCCAGGATGGCAATGAGGATGATGGTCTGAGTCTTGATGATGCCGGCGGTTCTGGAGTGCGGATGGACGATGGAGTGACCGAACTCCAGCGCAATGAGCAGCGTGAGCATCATGCCGAACACGCTCTGAAAGGCCCGGTGATCCAGCGTGTCGAACGTGCCGCGCAACACCAGGCGGTAGACCTGCACGATCAGCCCCCACAGGGCCGCCACGATCATTATTGCATTGAGGGTTGCAACGACTGTCGTGATGAGTTGCTCGAAGCGCTGGTATACCGACTTCTTCCCGGCTGTTTCCTCCATCATGCATCCCTCACCATTTCCAAATTCGACGCAATTTAGGCCGGAATTTCCGCAGGAAGTTTCTCGCGCGGCACCGCGATCTTTGTCGGGAAACTCAAATAGGGGTTTGCCTCAGAGCTGGAATGCAAGCCAAAGCAGCAGGCCTTCGCCGAGGTCACGCAACAGGCCCGGCTTGGAAGCTTCATAACGCGCCGATGCCGCGCGCTGCTTTTCGACGAACGCAGCGAAGCGCCCTATATCGGTGCTTGCGTAAAAGGCCACCATCATTTCGTAGTTCAGGAACATGCTGCGCGCATCGAGGTTGGCCGATCCGCACAAAGCCAGGCTGTCGTCGATGACCACCGCCTTCGCATGCAGCATGCGCGGCGAAAGCCATATCCTGCCGCCGGCGGACGCCAGGTCGCGGATGGCACGATGACGCACGAAATCGGCCATCCGGTGATTCGAACGCGCCGGCAGCACGAGGTCCACGACAACGCCGCGCCGCGCGGCCAGCGACAGCGCCATCAGCAATTCGCCGCCCGGGACGAAGTACGGCGTCACCGCGCTGACGTGCCGCTGCGCCTTGAAACACGCGGAAACCAGCAGGTCGTGCACGGTGTCGTCCGATTCGTCAGGGCCGGCGGCAATCACCTGCGCCCGCGGCGCGCCGGCGGCTGGCGATGGTGTGACCGGCGGCGCCGGCAACGCTACGCGCGCCCTGGCGCCGCGCGCGGAGAAAGCCCAGTCGCGTTCGAACAGGGCTCGCGCCTGCCTCGCAACCGGACCCGCAACATCAAACGTCAGGTCCTGCCAGCGGCCATACCGGCTGGAGCCGTCGAAATATTCCACCGCGAAATTGCGGCCGCCGCACCACAGGCGGTCGCCGTCCGCCACTACCATCTTGCGGTGATTGCGCAGGTTTACCCGGCTGCGAAACGGCACGTGCAGAATCGGGCCGAACACCGCGACCTCCACCCCGGCCGCCCGGAGCCTGCGCAGGCTCACCGCGCCGCCCATCAGCCGTCCCGAGCCGTCGATCAGCAGCCGCACGCGCACGCCGCGCCGCGCCTTGTCCATCAGCCTCGCCATCAGCGCCTTGCCCACAGCATCGCGGCCGACAAGGAAAGTGCATATCAGCAATTCGTGCTGCGCGCCGTCAACGAGATCCCAAAGGGCCTGCAGCGCGTGGTGACCCTCTGCGTGGAGCCGCAGATCGCGATAGCTTGCCGCCGGCGGCTGTCCCAGGGACGCCGTCAACAGGTTCAGCCACGCGCCCGTCCCCTCGCCCACTGCGGCGGGCAGTTCGCCGCCGCGATTGGCCGCGTGCAGCAGCTTGCGCGTACCGAACAGAAGGTAGAGGGGCAGGCCGATATAGGGTATCAGCGCAATCGACAGCGCCCAGGAAAGGGCCGCCGTCGGCGCGCGCCGCTGTTGCAGGGAATGCGTGGTCAGCACATAGGTGAGCAATCCCGCCACGACCACCAGGACGTGCACGGTCAGCAGATGCGGCGAGTGCAGGAGTTTCAGCATCGGCTCAGGGCGGGCAGTCCCTTCGGGATTCTCGTGGCGCTATTGTTCCGCAGTGCGCCCATTGCAGCAAGGGCGCGTGGCCGCCGCGACCCTGCCCTCGCCTGCACACCGGCCGCCCCGAGCCCTACTTGATTTCGGTAATGAAGGAATCGCGCGGACGGCGCACCTTCTTCAGGCTGACCAGCCAGTCGTTGGCCGCTTCACGGTAGCCCAGCGGGAGCAGCAGCACGCTGCGCAAGCCACGCGCGCGCAGGTCCAGCAGTTCATCCAGCGCATCCGCGTCGAAGCCTTCCATGGGAGTGCTGTCCACGCCTTCAATCGCCGCGGCGGCGACGGCGACACCCAGGCCGATATAGGCCTGACGGGCGGTGTGCTGAAAGTTCACCTCCGCGCCGCGGGGCGGATAGAGATCCAGCAGCATCTTGCGGTAGTTTTCCCCGCCTTCGCTCTTGAAACCGCGTTCCTCATTCGCGAGGTCGAACATCTCGTTGATGCGCTCCGGGGTATAGTCGTCCCACGCGGCGAACACCAGCAGGTGGGAGCAATCGGTTATCTGGCTCTGGCCGTTGGCAATCGCCTTGATCTTTCTGCGCAGCTCGGCATTGGTGATGACCACCACCTCGAAAGGCTGCAGTCCGCTCGAAGTGGGTGCGAGGCGGATGGCTTCAAGAATACGATCCACTTTCTGCTGCGACACGGCAAGCGCAGGATCCATCTTCTTGGTGGCATAGCGCCAGTTGAGCTTCTCAAGCAAGTCCATAATGTCTGTCTTCCTGTGTGGTGATGGCGGCGCCGTGCCGCCTGCGAGTGCGGATTATAGCAAGCGTGAACGGAAGGGAAGACACGTTCGCCGCAGGGAAAACCCTCGGCGCCCGAACGCCGCGTTTGCCGTCCAGACGCGCCGGAACGGATGCCTTCTAGATGTGCACCCGGCTTCCCAGCTCAATCACGTTGTTGACGGGGATATTGAAATACTGCACCACGCTGCCCGCATTCTTGGAAAGGAACTGGAACAGCCCCTCGCGCCACCGCGCCATCTTCCCGCCGGTGGAGGGGACGATGGTTTCGCGGCTGATGAAATACGACATGGTGAAGGGATCGATGTCCACCTCCGGAATCCTGACGGTCGCCAGGGCCTTGGGGACATCGGGGTTTTCCATGAAACCATAGCGCAAGTGCACCTGCCAGAAACCGTACCCGACATCGTGCACCTCCACCTTCTCCGCCTCCTCGACCCAGGGCACATCCTCGAACAGCACCGTTACCACCAGGTTGGCCTTGTGCAGCACCTGGTTGTGCTTGAGATTGTGCATCAAAGCCTGCGGCGCATTCACCGGGTTTGCCACGAGAAACACGGCGGTCCGCTCCACCCGGGGCAGGTCCGCCGCCGCGATGTTTTCGAGGAAGGCCTCCAGTCCGGGGTCATCCTCGCGTATCCGCCTCAGCAGCAGCTCGCGGCCCTGCTTCCACGTCCACATCGTCACCAGCATGCCCGCCGCCAGCGCGACCGGGAACCAGCCGCCGTTGACGAATTTTATCGAACAGGAGAACAGCAGCAGCGCATCGATCACGATGAGCATTATCGAAATACCCGTCGCGACCAGCAGGTTCCATTTCCAGATGCGGAACATCACGATGAACATCAGCACCGAGGTGATGAGCATGGTGCCCGTGACGGCAATGCCGTATGCCGAGGCCAGCGCCGCCGACGAGCCGAAACCGACCGTGGTGGCGAGCACGGCCGCCAGCAGCATCCAGTTCGCGGCCGGCAGATAGATCTGCCCGGCCTCGCGCGCCGACGTGTGCACGATATGGGTTCTGGGCAGCAGCCCGACCTGAATTGCCTGCTGCGTCATGGAATAGGCGCCGGAGATCACCGCCTGGGACGCGATGATGGTGGCGAGCGTCGCCAGCAATACGGCGGGAATCATCAGTTGCGGCGGAAATGACAGGTAGAACGGATTGGACACCGCCGCGGGATGGGTCAGCAGCATCGCGCCCTGGCCGAGGTAGTTCAACGCCAGGCACGGAAGCACCAGGCCGGTCCAGGCCAGGCGTATGGCGGGCCGCCCGAAGTGCCCCATGTCCGCATACAGGGCCTCCACGCCGGTGATCGCCAGCACGACCGCGCCGACCGCGAGGAACACCCCGGAGCCGCGATCCACCAGAAAGTCGAACGCATGCACCGGACTGAGCGCCCAGAGTATCGCCGGGTTATGCACGATGTGCCAGAGACCCACCGCCCCCAGCGTCAGAAACCACAATACGATGATTGGGCCGAACAGCTTGCCGACAGTGGCCGTCCCGTGCCTTTGCAGCAGAAACAGCAGCACCAGGACGGCGACGGCCAGCGGCACGATGAAGCTCTTCAGTCCGGGCTCCGACACCTCGATGCCTTCTACCGCCGACAGCACCGAGATCGACGGCGTGAGCAGGGTATCGCCGTAGAACAGGGCGGCCCCGAGCGCACCCAGCAGTATCAGTTTCCTGCGCAGCGATTGCGAAGCGGTGGCCGTAACCGCCATCGCCAGCAAGGAGATGATGCCGCCTTCGCCGTGGTTGTCCGCACGCATCACCAGAACGACGTATTTGAGCGTCACCACCAGCATCAGCGCCCAGAACACTGCCGAAATCGCGCCCACGATATTGGAGGAGGAAACCGGCACCCCGCCCTCGCCGAATATGGTCTGTATGGTGTAGAGCGGACTGGTGCCGATGTCGCCATACACCACGCCGACCGCGCCCAGCGCCGGCATCATCAATCCGCTCCGTTGCTCCTGCTGCTCCATTGCCGCTCCCTTTATTTCTTACAGGCATGTTTATTACATCACAGACGCTATTTTATCCGCATACGGGCGCAAGCACAGCATTCTGTCATCAAGGGTCGTGTCACAAAGAGGCGCTGGGCCAGCGGAACATGTCCAGCACACGCCTGGCGATGCGGCACAAGTCCGTGATTTTTCGCCAGGAGCGGGAACCTGCTGACAAGCCACGCTTAAAGGTCTAACATGGAGCCAAATCCATACCGAGCGGGAATGCATATGTTCGAGGTGCGCATACATGGGCGAGGTGGACAAGGCGTGGTGACGGCAGCGGAAATGCTGTCCATCGCCGCATTTCTCGAAGGGGCGCATGCGCAGGCGTTTCCGAGCTTCGGCTCCGAACGCACGGGCGCGCCGGTGGTCGCCTTCTGCCGCATCTCCGACCGGGAGATCCGGCTGCGCGAGCCGGTAATGGAACCGGACGCGCTCATCGTCCAGGACCCCACGCTGCTGCACCAGGTAGATGTATTCGGCGGCCTCAAGCCCGACGGCTACATTCTCCTCAACACCAACCGCGGTTTCGCTGACCTGGGCCTGGGCGACTTCGTCAAGGACCGTCCCGCTCGGCGCACGCGCACGCTGCCAGCGACGGAACTCGGCCTCAAGCACCTGGGCCGCCCCATTCCCAACGTTCCGCTGCTGGCCGGATTTGCCGCGCTGTCCGGGCTGATCCGCCTGGAGTCGGTGCATAAAGCCATCTCGGAAAAGTTTTCAGGAAAGATTGCGCAAGGCAATATCGCCGCCGCTACCGAAGCCTACAACATGGTGCTCGGTGCGGCGGTGCCGGCATGAATGCCGGCATCCCCCAGGATCTCCAAGGAGGCAGAACATGCTCAAGCAGATAGAAGGTTCGCGCGCCGTCGCCGAAGCCGTGGCCATGTGCCGCCCGGAGGTGATCTGCGCCTACCCCATCTCGCCGCAGACGCACATCGTCGAGGCGCTGGGCGCGATGGTAAAGGGCGGCGCACTGCAAAAGTGCGAGTTCATCAACGTGGAAAGCGAATTCGCCGCGATGTCGGTTTCCATCGGCGCATCCGCCGCAGGCGCGCGCGCGTACACCGCCACTGCCAGCCAGGGCCTGCTGTTCATGTCGGAAGCGGTATACAACGCCGCGGGCCTGGGCCTGCCCATCGTAATGACGGTGGCCAATCGCGCAATAGGCGCGCCCATCAATATCTGGAACGACCATTCCGACTCGCTGTCCCAGCGCGATTCCGGCTGGATGCAGCTCTATGCGGAGAACAACCAGGAGGCACTGGATCTCCACATCCAGGCCTTCAAGCTGGCGGAAGAACTCTCGCTGCCTATCATGGTGTGCATGGACGGCTTCATCCTCACCCACGCCTATGAGCGCGTGGACATGCCCGCGCAGGAGCAGGTGGACAGCTACCTGCCGCCGTTCGAGCCGCAGCAGGTGCTGGATCCGCGCGAACCGGTGTCCATCGGCGCAATGGTGGGACCGGAGGCCTTCATGGAGGTGCGCTATCTGGCGCACGACAAGCAGATGCGGGCGCTGGCGCGCATCCCTGAACTGGCGGCGGAATTCAAGCAGATATTCGGCCGCGACACCGGCGGCCTGTGCCATACCTACCGCTCCGAGGACGCCGAGACCATGGTGGTGGCCATGGGCTCGGTGCTGGGCACAATAAAGGACACCGTGGACGAAATGCGCGACGAGGGCCACAGGATCGGCGTGCTCGGCATCACCAGCTTCCGCCCCTTCCCCCTCGCCCCGGTGCGCGCGGCACTCGAGCACGCCGAGCGCGTGGTGGTGGTGGAGAAAGACCTTGCCGTCGGCATCGGCGGCATACTCGCCACCGATGTGCGCATGGCGCTTTCGGGGCTCAAGCTGCATGGATACACGGTGATCGCCGGCCTGGGCGGACGCGCCATCACCCGCAAGTCGCTGCACAAGCTGTTCCGCGAAGCCGAACAGGACAAGCTGGAGCGCCTGACTTTCCTCGATCTCGACCGCGACATCGTGGAAAAACAGCTTGCGCGCGAACATGAAAGACGCCGGTCGGGTCCGGCGGCGGAGGCCATGCTGCGCGACATCGGCACCGTGGCGTCCAGGATCGCATAAGCGCCGGATCGAATACGGCCATTCCGGCGGGCGTAGGCGCGCCGACCGGAATTCAACGCTTGAACCCTTATTGATAGAGGCGAGCCATGACATTCCAGCCTATCAAGTTCTACCAGACCGGCACCTTCACGGTCGGCAACCGCCTGCTTGATCCCGAACAGCGCACCGTGCAATCGCATCGCAACCGCAGCAACGCCATCAACTCCGGCCATCGCGCCTGCCAGGGCTGCGGCGAAGCGCTGGGCGCGCGCTACGCCATAGACGCGGCGATGGAAGCGGCGAACGGCCAGCTCATCGCGGCCAACGCCACCGGCTGCCTGGAGGTGTTCACCACGCCCTATCCGGAAAGCTCATGGCAACTGCCATGGATGCACTCGGTGTTCGGCAACGCCGCGGCGGTCGGAACCGGCATTGCGGCCGCGCTCAAGGTCAAGGGCCGCACCGAGGTGCGCGTGGTCGCGCAGGGCGGCGACGGCGGCACCACGGACATCGGCTTGGGCTGCCTCTCCGGCATGTTCGAGCGCAATGACGACGTGCTCTACATCTGCTACGACAACGAAGCCTACATGAACACCGGCGTACAGCGCTCCTCCGCCACGCCGCCCGCGGCACGCACCGCCACCACCATGCCGGTCGGGCCGGAACCCGGCAACGTCTTCGGCCAGGGCAAGTTTCTGCCGGCCATCGCGATGGCGCACAACATACCCTATGTCGCCACCGCCTCCGTGGCCTATCTGCATGACCTGGAGAACAAGGTGAAGCGCGCCATGGAATTTCACGGTGCGCGCTATATCCATGTCTTCGTCCCCTGCCCGCTGGGCTGGGGTTCGGCATCGCACGACACCATCCGCATCGCGCGCCTTGCGCACGAGACCGGGCTCTTTCCGCTATTCGAGGCCGAGCACGGCGAGCTGGTGAGCACGCTGCCCATCCGCAAGAAGGCGCCGGTGGAGGAATATCTCCGGCCGCAGCGCCGCTTTGCCCACCTGTTCGGCGCCAATCCCCGCGTGGAGACGATCGCAAAGATCCAGGCGCTGGCTGACCGCAACATCCGCAAATACCGGCAACTGCCGGAAGAGGAGGCATGATGGACAAGCCATTTGCAATCACCCTCGACCCCGGCTCTTCGCTCGCCAACCATACCGGCAGCTGGCGCACCAGCCGCCCGCAGTATGTGGACCGGCTGCCGCCGTGCAACAACACCTGCCCCTCGGGCGAGAACATCCAGGGCTGGCTGTATCATGCCGAATCCGGCGACTACGAGCAGGCATGGCGCGTGCTGACGCAGGAGAATCCCCTCCCGGCCATCATGGGCCGGGTGTGCTATCACCCCTGCGAGACCTCATGCAATCGCGGCAAGCTGGACAGCGCCGTGGGCATCAATTCCGTGGAGCGATTTCTCGGCGATGAAGCGATCAAGCACGGCTGGAAATTCGACGCGCCGCCTGCCGCGACTGGCAAGAAGGTGCTGATCGTCGGCGCAGGCCCGTCCGGGCTGTCGGCCGCCTACCAACTGGCGCGCCTCGGCCACCGTGTCGAAATCCACGAGGCCGGCCCGATGGCCGGCGGCATGATGCGCTTCGGCATTCCCAAGTACCGTCTGCCGCGGGACGTGCTGGAAGCTGAGGTGCGGCGCATTCTGGATCTCGGCGTCACCCTCAAGCTCAACACCAGGGTCCCCAACATCGAGGAAAGCATGCGGGCCGGCAAGTTCGATGCGGCCTTTCTCGCGGTGGGCGCGCACATCGGCCGCCGCGCCTATATCCCCGCCGGCGACGCCTCGCACATTCTCGATGCAGTCTCGCTGCTGCGCAGCATGGAAGGCGAGGAAAAGCCGCAGTTGGGCCGGCGCGTGGTGGTCTACGGCGGCGGCAATACCGCCATCGACGTGGCGCGCACGGCACGGCGCCTCGGCGCCACCGAGACCGTGATCGTCTACCGCCGCACGCGCGAGAAAATGCCGGCGCACGACTTCGAGGTGGAAGAGGCGCTGCAGGAAGGCATCATGATCAAGTGGCTCTCCACCATCAAGCAAGCGGGCGACGGCGAGCTCACCCTGGAAAAAATGGTACTTGACGATAAGGGTTATCCCCAGCCCACGGGGCAATTCGAGACCATCGCCGCCGATTCGCTGGTACTGGCGCTGGGCCAGGACGTGGACCTTTCGCTGCTCGACGGTGTGCCCGGCCTGGCGATCAAGGATGGCGTGGTGCAAGTGGATGCCAACATGATGACCGGCCGCGCCGGCATCTTCGCCGGCGGCGACATGGTGCCCTCCGAACGCACGGTGACCGTGGGCGTGGGTCACGGCAAGAAGGCCGCCCGCCATATCGACGCATACCTGCGCGGCACCACCTACCAGCGCGGACCCAGGCACGAACTTGCGGATTTCGAGATGCTGCACACCTGGTACTACTCCGACGCGCCCAAAACGGTGCGCCCCATGCTGGACATCATCCGCCGCCAGTCCAGCTTCGACGAGGTGCAGGGCGGGCTGGACG
The DNA here is from genome assembly GCA_035260545.1 of Gallionellaceae bacterium. Lineage (GTDB taxonomy): Bacteria > Pseudomonadota > Gammaproteobacteria > Burkholderiales > Gallionellaceae > DATDDB01. The sequence goes on along the minus strand of DATFUZ010000104.1, from coordinate 10,702 downwards.
AGAGCAATGCGCTGTTCGAAGCGCGGCGCTGCCTGTCATGCGGCAACTGCTTCGAGTGCGACAATTGCTATGGCGTGTGTCCAGACAACGCGGTGATCAAGCTCGGACCGGGGAAGCGCTTCGAATTCAACTTCGACTACTGCAAAGGCTGCGGCATGTGCGCAACTGAGTGCCCCTGCGGCGCCATCAAGATGGTGCCGGAAGAAATCTGAGAACACTAACGCGGCCCACCGCAAGCAGCGCCGCGCGGCAACTACCCTGCCTGGCCGTGGGCGCTGCGCATCGCCGGCATGTGCTCGTGCAGCGGCTTGGGATGCCCGTAGAACCAACCCTGCGCAAAGTCGCACGCCATTTCGATCAGGAGTTCGCGCACCCGCTCGTCCTCCACGCCTTCGGCGATAACCTGCATGCCGAGCGAATGGGCGAGCGCGATGGACGATTGCACGATCTCGCGGCTTTGCGGCGACTCCCGCAGCGAGGCAATGAAGGCACGGTCTATTTTCAGCGTGCCGATGGGGTAAGTCTGCAGATGCTGCAGCCCTGAATAGCCGGTGCCGTAGTCATCCAGCGCGAGGCCGCTGCCCAGTTCCACGAGCCGGGACAGGATGCGCGAGGCCAGGTCGGGTTGCTCTATCATCACCGTCTCCGTCAGTTCCAGCTTGAGCTCGGAGGGATGGATTTCGTATCGCACCATTATCTTCAGTATGTCCTCCGCCAGGGTTTCGCTTATCAACTGGGCGGGCGAGAGGTTGACGCTGATAAAGGGCTTAGCCGCGGTGGCAAGTGTCCTCAGCCGGGGCCAGTCCCTGCAGGCCTGCTCCAGGGTCCAGATACCGACATCGCGGATAAGGCCGGTCTGCTCCGCCACCCAGAGAAAGTGCTCGGGCAGGATCAACCCGTCCCGGGGATGTTGCCAGCGTATCAGCGCTTCGAAGCCGACAACATCGCCGGTGGCCAGATTGCAGATGGGCTGATAATGGAGCTGGAATTCGTCATGGGCCAGCGCGCCCGAGATGCCGTGCGCGAGCGCAAGCTTTTGTGTCGCCTCGCCCATCATATTCTTGCGCGCATTCGTCGGGTTTGCAGCGGATTGCGGCTCGCGCGGCGGACCGGCGTAATGCTGCTGGTCGCGGAACCGCTCCAGCACCACCAGAAGGAACAGGCGCATGACCGGGTCGCTCTTGTCCAGCAACTCCCGCACCTCGCGGCGCGGAACCGGGATGAGCACCGTCTCTTCCAGCGTCCTGACCGTGGCGGTACGCGGCCCCTCATCCAGCAGCGCCACCTCGCCGAACAGTTCACCCCCGCCCAGCACGGTGAGACGCACCTCGCGCCCGTCGAATTCTCCGAGCACTTCGACCGAACCCCGCTGCACGAGATAGGCACGGTCGCCTGCGTCGCCGCGGCGAAACACCGTTGCGCCCGCAGGATACACCACCAGGTCCAGGTCGTTATGCATATCGACGCCCTCAGTTCCGGTTGACCGGCGCCAGCGAGCCATGCGCCGCCGCTCCCGGCAGGCGCCTGCCCGCCGGACATGTCACGATACTCTTATCCGGGTGCGCGCTCAATTGAATTTCCGGCCCGCGCCCGCCGCAGCCGCAAACTCAGGCCGGCCGCTGACGCACCAGCAGCACCGGAACCGGCGCATGGCGGATGATGCCCTCCGCTACGCTACCCATGAGCAGATGCTTGAGCCCGCCCCGCCCGTGCGTGCCCGCAACCAGCAGGTCTGCACCCCAGCCCCTGGCGTCCTTGAGGATGGCCTGCGCCACGCGGTCTTCGACGTCCTCCGTCTGCAGCAATTGCACATCCGCCTCGACACCGGCGGCGCGTGCCGCGTTCTGCGCGCGCTTCAGTATTTCGTTGCCGATCTCACGCCATGTCTCGCCGCTTGCGCCCGGATCGGCGACCAGGGCCGCACCCAGCAGCGCGGCCTCATCCACCACATAGACGATGCGCAAGGCGGCATGCTGATCGCGCGCCAGCCCGATCGCCTCCTGCAGCGCCCGGTTCGATGTGGCGCTGTCGTCAATGGCTGCCATAATATGCTTGTACATGATGAGCCGATCGAAGTTTTGATTTGATTATACTTGCTCGCGAGTGTTATATCAGCCATGCGTTTCGCATAGCCGCCACGGCATCCTCATGGCTGAATGCTGATGTGTTCCGGCGCCTGCCCGGACAAATAGCGCTCGTACATGGCGGCGTATGCCGCCTCGATATGCCTGACATACAGAGGAGTATCAAAGGCCGGCATTTTCAGCCGGTTGCGGGCAAGCTTGTCACGAATTTCCCGCAATATGTCCGGCCGCGCTGCCAGTTCGCAAGCGCGCGCCTCGTACGCCTCGAGGTTCGCCGTGACCAGCTCGGGCGCGCCCAGCGCGGCGAGCAGGCTGGTGGCCGCGCGCCCCGCCATGTTTTCGCCGCTGCAGGTCAGCAACGGCACGCCCGCCCAAAGCGCATCTCCGGCCGTGGTGTGGGCGCCATAGGGCAGCGCGTCGAGGAACAGGTCTGCGCTCCGCAGCCGCGCCAGGTGGTCTTCCGTCGACGGCATCATCTGGGCGAAGACTATGCGCTCCGCGCTGACGCCGCGCACTTCCGCTTCCGCCTTCAGATTGCGCATCGCCGTTTCGCTGGCGCGCGACATCCACAGCACGCTGCCTTCCACGCGTTGCAGTATCCGCATCCAGACATCGAACATCATCGGGTTGATCTTGTAGCTGCCGTTGAAGCTGCAGAACACAAAGCCCCGTTCCGGCAGGCCAAGCTCGCGGCGGGAAAACGTGCGGCTGCCAATGGCCCTGGATCTGTCGTGCGGAAGATAGCTGTGGGGCAGGGCTGCGATCTTCTCGACGTAAAACCGGCGCGCCGCTTCGGGGATGACCACCGGGTCGGCGAGCAGGTAGTCGATGAAAGGTGCGCCCATCGTTCCCGGGTAGCCGAGAAAGCTGACCTGCAGCGGCGCCGCGCGCATGGCGAACACGCCGGTCCGGCTGTTCTGGGTGTAGCCGCCCAGATCGATGGCGATGTCAATCTCCATCGCGCGCGCGCGCTCCGCAATGTCGCGGTCCGAGTGGTCGCGCACTTCAATGAACTGATCGAATGCGGTGATTAGGCGCACGGTGAATGCATCGCCCCCATCCGGATCGAACGAGAACGCGATCACCTCGAAACGCGCGCGATCATGCAGCTCAAACAATTCCGCCGCAAGGAGGGAAACCGGATGATTGCGAAAGTCCGCGGAAAAATAGCCCAGGCGGATCTTGTCGCGCCGGGTGCGGCGGGGAAGGCCTGGCAGCGGCTGCTCTGCCGCAAATTGCGCCTGCGCATAGGTCTCTGCCGCCTGCCGGCACAGTGCGGCCGAGCCGGTGACGGACAGTGCATGGAACGGGTCGGCCACCCGGGCGCCGCGCGCGATGCCCGCCTCGATGGCGCGAACCTCCTCCTGCCACCCTGTCCAGTCGCACAACTGCATGCGGGCGTAGAAATGCCGCCCCCGGAGAAAGTCGAAATCCGGCCGGGCCTCCAGCGCCAGCTTGTAGCTGGCCGCCGCCTCCTCCAGCCGCTTCAGTTTTCGCAGCGCATCGCCCCTCGCCACAAGGGCCGGCGCATAGGCCGGCCGGCCGGAAATGGCGCGGTCCAGGCTTGCCACAGCCGCCTCGGCGTCCCCGGTCCTGAGCAGTGCATTACCCCGCCCCAGCCACGCCTCCGCGCTCCCCGGCGCCCGCTCCAGCGCCCGGTCATAGCTGTCCAGCGCGGCCTCGTTCCGCCCCAGTACAAGCAGCACATTACCCTTGTTCATCCATGCGTCCGCGTACCCGGGATCGAGCCGGAGCGCATGTTCGTAGCTGGCGAGGGCCTCGTCGAAGCGGCGGAAATGCAGCAGCACGTTGCCGCGGTTGCTGTGCAGGACCGCCAGATCCGGCCTGAGCCCTATGGCCTGCTCCACGCTCGCCAGCGCCTCGTCCGCACGGTTCAGGCTCTGCAGCGCGAGCGCCCGGTTGTTGAGCACCTCGCAATTTCCCGGCTCCGCGGCCAACGCCTGGTCAAAGGCGGCCAGCGCCTCCTCCAGACGGCCCAGGGCGCGCAGCGCCATGCCACGGCTCACTAGGGCCTCCGCGAAACCGGGCCGTAGCGCGAGCACGCGATCGAATACCGCCAAGGCTTCTTCCGCGCGTTCAAGGTTGAGCAGCGCCGCCCCAAGAAAGGAGGATGCCTCCAGTTGATCGGGATTGATGTCCAGCGCCTGTTGCAGAAGCTGGACGGCATCGGCAAGGTTGCCGCGCTGAAACTCCAGCATGCCCAGGTAGGCGCTGGCGGCCGGATGGGCGGGCAGGACTGCGATCACTTGGCGATAGACCGCGGCCGCCTCATGCAGTTGCCCTTGCCTGTGGAAAGAGATGGCCTGCTGGAACAGGGCGTTCGGATCAGTATGCATGTTCATGACGATAGGACCGCTCGGGGATGGCTGCGTGCGCATGGAAAGCAGGGCCGACACTACCATACGGCGGCACACAGGGCAAACGCCGCCGCCATCTCGCGCGGGGCCTCACCCGCCGCAGCACAGCCTCCGAGCCGTGTCACGCGCCGCGCAGCATCGCGTGAACTTCGCTGATGGCCCTTTCCACGGCTGGCCAGTCGGTCCGCACCTTGAGCGACAGAGCTTCGTGCAGGACATCGCCGCGCTCATCATGCTCGCTCGCCAGTGCGTCGAAGTCGATGGCGATCTCCGGCGGCAGCGCGCCGCTGCGCAATTGCTCTATCCTGCCGGCCATCTGCTCTACCAGACGGTTGTTGAAGGACTGGATTTCGGCAAGAAATTCCCGGCGCGGCATGTGAAATTCGCCGTGCACCGCGGTCCATGCGGGGACGCCGTCCAGGATGCCGGCGCGATTGTCCCAGGCGAAATGGACATTCTCGTCATCCGACCAGATGGTAACGCTGGTGAGCGGAGCGAGGTAGCTCGTATCCAGCACCCGACCATAGAGCAGCCCGTGCGCATCGCCGTCGATGCGTTGCAGCCGCGGGTCGGGTCCGGCGCCGAAGCCGCGGTCGTACCAGGTTTCATATGCCTCCCACCAGGCCGCGGCGCCATCGCCGGCAAGGTATTGCACCAGCGCGGCCGGGACCGGTTCCAGAATGCACGGCAGCATGGTGAGGATGTCTTCGTGCAGGCGCGCCACCGGGTAGCGGCAGTAGCGAGGCGTCCCGCCGGTCCGCGCCGCCTCCGCGTATTCCAGCAGGATGCTGTTGCCGACCGTTATCCAGTATTCGCCCTGCGTCAGGGTATACCACGAGAGCGCGGGATTGGCCGGATGCGCTGCAGACGTGTGGCTTTCAAGCGGGGCAAGCTCGAAGTCGAACAGCATGGCGACAATGACCTTTCTTTTGAAGCGGGAATTGGATCGAACGCATTCTGCCGGGTCGCGCGAGAAATGGCAATCAATGGATGTCGCCCGTCGTGGCGGCGGAGTGGCGCCGCCCCTTCAGCCCGGGACGCGGGTGGAATTCAGCAACGACTCGAAATCGCGCGGCGGCAAGGGGCCTGCGAACAGGAATCCCTGACCGTAATCGCAGCCGAAGCGCTTCAGCATGTCGCGCTGTACGGGCGTTTCCACGCCCTCGGCGATGACTTTCATATCGAGCTTGTGGGCCATGACGATGATCGCCTCGCACAGCGCCTGGTCGCTCGGGTCCGTTTCAAGCTGCCGCACAAAGGACTGGTCTATCTTCAGATAGTCGACGTCGAACCGCTTGAGGTAGGCGAGCGAGGAATAGCCCGTGCCGAAATCGTCTATCGACACCTGGACGCCGGCATCGCGGAACTGCAGCAGTTTTTCCTGGACCGAAAGCTGCGCCTCCATCAGCAGTCCCTCCGTTATCTCAATGGCGATGGCCGACCCCGGCAGGCCCTCGCGTTCGAGATATGATGTCCAGGAAAGGTGGGTTTCGCCGTCATGGTGAATCTGCGCCGGCGATTTGTTCACGCTGATCTGGAATTCCGGCACGCAGTCGCGGCGCCATTTTTCGACCTGACGCACCGCCTCCTTGAACACCCAGTCTCCAATGGAAACGATCAGGCCCGTCTCTTCGGCCAGGGGGATGAATTCGGAAGGGCTGATCATGCCGCGGACAGGGTGTAACCACCGCAGCAGCGCCTCCGCCTTGTGAATGTGGCCGCTACCAAGCTCCACTATGGGCTGGTAGTAGACCTGGAATTGTCCAAGCACGAGCGCCATGCGCAGGTCATTGCTGAGCCGCAGGCGGTTTTGCGCCACCGCCTGCATGTCGGGCGTGAAATAGTTGAAGCGGTTGCGCCCGCCTGCCTTGGCTGCATACATGGCCTGATCGGCGTTTTTGAACAGTTCCTCGAGGTCGCCGGTATCTTCCGGGTAGAGCGAGATGCCGATGCTGGCGGATACATAGGCTTCCTCTTCGTCCAGCATGAAGGGCCGGGAAACAGCGCGTATGATCTTATGGGCAATCCGTTCGATCTGCCGCGCGTCGTTCAGCTCGCTGACTATCACGGCGAATTCATCCCCGCCCAGTCGCGCCACCGTATCGGAATCCCGCACGCAGCGGCTGATGCGCTGCGCGGCCTCGATCAGCAGGTGGTCGCCGACTGCGTGCCCGAGCGCATCGTTGACCTCCTTGAAATGGTCAATGTCGACCAGCAGCAGGGCGATCTGTTTGCCCATCCGCCGCTGCTTGTGCGCCTCCTGTTCCAGCCGGTCGTAGAACATCCGGCGGTTGGGCAACTGGGTAAGACTGTCGAAATTGGCCTGGCGCCAGATCACCTCCTCGGACTTCTTTCTCTCCGTAATATCCGAGAACAACGCGACGTGGCGCAGGATGCCGCCCGCCTCGTTGCGGATGGTATTGATGGAAAGCATCTTCGCATGAATCTCGCCGTCCTTCCGCCGGTCCCATATCTCCCCCTTCCAGCGTCCGGCTTCGTTGATTGCCCGCCACATCTCCTGGTAAAACTCATCGCTGTGGCGGCCGGAGCCCAGCACTGAAGGATCGCGCCCCTTCACCTCGTCCAGCGCATAACCGGTGATTTCCGTGAATGCGGGGTTGACGGCAATGATCCTGTTCTGCTCATCCGTGACCAGCATGCCCTCGCTTGCGTTTTCGAACACCATGGAGGCAAGCCGGCGCTCCTCCTCCGCCTGAACCCGCTGGGAATTGTCCTGCACGATGGCGACGCCGCCCACCGTGGCTCCTGCACCGTCGGCGTATGGCGCGCAGGTCGCTGCGATGCTCAGCTTGCGCCCGGTGAACGGGTTCTCGCAATCGCCCTCGTAATACGCGGTTTCGCCCGCCAGTGCCTTGTGCAGCGCCGGAAGCACGCACCGGCTGTGCAGAGTCTTGAGGTCCATGCCGAGAATGCGCTCTTTCGGCGCCCCCAGCATGTCGGCCAGCAATTGATTGCAGTAAGTCACGACCAGGTTACCGTCGAAATGGACAACGCCGACCGGCAAGTGCGCCAGCAGGCGCCGGTGCTGCTCCTCGCTGGTGCGCAATTGCTCCTCGTGCTCCGCCGTTTTCAGGCGCAGCAGGATGTTATCCATCACGTGGCGGTGCAGCCCGATCAGGCTGGACACCATGAAGCCCAGGTACACGGTGCCCGCAGCGCCCATTGCCGTCAGATATTCGCTGCCATCCATGAACAGGCGAACGATCATCGGAGCCATGACGAGGAGCATGAACGCGATGCCGGCGGCCAGATCCGCGGCGTACGCCACGAGACCGCCGGCGGTCAGCCCGGCAACAATGAAGATGCTGAACATCTGCCCTGCGGCGTCGTGGGCGGGAAAGACCAGGAAGCTCACGGTCCCCCAGGCTGCGCCCGAAATGACAACTCCGGCGCGGAATGCCGATAACGCGGCGCGCACGCCGGCTTCCGTATGCACGTGCAGCCGGCGCACCGACAGGCTGTATCCGGCGCGCAGGAGGGTAATGGCGAGCACAGCCGTACACCATCCAATCAGCACATCGCGGCCGACGGAGTAGCGCAGCATGAACGCCAGCAGTACGGCAAGCATGGCGCTGGACAACAGGGAGACCCTGCTGATAGAAACCAGCCGTTCGAGCTGTGCGAGTTGTACCGCTGCTCTGCTCTTCATCGCCCCCCTTTCCCCCCGTCCCGGTCCGCCCGCCTCACACTGGTGCACGCGCGCCCGGGTGACCTTTGCCGGGGCCCGACCCGCATCCGGCATGCCTGGAGCACGATGGCCGAGTCAAATGGTAACAATGGAGAGAGGCGCAAGGTATACATAGATGCACATACTTATGTTCAGGTAGGTGAATCGACGGGTTCCGCTATGCGGGGCAGAACCCCGGCCCCCGGTCAGACCCGGCAGGCAGCGCTTGCTGCCCTCGCAACAGCAGCTCCATCTCCGCGCGGGGCACCGGACGGCTGATGAGATAACCCTGCACGAGCTCACAGTCGTGCTGCGCCAGGAAATCCTTCTGGGCCTCGGTTTCCACCCCCTCGGCGACGGCCTGGACGCCCAGCTCGTGGGCCATCGCAATCACCGCGCGGGTAATCGAGATGTGGTTGCGGTTCTCGGGAATATTCGCGATGAAGCTGCGGTCTATCTTGAGCTTGTTCACAGGGAAGCGCATCAGGTAGGAAAGCGACGAGTAGCCGGTGCCGAAATCGTCCATGGTGACGATGAACCCCTGGGCGCGCAGCCGGTTCAGTATGCCGACCGCGCGCTCGGGGCGCTGCATGAGCGTTCCTTCGGTGATTTCCAGCTCGATCAGGCTGGGTTCGGTTCCGGTCTGCGCCAGCAGGCGGCGCAGTTGCTCGGGCAAGTCCTCCGACTCGAACTGGCGCGGCGAGACGTTGATGCCGACACGGATCTCGGGCAGGTTCAACGTCCTCCACGCGGCAAGGTCCGCACACACGGTTCTGATCGTCCACGCAAACAGCTCCGAGATCACGCCCGTCTCCTCGGCGATCGGAATGAATTCAACCGGCGAAATGGTGCCCATGACCGGATGCCGCCAGCGCAGAAGGGCTTCCGCCTCGGTGATGCGGCCTTCCTTCAGATTCAATTGCGGCTGGTAGTGCACTTCCATCTGATTCTCGCGTATGGCCCTGCGCAACTGGCTGGTCAGTTCCAGCTTGCGCCGCGAGTCCTGGCGATACTCCGGGAGGAAGAAATGGAAACAATTTCCGCCGGTGCGCTTCGCGCGATACAGCGCCGCATCGGCGTGCCGGAACAGCGGCGCCGGATGCTCCCCGTCGCGCGGACAGAGGGCAATCCCCATACTCGCCGTGAAAAGGATCTCGCGGCCCGCCATTTCGACCGGCTCGGCCAGCGACTGCAGCAGGTTTTGCGCGACACGCGCGGCATCCTGTTCCTGACCCAGGTTCTCCAGCAGGACCACGAACTCGTCGCCCCCAAGCCGCGCCAGGGTGTCTTCCTTGCGCAGCAGCCCGGAAAGCACCGCCGCGGTATGCATCAGGAGACAGTCGCCCGTATCGTGCCCCATGCTGTCGTTCACCAGCTTGAAGCGGTCGATGTCGACGAAGAGCACGCCCAGCAGCCTGCCGCTGCGCTGCGCGCGCGTGATCGCCTGGCTGATGCGGTCCGACAGCAAGGCCCGGTTGGGCAGCCCGGTCAGCGCATCATGCGTGGCATGGTAACGCAGCTGCTCCTCATGCCGCACCTGCGCACTGATGTCGCGAAAACTGCGCACCTGCCCGACCGTCAAACCGTCGAGCATATGCGGCCGGGTGATGCAGCCGACCACGCGGCCGTCGACGAGTTCGATCACGTGATCGTGCTCCCGGTCGGGGTGGGCGTGTTCCTCCCGCAACTGGCGCGCAAACTCCTCGGGTGCGGCCGCAAGTTGCGCCATGATCGCGGCAGCGTTTCCGCCACCCGCGTCATCCCCCCGGATGTTGAACATCCGCGCAAAATTCTGGTTGTACAGCTCCACATTGCCGTCCCGGTTGGTGACGAGGATACCGTCGGCCGTGGCCTCCAGCGCCGCCTTCAGCAGGGAATCGGCGCGCCCCAGGCCCAGTTCGGCCTGCCTGCGCGCCTGCCTCCCGCGCAGCGCACTCACGCCGTATGCCAGTTTCGCCGCCATCTTTTCCAGCACCTGTACTTCTTCCGGATGGAAGGCGTCCACCTGTTCGGCATATATCGTTATCGTGCCTATCATGTTGCCGCCGTGCTTCAGCGGCAGCGCAATGCACGCCTGCAGGTTATAACGGCGCGCCGCATCCAGCCAAGGCGCGATCTGCGGATTGCTCTGAAAATCCTGCAAGATCTGCGTCTTTCCGCTGCGCATGGCGCAACCCGTGGGGCCGCGTCCGCTGGGTGTGTCCCCCCATGAAACGAACACATCGTCCAGATAGCGGCTGGCGCGGCCGGCGCTCGCGGCCGGCTTGATGGACTGCACGCTGTCCGCCTGACCATAGCCCACCCACGCCATGCAGTAGCCGCCGGTTTCGACGGCCATACGACACATTTCGGCCAGCAGTTCCTGCTCGTAATCGGCATTGATCAGGACTCTGCTGCCCGCGGCAAGCAGATCCTTCGCGCGCTGCAGCCGGGTGCGCGCCGCATCGGCCTGCCGGGCGGCGCTCAGGTCGCGCAACACCAGGCGCAGGATCTGTCCCGAATCGAGGCGCAGCACGGTCATGGCGGCCTCCGCCCGGAAGGTGTCACCATCC
>DATFUZ010000103.1:0-2801 GCA_035260545.1 Gallionellaceae bacterium | reverse complement strand
CGGAGGCTGGATGACCAGGCCGTTCGCGACGCCGTCGTCGCGCAGCAGGCGCACCTTGTCGGTGTCGTCCATGACCGCGGAAAGGTTGGCGGCGACGAACGCGGCTGCATGGTGCGCCTTCAGGTAGGCGGTCTGGTACGCGAGCAGGGCGTAGGCGGCGGCGTGCGACTTGTTGAAGCCGTAGCCGGCGAACTTCTCCATGGTATCGAAGATCTCATTGGCCTTGGCGGCCGCAATGCCGTTCTTGCCCGCACCCTCTACGAAGATTTCGCGCTGCTGGGCCATCTCCTCGGGCTTTTTCTTGCCCATGGCGCGGCGCAGCAGGTCGGCGCCGCCCAGGCTGTAGCCCGCGACCACTTGCGCGGCCTGCATCACCTGCTCCTGGTACACCATGATGCCGTAGGTGTTGGAGAGCACCGGCTCCAGGGTGGGATGGGGAATGACCACGCTCTCGCGCCCGTGCTTGCGGTTGATGAAGTTCGGAATGTAGTCCATCGGGCCGGGACGATACAGCGCATTCAGGGCGATCAGGTCTTCCAGGCAGTCGGGCTTGGCCTTGACCAGGGTGTCCTTCATCCCGCGCGATTCGAACTGGAACACGGCCGTGGTGTTGGCGTTCTTGAATACCTGGTCGTAGGTCGCCCTGTCGTCGAGCGGTATAGTGTCGATGTTGAAATCGCGGTCTTCCGCCTTCAGGCCGCGGACGTATTTCACCGCCCAGTCGATGATGGTCAGCGTCCGCAAGCCCAGAAAGTCGAACTTCACCAGGCCGGCGAGTTCTACGTCGTCCTTGTCGAACTGGCTCACCACGCTGTCGCTGCCCTCCGCGCAGTATAGGGGACAGAAGTCGGTGAGCTTGCCCGGTGCGATGAGTACGCCGCCGGCGTGCATGCCGATGTTGCGCACCATGTCCTCCAGGCGCTCACCCAGTTCCAGCAGCTCCTCCACGCCCTCCTCGCTGGCGATGATGGCATTGAACTCCGGCTCCAGCTCGCGCGCTTTCCTGAGCGATACGGGCTTCACGCCTTCCAGCGGCACCAGCTTGGACAGGCGGTCGCACAGGCCGTAAGGAAAATCCAGCACCCGGCCCACGTCCCGGATCACCGCCTTGGATGCCATGGTGCCGAAGGTGGCGATCTGCGAGACGCACTCCGCGCCGTACTTCTGCTTTACGTAGTCGATTACCCGTTCGCGGCCGTCCTGGCAGAAGTCCACGTCGAAGTCCGGCATGGAGACACGTTCGGGATTGAGGAAACGCTCGAACAGCAGCGCGTAGCGCAAGGGGTCGAGGTCGGTGATACCCAGGCTGTAGGCAACCAGCGATCCCGCGCCCGATCCGCGGCCCGGACCCACCGGCACGCCATTGTTTTTCGCCCAGCGGATGAAGTCGGCCACGATCAGGAAGTAGCCGGGGAAGCCCATCTTGATGATGGTGCCGATCTCGAAGTCCAGCCGGGCGGCGTACTCCGGCATTTTACCGGCGCGCAACGCTTCATCCGGATAGAGTTGCATCAAGCGCGCGGCAAGGCCGCGCTCCGATTCCAGGCGCAGGAACTCGTCCAGACTCTCGTTGTTCGGCGTGGGGAAATCGGGCAGGTGCGGCTTGCCGAGCTTCAGGGTCAGGTTGCAGCGCCGGGCAATCTCCACGCTGTTTTGCAGCGCCTCCGGCAGGTCGGCAAACAGCGCCTGCATTTCCGCCTGGGTCTTGAAATACTGCTGGGCGGTGAATGCGCGGGCGCGGCGCTTGTCGTTGAGCACATAGCCTTCGGCAATGCACACCCGCGCCTCATGCGCCTTGAAGTCGTCCAGGGTGAGGAATTGCACCGGATGGGTGGCGACCACCGGCAGGGCCAGTTCGCCCGCCAGCCGCACAGTTTCCCGCAGTACCGGTTCCTCGCGGCCGGAGCCGCACCGCTGCACTTCCAGATAGTAGCGCCCGGGAAAGATAGCCGCCCATTCCTCGGCATGGTGACGGGCGACGGCCAGGTTGCCATTTATCAACGCCATGCCGACATCACCCAGCCCGGCCCCCGACAGGGCGATCAGGCCGCTGCTGTCCTCGCGCAGCCATTCGCGCTGGATTTCGGGATGGCCGTGATACTGGTTCTCGCGGTAGGCGCGGGTCAGCAGCTCACACAGCCTGAGGTAGCCCGCATGCGACTGGCAGAGCAGCAGCAGGCGGTGCGGCCGGTCGCGCTCGACAGGGTTGGTAATGAACACATCGGCCCCGGCGACGGGCTTGATCCCCGCGCTGCGCGCCTCCTTGTAGAACTTGACCAGGCCGAAAACGTTGGCGAGGTCGGTCAGCGCCAGCGCGGGCTGCCCGTCGCGGCGGGCGGCAGCGACGGCATCATCCACCCGGACGATGCCATCGGCGATGGAATACTCGCTGTGCAGGCGCAGATGGACAAAGGCAGGCTGTGGCATGACGTGACAACGGAATTGCGAGCTGCAATTTTACCATCGCGGCAGAAAAAATCCGGGAATCAGTGTGCGCCGGCAAGGGCGCGCATTGATTCCCGGATGTTTGACGCAGCGCACGCCGCGTCGTACGCGGCAGCCCGGGGCGGAAGGCGGCCCGCCCCGTGTCAGGCTTCAGTCATCGCCCCCGTCATCACGCCCGCGGCGGCGCTCGCCGTAATGATGGCCGCGATCGTGGCGGTCACGATAATAGCCCCTGTCGCCGTCGCCTTCGCGCCGGTAATATCCGTCACCGTAATACCCATCACCGCCGCGGACTTGTACGGCGGCGGCACCGACCGGACCGGCCGGGTACATGGGACCTCCCGGCCCCGGGCCCA
>DATFUZ010000102.1:0-14090 GCA_035260545.1 Gallionellaceae bacterium | reverse complement strand
ATCCCGATACCCTGGTCGGCACGGACAGCCACACCACCATGATCAATGGCATCGGCGTGGTCGGGTGGGGCGTGGGAGGCATCGAGGCCGAGGCCGGCATGCTGGGCCAGCCCGTGTATTTCCTCACACCGGATGTGGTTGGCGTGCATCTGAAAGGAAAACTGCGCGAAGGCGTGCTGGCGACCGACCTGGTGCTGACCGTCACCGAGCTGCTGCGCAAGCAGAAAGTGGTGGGCAAGTTCGTGGAATTCTTCGGCGAAGGCACGTCCGCGCTCACCCTGCCCGACCGCGCGACCATCGCCAACATGGCGCCGGAATATGGCGCGACCATGGGCTTCTTCCCCGTGGACGAGGTTACGGTGGACTACATGCGCTACACGGGGCGTACCGAGGAAGAAGTGGATGCGCTTGCCTCCTACTTCAAGGCACAGGGCCTGTTCGGCATTCCGCAGGCTGGGAGCATAGACTACAGCAGCGTGGTGGAACTGGACCTCTCCACCATCGAACCTTCCTTGGCGGGACCGAAGCGGCCGCAGGACCGCGTCCCGCTCAGGGCGATGAAGGAATCCTTCAGCACGCTGTTCAGCAAGCCGGTTGCGGAGAGCGGCTTCAACAAACCGGCCGAGGAACTGAACAAGCGCTACCAGACCGCCATGCCGCAGCGCAGTGAGGCCGTGTGCATCCCCATCTCCGGCGGCGGTGCAACGGGCGGCGGCACCATGCGCACCGAAATGGCCATGGCGGATGAGCATCCGACTCCTTCCGTGCGCGCAGAGACACCGGAAGAAATGCTGCCGCCGGTCGAGATCGGCCACGGCGATGTGCTGATTGCGGCGATCACGAGCTGCACCAATACCTCTAACCCCAGCGTGCTGCTGGCCGCCGGCCTGCTGGCGAAAAAAGCCGTAGCCAAGGGCTTGCGCGTCAACCCGCACGTGAAGACTTCGCTTGCCCCAGGCTCGCGGGTAGTGACGGAATACCTGGGCAAGGCCGGCCTCCTGGAACCGCTGGCCCAGCTGGGCTTCAGTCTGGCCGCCTATGGCTGCACCACCTGCATCGGCAATTCCGGCCCGCTGGACGCCATGCTGGAAGACGCCATCGTCAAGAATGACCTAGTGGCCGCCGCCGTGCTTTCCGGCAACCGCAATTTCGAGGCGCGCGTTCATGGCAGCATCCGCGCGAATTTCCTGGCTTCGCCGCCGCTCGTGGTGGCCTACGCCATCGCGGGCAAGGTAAACATCAACCTGGATACCGAGCCACTGGGCATCGGCGCCGACGGCCAGCCGGTATATCTCAAGGACGTGTGGCCGAACAGCGCCGAGGTGCAGACCCTGATGAAATACGCTTCCGATCCCGAGGTGTACCGGCGCCTGTACAGCGACTTCACCCGCGACCTGCCGCTATGGAACGCCATCCAGGCGCCCACCGGCAATCAGTACCAGTGGGACGATTCGACCTACATCGCCTGCCCGCCGTTCTTCGACGCCGGCGCACCGGAGGTGGCGGACATCAAGGGCGCCAAGGCGCTCGCCCTGCTGGGCGATTCCGTTACCACCGATCACATCAGCCCTGCGGGCGCCTTCAAGCCAACGACACCCGCGGGCAAATACCTGCAAGGCAAGGGCGTCGCGGTGAAGGATTTCAACAGCTACGGCGCACGCCGCGGCAACCACGAGGTGATGATGCGCGGCACCTTCGCCAACGTCCGCATCAAGAACCTGATGCTGCCACCGAATGCCGACGGCAGCCGCGTGGAAGGCGGATTTACGCTGTACCAGGGCGAACAGATGCCGATTTACGACGCCGCAATGAAGTACATCGCGGATGGCACGCCCACAGTGATCTTCGCCGGCGAGGAATACGGCACCGGCTCCTCGCGCGACTGGGCAGCCAAAGGCACGCAATTGCTGGGCGTAAAGGCAGTCATCGCAAAATCCTACGAGCGCATCCACCGCAGCAACCTGGTGGGCATGGGCGTGCTGCCCCTGCAGTTCAAGGGCGGCGACAACCTGGACAGCCTGAAGCTCACCGGCGACGAAACCTTCGACATCTCCGGCATTGCCGGCGAGCTCAAGCCGCAGCAGGACGTGACACTGACTGTTACGCGCAAGGACGGCAGCCAGCAGACCGTTGCGCTCCTCCTTCGTATAGACACCCCGATCGAAGTCGACTACTACCGCAACGGCGGCATCCTGCCCTACGTGCTGAAAGAACTGGTTTCGAAATAAATCCAGGAAGGTGCAAGAACAAAGGCGGCCTTGCGGCCGCCTTTTGTTTTTGGTGTTCCCTGCAACTGCGCGTCGGCGGCGAATCAGGCCGCAACGGCCGCATTGTCGTCGCGCATGCGCATGGCGGCCTCGATGTCCACTGCCACCATGTGCGACACGCCGCGCTCCTGCATGGTGACACCGACCAGATGCGTGGCCATCTCCATGGTGATGCGATTGTGGCTGATGAACACGAACTGCGTCTGCTCCGACATCTTCTGCACCAGCTTGCCCAGACGTTCGGTATTGGTGTCGTCCAACGGCGCGTCCACCTCATCCAGCAGGCAGAACGGCGCCGGGTTGAGCTGGAACAGCGAGAACACCAGGGCGATGGCGGTCAGCGCCTTTTCACCGCCCGAGAGCAGGTGGATGGATGCATTCTTCTTGCCGGGCGGGTGCGCCATGACTTGGACACCCGCGTCCAGGATCTCCTCGCCGGTAAGGACGAGACGCGCTTCGCCGCCGCCGAACAGCACCGGGAACATCTCGGACAAATGACGGTTCACTTCGTCGTAGGTCGCCATCAGGAGGTCGCGCGATTCCTTGTCGATACGGTGGATCGCATCTTCCAGCGTGGCCAGCGCTTCGGTCAGGTCGGCGGACTGGGCGTCCAGGTAGGATTTTCGCTCCTGCCCTGCCTGCAATTCTTCCAGCGCCGCCAGGTTCACCGGTCCCAGCGCCTCGATCTGCCCGCCCAGCTTGCCCAGTTCTGCCTGCAATGCCGAAGGCTTGGCGTTCACCCCTTCCAGCAGCGGCAGAAGAGCCGCCTCGTCCACGCCCTGCAGGTTTTCGGCCCACTGCTCATATTGCAGCCGCGCCTCCTGCTCCTTGAGCGTAAGTTCAACGGACTTTTCACGCAATGGATTGAGCTTCTGCTCGCACGTCATGCGCTCCTGTTCGAGTTTGTTGAGCGTGACCGTGGCGTGCTCCAGCGCATTCCGCGCCTCGGCCAGCGCCTGCTCGCGGCCCTGGCGCTGCTCCAGGGCCTCCTGCAATTGCTCCCCGCTGCTGCCGTCTTCCAGCCTGGCGAGTTCGGTGCGGTTTTCGGCCACGCTTTGCTCCAGCCGGGCCAGCGTCTCGCCGGTCTGCTTGAGGTTGTGTTCGAGGTCGGTAATCTTTTCCGCGCAGGTCTTGGCAAAGAAGCGCGCCTCTTGCAGTTCCTGCTGCGCCTTGTGCACATGCTCGCGCTGCTCGCGCAGACGCGCATCCTGCGCCTGCGCCTCCGCCCTCGCCCGCTCCGCCTCCTCGGCTTGCAACGCAATTTTTTCGCGCATCACTTCCATGCGCTCGCCGATCTCTTCCTGCTGCCGGTGTTCGACCGCTGTCTGGTCGCTCAGCTCTTCCAGTTCCTGCGAGATCTGCGCGGCGCGCTCGCTGCTGCGCTCGTTCGTCTGGTTGAGTTTGAGTATCTGCACCTGCAGGGCGTGCTGGCGCTGCTGCAGGTCGCTGGCCGATGTGCGCATCGGCGCAATGCGTCCTTCTATCGCGTGATAGCTTTCCTCAGCGTGCGCTGCAGCCTCTTTGCCTTGCGCCAGCGCTTCGGACTGGCGCTCCACCTGCTCCTGCAGCAGCTCGATTTCGCGTTGGCGCGCCAGCACGCCATGCACCTGGCTGTCCGGGGCGTGGAACAACACGCTGTGCGCCCCAACCAGATGGCCCTGCGGGGTCACCAGCCATGCGCCTGACGGCAGCTGCCCGCGCCGTTCGAGCGCCTGTTCCAGGCTATCCGCCGCGTACACCCCTACGAGCCAGTCCGCGACCACGGGTGCGGCGCGTTCGTCCTGGCAGGTCACATAGCGCGAGAGCGGCGTGAATTCCGCATTCGATGCCGGCGTGGCGCGGCTGCCATCAGGCGCGTACACCGCCAGCTTGGCGGGCGGAAAGCCGTTCCAGGCCGTGGTCTGGCGGAGGTCCGGCAAGGCTATGGCATTGATGCGTTCGCGCAGCACCGCTTCCAGCGCATCCTCCCAGCCGGATTCGATGCGCACCGATTGCCACAGGCGCGGCAGCTTGTCCAATTGGTGCTCAGCCAGCCACTGCTTGAGGTTCTTATCGGCATCACCCTGCGACTGCAACTGCTCCAGCGCGGCCAGCTTTGCCTCAACCTGCGCCAGCTGCCGCTCCAGCTCCTGCGCTGCGGCACGCTTGTCGCGCCGCGCCGCGTCGGCTGTGGGCAATTGTTCCTGCAATTGCGCCAGTTCCTCCTGCTGCGCCTGGTATTCCATTTCCAGTTCGCCCGCCTCCTGCTGCGCCTGGGCCAGGGCTTCGGTATCGGGACGCGGCAGGTTGTCCTGCTCGGAGAGCAGCCGCGCGCGCCGCGCGTCCAGCTGCTGCAGGTTACGCGCGATGTGCTCACGCTGGGTGTCGGCGAGCTGCAATTGCTGCTGGACCACGAGCTGCTCGCGCTGCACGGCGTTATTCCGCTCTTGCGCGGTGCGCGCCGCCTCCTCTGCCTGGGGCAGGTCGAGCGCCGCGGTATTAGCGCGGTTTTCGTATTCCTCCACCTTCACAGCAGCTTCCTCGCGCTGCTGGGTCCAGTGATCGAGCAGGCCCTTGACGCCTTCCAGTTGCCGGCGCTGCTGCTCGATCTGCGCTTCCGTGCTGGTGATCTGGTGGGAAAGGCGGGTGCGCTGGTCTTCGAGATGCGCGATATGCTGCTCTAGCCGCGCAATCTCGGCATTCACCGCATACAACTCGCCCTGCTTGCCGTGCAGGGCATCGGAAAGCTGATAATGGCCGCTGCGCGACGCTTCCAGCTCGCTTTCTATTTCGCGCAGACGGGCGGTTTCCGCCTCGAGTTCGGTCTTCGATTTCTCGATCTGCTGGGCGATGCGCGCACGCCGCGCCTCCGCCTCCTGCTTGTTCACCAGCCACAGCAGGTGCTGGGTGGTCTCGCGCTGCGTTTCGAGTTCGCGGTAGTTTTTCGCCACCTCGGCCTGTTCCGCCAGGTGAACGATCTGCTTTTCCAGCTCCTGCCTGATGTCGTCGACGCGCAACAGGTTTTCGCGCGTATCCTTGATGCGCAACTCGGTTTCACGACGGCGGTCGCGGTATTTCGATACCCCCGCAGCCTCCTCCAGGAAAACACGAAGCTCCTCCGGCTTGGCCTCGATGATGCGCGAAATCATGCCCTGCTCGATGATTGCATAGGCGCGCGCCCCCAGGCCGGTGCCCAGGAAGATGTCGGTGATGTCCTTGCGGCGGACGTGCTGGTTGTTTATGTAATAGCTGGATTCGCCATCGCGCTGCAGCACGCGCTTGATGGCGATTTCGGCGTAGCTGGACCACTGGCCCGCAGCCTTGCCCAGGCTGTTGTCGAAAACCAGTTCTACGCTGGCGCGGGCAACCGGCTTGCGCTTGTCGGAACCGTTGAAGATGACGTCCTGCATCGACTCGCCGCGCAGTGCCGAGGCCCGGGATTCGCCCAGCACCCAGCGCAAGGCGTCGATGATGTTGGATTTGCCGCACCCGTTGGGTCCCACGATGCCGACGAGTTGACCGGGCAGGGAGATATGCGTGGGATCAACGAAAGATTTGAACCCGGCAAGTTTGATGTGGGAAAGGCGCAATTTGAATCGAACAAACGTTTTATAATAATCGGGCTATTTTAACCGAATCAGCTCAAGGCTCAAAATGACGACTCAACCCTCTAAGACGTTGGAAACTTTTCCCAATCCGCAGGCGGCCCGGGACTACCACATTCACATGGAAATTCCCGAATTTACCTGTTTGTGCCCGAAAACCGGCCAGCCGGATTTCGCCACCCTTTTTCTGGACTACATTCCGGACCAGACCTGCATCGAACTCAAGAGCCTGAAGCTCTATATCTGGTCGTTCCGCAACGAGGGGCACTTCCACGAGGACGTGACCAATCGCATCCTGGACGACCTGGCGGCTGCCACCCAGCCGCGCTTCATGCGTCTCACCGCCAAGTTCTACGTGCGCGGCGGAATATTCACCAATGTCGTGGCCGAACACCGCAAGGCCGGCTGGCAGCCGCAGCCCATGGTCGAACTGGCGCGGTTCGAGACGCAATCCAATACCCGCGGCTGAGCAACACGCTCAATTGAAGTCGCGCCGGACGGTGAACAGCAACTCGGTCTTGTCGTATGAGTATCCGGGAATATTGGAGCGGCTGCTGGTCCGCGCGAGGCGCGAGCGCAAAGTCCACTTGGGGCTGAATTCCCAGTTCGCGCCCAGCGACAGGTAGGTGGTCCTGTCCCTGCCGTAGTCGATGATGGGCGATCGCGCATAGGCGCCGGTGTCCCGGCGGAAGAACACGTAATCCGTGGACTCGAGGTCGACGTCGCTGCTTATCGAATACCGTAAATAACCGGAGATGAAATGGGTGGCGCGGCCCGCGGTGGTCGTGCCGTCTCCATATTGCGGGTTATAGGAGACCTTCGTACCCACCGCCTGGTCGTACAGATAGGAATAGCCAAGGTAGAGGACGGGCTTGCCCCGGGTCTGGAACAGGTGCATATAGTTCGTGCCCGCCACGAGCTGGTCCGTGTCGTCCGGACTGTTCGAGAGGAAGCGGACCTGGTTGTATTGCGCGTTGAATCCGAGATAGCTCTGCGAAGACAGTTTGCGCCGGGTGCTGGCTTCCGCCCCGCCGATGTCATAATCGTTGGCGATGCCGTTTATCGCGAACAGCGTTCCCTGCTGCCTGAAATGACGCTGCCACAGGCCATACTTGGACTGGCTGCCGTTATCGTCCGTCATCAGCCCGCCACGCATGGTGACCATGTTGGCGTTCATGAAATCGTTGCCATTGTAGTCGCGCCTCTGGTCATCCGCGGACAGATAGAGGTAATCACCCGACACCGGCACCCTCCCTTCCACGCCGAGATTCATCACAGTCTCCCATCCTCCCTGATTGCTGGAGGGCGCCAGCAGAGAGGCAGCGTATTGCGACGCGTTGACGGTACCGAGCGAACTGTTGGTGATATTGCTGTCGTGACCGACGCCGAACTCCAACTTGCCCGTCAGCGTCGCCTTGTGGCGTCTTCTCGCCTCCTCCTGCTGGAGGACATCGAGGTATCGCTGCGCCTTGTCCCGCGCCGCGCCGCTTCCGTGCTGCACCACGCCTTCGAAGGCCGGTTTCGCGCGCTCCAGGTCGCCTGACTGGTAATAGGCGATGCCCAGCCACAGGCCGACTTCCTTGTATCCGGGATCGGTCGCATGCGCACGCTCAAGGGCAAACACCGCCAGGCTGGCCTTCCCCGATTTCAGTGCGCTGATGCCCAGCAGATAGTCGTATTTCACCTCGCCCGCCAGACTGGATTCCAGCGGCGCCAGCAGCGCATATGCCTGCTCGGGCTTGTTTTGCTCGAGCAGAACCTCCGCCTGCTGAACTTGCGGCGTGGCACCGGACGGCGAGGTTTGGGCCTGTGCGCTTGCCACGCCCGATGCAGCAAGCACGAGCCAGCACAGCCAAGTGCGAAGGTGTTTCATGCAGTCAGTCAATTCGAAAACGCAAGATCAGTCGTCCGCTCCGGATGACTCGGGCGCTTCGGGCATGTTAACTTCCGGCATCCTCATTTCAGGGGATTGTACCTCGTTCCCATGCGGCTCGGGGACGTGTATCCGCGTCGATTCCCCGCGCCCTCTGCCCCCCTCATGGCCATGGCGCCCGCCCGGCATCTCGCCTTCGCCGCCACGGCGAGACGCGCCTTCGCGCTCCGCACCGCCTCCTCCCGGACGATAGAATCCGGGCATTTCGTGCAGCAGCATCGGCTCCGATGCAGGGTCGTTCGGCACGAATCCGACCTGGTCAGGCTTGACGTCAACCGACCCGTGCGCATTGCGGATCACCACGCCGCCGCTGTTGACCTTGTCATAGGTTCCCGGCGTGCCCGCCCCTTTCTGGCCCGGGGCCGGATTCGGAATGAACATGGGCTCGTGATCGGTCCCGCGTATCCCGATAACGGCAAACGGTGTCCGGATGCTGTAATTCTCCTTGTGGGTATGGCCCACCATGCCCGTCAGAGCGCGGAATCCGCCCTGCAGCAGGGTGATGACGCTCTTTTCCGTGCCGTCTTCCTTGCCGTCGAAGTGGAACACGTCGATCTTCATTTTCGTGCCGGAGCGGACGGCGATCATGCCGCCATCCGCCATCCGAATCTGCACTTGCGCCGCCGGCGCCGTCACGATGGTATCGCCCACGCACACCGGCGAGCCTTTCACCAGCGCCCGGTTGCCGTCCGCGCCCCGCGCCTCTGCCGTACCCTGACTGAAGATGACATGTCCGGCGAGTCCGGTTGCGCCTGCGGCGAGCTCGGGCCGGATGCCCGTGCCGCCCATGCCTGTTCCCTCGGCAACAGTGCCTGTGCCGCCAATGCCGCCGTGGCGGGCCGTTGTGCCGGTGCCGCCCATGCCGCTACCCCCCGCAGCGGGATAACCGCAATTGAACGAGGCCCCCCACGCCGGCGCGCTCGCCAGCGCGACCACGCCAAGCAGTGCCGCCAGGCGGGCCAGGATTCGTCTAGTTCTGAGGGTGTTCATGCGAAGCCTCCGGGGCGCTGTATTGATAGACGCCAAAGTTCGTTCGATATAGCGCGGCCGCGTGATCGCGGTCCCGCTTCTGCAGCTCGGCGGCTCGCTTGTTCACGGCCTGCAACGCCTTCATGCCGACACTTCGGGAATAAGCTGCGAGTTCATTGATGGATTCGGCGCTCAACTTGTCGTAGAACACGCAGCGCTCCAGGAAAGGTGGCTGGCCCCCGCTCAGGTTATGTGCCGTCGCCGCCAGGTGATCGTGGATATTCTGTCCGAAATAGAATGCCTTCTCGTCCATTTCCTGCGGCTGGGCAAATGCGTCGGGCATCAGGTGCACGATATCGCCGTCATCGACACGCACCACGCCTTGCCGCAACCATTCGTCCAGCACGACGCGCGCGCGGAAGTCCTTGCTGATGGACTGCACCAGTGCCTCGAAGGAGCGATCTGCGCCCTTGCTCGCCAGGCGCGGCAACGGAATTGGCGCACCCTGCTCGTCCACGTAATCGGGATGACCGCTCCAGGTCGCCAGCAGCAGCGCGCTCATCGAAGCGTGCGGCGACAGCGTGATTTCCTGCACCGGCTCGTTGCGCAATCGGTTCACTTCACGCCGGTGGATGCCCGTCAGCAGGCTGACCCGGCTGTCGGTCTGCGGCTTGTCCGGCAATTTGAATTCCTGATCCGCAACCTTCACATAGATCGCCCGCGCCGCATCGCAAAAGACCGTGAAAGTAATGCCCTGCGACAGCAGTAGGCGAATCAGGGGCCGCAGGAGGTGCGCAACCGCGCCGAGCACGAGCTGGCGGGTCTCTTGCGTCGAAACTGGCTGGTGAGTCATGGCGTTCTAAAGACACTAAATGAATACGATGTTGCGATTAAGCATAACACAAAATTTCTATTGACGTGTGCATTTTTCACACATATCATAATCAGCGTGTGTACTTTGCACACATTTAAAAAGGAGTGAATCATGCTGAGCAAAAACACTGCAGCAACCATTATTGCCTCTCTCTTCCTGCTGGGCAGTGCTGCATGGGTGAATGCCGCGCCCGCCTCCCCTTCTCCCGATGCCGCGCCGTCCGTCGAAGCGCAACAGGCGCCGGAAGCGGCCGAAGCACCGGAGGCCACCGAAGCGCCGGATGCAGCGGAAACGCCGGATACGGCAGAAACGCCTGACGTGAGCGAAGCGCCGGACGTGCCTGATACCGAAGCAACCGAGGCCACCGAAGCGCCGGAAACTCCGCAAGCGCCGGAAGCTCCGCAAGCGCCGGAAACCGGCCACTAGGCAGCGGGATAGTCTCACAAGAGGATTGACCATGAAGAAAACCGTTGTCTCCGCTGCGGTGCTTGCCTGTGCAGCCTCCTCCATGGCTGCATATGCAGACGAGCCGGGCAAGTTCAGCCTGGGCGCCGGCGTATTTCGCACTTCCGGCACCTATGGCGGTGTCCAGACCACCGACATTGTTTACGTTCCAATCACCGGCGAATACCAGACCGGGGATTGGAGGTTCAAGCTCATCGTTCCCTACCTGAAGATAACCGGGCCGGGTAACGTGCTGAACGGCGTGGGCCTGGTCGGGAACACCACCACAACAGCACGCTCATCCCGTTCGGGACTGGGCGATGTGATCGCCAAGGCGACTCGCAAGGTCTATGACGGCGGCGCATCGGGCTTCATGGTCAGCCTCACCGGCAAGATCAAGTTCGGCACTGCGGATCCCGCCAGAGGGCTCGGCACCGGGCAGAACGACTATGCCTTTCAGACAAATGTCGCGCGCATGTTCGGGCACCTGACCACCTTCGGCAGCATCGGTTACCGGATCTATGGCAGCCCGGCGACATACACCCTGAATAATGCCTTTTACGGTCTGCTGGGGGGAAGCTATAAGTTCACCCCGGAAACTCACGCCGGACTCATGGTGTTCGCGCGCCAAGCGGTGCTGGTCAATGGCTATCAGCGCCGGGAAGCGATGCTTTTCGTCAATCAGAAAGTCGATCCACGCTGGAAGTTGCAAGGCTACCTGATAAAGGGATTTGCCAAGGCCAGCCCGGACTTCGGCGCAGGCATTTCGCTGATGCGCGCGCTTTGAACAAGAACGCCAATCCCGGCATTCACGTGGAACGAGCGGAGTATGACTACATTTATTGAATTGGTAATAGCCCCGGCCATCCTGCCGTGGCTGATCGTATTGATCACCGACCATGTCGAAACCAGGCTGGACCGCGCGGAGGAATTCCGTGCGCGCCACGCGATTGAGCACTCCACGGCAGGCGGCCAGGCTGTCTGAGCCTGGCGCACATTCAGCGAAGAAAAACTGCATTCGCGGAATACGGCGAGTCGTCGCGCGGGCGGCTTGACATCCCCCAAATTTTGCGATGGCGCAAGTTTTAAAAATGCGCCACAATGGCTGACGGCATGCCGCAATTCGCGGCAGACCGGGGCCTTCAGGGTAGGTGCGACATCGGGGCAACAGCCCTTGCAAATATCCGGAATATCCACAACAATACGCACCCGTTTTATAAAAACTTATTTATTGGGAGCCTTTCAAAAATGAACCGTCAAGAACTGATCGAAGCACTTGCAACAACCACTGGCAGCACCAAGGCAGACGCAGACCGCAACATCGCCGGCATGATTGAAATCATCACCGGCGCCCTGAAGAAGGGTGACAAGGTGGCGCTGGTTGGCTTCGGCACCTTTGAAGTGCGCAAACGTGCAGCACGTACCGGCCGCAACCCCGCTACCGGCGCGACCATCAAGATCAAGGCTTCCAAACAGCCCGCCTTCAAGGCAGGCGCAGGACTCAAAGCAGCGGTAAACGGCGCCAAGAAGTAATTTCTTCCCCCGTTCCCCAACCCCCTCCCGCCCAAGGCCGGAGGGGGTTTTGCTTTCGGGCGGACGTCGTCTCGCATTTGCCTCCGCTAACGCCTCATCCCTGTCCCGCATCCATTCAGTATCCGCCCGGATACCGCCTTGCGGCGTCCTGCGCGGGCATGGCCCCCAATGTCCGATTCAATATCGGTCGAACCCGGGAGGGTTCTGCTTACCCTCCACTTTCCATCAAATTAAAAAGCCGCCCACCCGCTTTACCGCTTGAGGCTTGGCTGAAACCATCCTGCAGCACGGGATGGTTCGGCTTGCGCATTGCCTCTGCGCAAGCCTCATCCCTCGCTGCGCTCAGGACCGCCTGCGGCGTCCTGCGCGGGCATGGCCCCCAATATCCGATTCAATATCGGTCGAACCCGGGAGGGTTCTGCTTACCCTCCACTTTCCATCAAATTAAAAAGCCGCCCACAAGGGGCGGCTTTTTAATTTGGCGGAGAGAGAGGGATTCGAACCCTCGATACAAGTTTTAATCTCGTATGCTCCCTTAGCAGGGGAGTGCCTTCGACCTCTCGGCCATCTCTCCAGATCCGGAAAGGCGTGATGATACTTTGCCCATCCCTTGGGGTCAAACAAAATTCCGTCGGCTGCGGGTCTTCCGGCGCCGGGTCAGGCGTCTTCCTGCTCCAGGTTGAACACCTTGTGCAGCACGCGCACGGCCAGTTCCAGGTATTTTTCGTCAATCACCACGGAGATCTTGATCTCGGAGGTGGAGATCATCTGGATGTTGATGCCCTCTTCCGCCAGCGCGCGGAACATCTTGCTGGCGATGCCGACGTGCGAACGCATGCCCACGCCCACCACCGAAACCTTGGCGGTCTTGTCGTCCCCGGTCACGTCGCGCGCGCCGATGTGCGGCTGCACGGTCTTTTTCAGGATCTCCAGCGCCTTGGTGTACTCGTTGCGGTGCACGGTGAAGGAAAAGTCGGTGGTGCCGTCCGTGCCGATGTTCTGGATGATCATGTCCACGTCGACGTTCGCATCGCTCACCGGTCCGAGGATCTGGTAGGCAATGCCCGGTTTGTCGGGCACGCCGCGCACGGTGATCTTGGCCTCGTCGCGGTTGAACGCGATGCCTGAAATGATAGCCTGTTCCATTTTCTCATCTTCCTCGAATGTAATCAGCGTCCCCTCGCCCGGTTCCTCCAGGAACGACGACAGCACGCGCAACTTGACCCTGTATTTTCCGGCGAACTCCACCGAACGGATTTGCAGCACCTTGGAGCCCAGGCTGGCCAGTTCCAGCATCTCCTCGAACGTGATGGTTTTCAGGCGGCGCGCTTCGGGGACCACGCGCGGATCGGTGGTGTACACCCCGTCCACGTCCGTGTAGATCTGGCATTCGTCCGCGCGCAGCGCGGCGGCAATAGCCACGCCAGTGGTGTCGGAGCCGCCGCGTCCCAGCGTGGTAATGTTGCCGTCCTCGTCCGCGCCCTGGAAGCCGGCCACGACGACCACGTAGCCGCTGTCGAGGTCGGTTTGCATGGCCTGCTCATCTATGCTTTCGATGCGCGCCTTGTTGAAGGCGCTGTCGGTCATGATCTTGACCTGGCTGCCGGTATAGCTTTTGGCCTTCAGGCCTTCGGCCATCAGCGCCATGGCCATCAGCCCTATGGTGACCTGCTCGCCGGTGGAAATCACCACGTCGAGTTCGCGCGGGTCCGGCTGAGGCTGGATTTCCCTGGCAAGCGCGATCAGGCGGTTGGTTTCCCCGCTCATCGCGGAAACCACCACCACCACCTGGTGACCTGCCGCCTTGAATTTTGCGACGCGGCGCGCGACGTTCCTGATGCGCTCGGCGCTGCCCACCGAAGTACCACCGTATTTCTGGACAATCAATGCCACGATGTATTGGACTGCTGCATAATAAAAAAGAGGGCGGCATTTTAACCGAAACGCCCCCAAAAAACGAGGGCGCACTTGCGCCCGGCAGCGTCTGATAAACTTGCGGCTGGTCAAGCGGCAGAATCGAACATGCAGCGCATCATCCCCCGAGATTATTTCCCGGAACAGGCGGGAAAACTCGCCACACTGGGCATCTCCCCGCTGCTGGCGCGCATTTATGCTGCGCGCGGCATACGGGAGGCGAACGAGCTTGAAACCGGGCTGGACAGCCTCACCCCGTTCGATGGACTCAAGCACGCCCAAGACATGGCCGTCCTGCTGGCGGATGCCATCGCCGCAGGCAAGAAACTGCTGGTCGTCGCGGATTACGACGCGGACGGCGCCACTGCCTGCGCCGTCGCGCTGCGCGGCCTGCGCGCGCTCGGCGCCCGCGTGGACTACGTTGTGCCCAACCGCTTCACGTATGGCTACGGACTGACTCCCGAGATCGTCCGTCTTGCCAGCAAATGGGACCCCAATATCCTCGTCACCGTGGATAACGGCATCGCCAGCGTGGAAGGCGTGGCCGAAGCGAACCGGCTGGGCATGCAGGT
>DATFUZ010000101.1:0-5904 GCA_035260545.1 Gallionellaceae bacterium | reverse complement strand
GTGCTGGAACTGGATCGGCCCTGGTTAGGCACGCCCTTCATGTTCCAGGGTTTTCCCATTGTTTCCGAGGCCCAGATCAAGGAGCTGAAGAAATATTGCAGCGCGGTCTATATCGATTCCGATCGCCAGGCGACGCGCCGGGGCGAAGGCGGGAAATTCGGAGAGCAACCCTTGGTGCGCGGATCTGCCGTGTACAAGGAAGTTTCCACTCTTGAGTCCGAACTGCCCGTCGCAAGGGAAATCTACTCCCGATTCGAAGAAAGCGTGCAGCAGATGCTGGAAGAGGTGCGCAGAACCGGCGACCTGGACGGAAAATTGCTGACCGCCGTGGTCGGCAGCCTGACCCGGAGCGTGGAACGCAATCCCGATGCGATGATGCTGCTCCACCGCATGCAGCAGAAGAGCAGCGAGGAATTCTACCGCGCCGTCGACAATTCGATCCACATGATCACCTTCGGCCGCTTCCTGCAGTTTCCCGGCGAGCGCCTGGAACTGCTGGGGCTTGCCGGCCTGCTGCTGGACATCGGCAAGGTCAACCTCCCCGAGTCCATCGTGCAGAAGAAGGACAAGCTGACCGCCGAAGAATATGAAGTCTCCAAGCAGCACGTCGCATATTCCCTCAAGCTCGTCGGCGAAGCCCACGGCCTGCCCCATGGCCTCGCGGAAATTGTCGTGCAGCACCACGAGCGCCTTGACGGCAGCGGCTATCCGCACGGGCTGGCGGGGAGCCAGATCACCATAGACGGCGCAATCGCCGGACTGATCAACACCTATTGCGCGCTGATCTCGAAACGCACGTATGCGGAACAGATCTCTCCGTCCAACGCACTCGGCATGATCTACAAATTGCGCGGGACGCTATTCCACGATGCGCTCGCCGAGCAGCTCATTCAATGCATCGGAATATATCCGGTCGGCAGCACCATTGAGCTCAACACCGGCGAAATCGGGATTGTCATCGCGCAGAATCTGGTGCGCCGCCTGCAGCCCAAGATCATGGTGATACTCGATCATGCGCTCAAGCCCATCCGCCCGCAGCTGATGCTCGATCTCGTCAAAGAACCGAAATCCGACGCAGGGCAGCCCTATCAGATCAAGCGCACCATCCCGAACGACCAGCTGCCCATCGATCTGCATGAGTTCTTCCTTTGAACCTGCTTTCGGCCCGGACGGACATACGGAATCTGCGGCGCGCCATGAAGGCATACTGAGGCAATTTTCCGGGCGCCTGCAGAGCGCGCTTTCGGATGCGCAAGCCAAAGGGAGCGGCGTTGCGCTGATGATGGTGCATGTCGCTGCCATCGACCGGGTGGACGCACAGCACGGCTTCCAGAGCGGCAACATGCTATCCGGCCGCGTCACCCGGCTGCTGCGCGGCGGCGTCCTGCGCAGCCGGGACGAAGTCGAACTGCTGGCCCGCGACGAATACGTGTGCATCCTTCCCGGCGTGTCGTCGGAAGGGGTTGCCATGCTGGCCGCGCAGCGCGCCATGATGGTGCTGAATGCCGCGCCGCTGGATCACGGCGCGGGCGCCGAGTTCGCCGATCCCGCCGTCGGCATCGCGCTGTTCCCGGAGCACGGGAAAGACGCCGCAAGCCTGCTCAAGAACGCGAAACATGCGTTGCTCACCGCGCGCGTGCGCAATGACCGGATCTACATCTTTCGCGGCACGGACGACAACCCTGCGACAGACCATGCACAGTTCATCTCGCGCATGGTCACCGCACTCAACCAGAACACCCTCGCGCTGCATTACATGCCCCAGATGGACCTGCGTACCGGCCGCCTTACCGGCGCCGAAGCGCTGCTGCGCTGGACCGACGAGGTATTGGGGCAGGTTCCGCCCTATGCTGCGGTGCAGATGGCCGAATCCAACGGCCTGATGGACCGCCTGACGCAATGGATCATCACGAGCGCAGTGCAGCAGTGCGCGCAATTCCAGCAGCTTGTCCCCGGCTTCAGGGTAAGCGTCAACATCTCGCCCTCCAACCTGCATGAGCCGGATCTGCCGTTCTACGTCGACCGCGCGCTGCGTACCTGGAATGTGCGCGGCGACAACCTGGTCATCGAGATCACCGAAACGGCGATGGTCGACAACCAGAATGCGACCATAGAAGCATTGAGCGAACTGAAATCGCACGGCGTGCGCCTGTCGATCGACGATTTCGGCACGGGATATTCCTCGATGTACTACCTGGCGCGCATGCCGCTGGACGAACTCAAGATCGACCAGTCCTTTGTGCGCGACATGCTGCATGCGCCGAGCAACGCCAAGATCGTCCGCTCCCTGATCGACCTGGCGCACAACCTTGACTTGCTGGTGGTCGCCGAGGGCGTAGAAAATGAGGCGATCATGACCGAACTGGCCGCCCTGGGCTGCGATCATGTACAGGGATACCACGTGGGAGAAGCCATGCCCGCGAAGGACCTCCTCACCCGCCTGGGTGCACCGGGCCGGGTATAGCCACACCCGAGGCTAGCGGCCGAACGGCAGACTGCGGCCCTGCACTGCGACCAAGCCGGGCGGTACTTCAAAGCGAGAGCCGGCCTCCCGCCATGGCCGCCCCGCGCCTTGCACTCAGCCGTGCGCGAGCGCCTGCTCCGCCCCCGCGTGCCCCGCGCGGTCAATCATGCTGGTGATAGGCTTGGCGCCCGACATGCTTTCCGCCAGCAGGCCTTGTGCTTCCGCCAGCCGATTGCGGCCGACCAGGTAGTAGTAATAGGCCGAAATATCCTGCCAGCACGCCGGGTGCTGAATCCGGCCGGTCACCGCATCGAAAATCATGACGCGGTTGTCTTCATTGTCCATCAACAAGTGAAATCTGGTTGTCGTTTCCATTGCGATCTTCCTTTCCGTTGCAACGCCCATCCACGTCACCGCAATTATCGTGCCACAGCATAATTAGGCGTACTTTCAATCGGTTCCAAAAAACCAATGCGCCAGCCGGGAGCATCCGCGCACATTGCTCAGGCACTCGGCGACCCGCATTGCACCGCCGGGGTGCGCAAACGCATGCCGGGAGCGGGCGCATTTGTATCAGCGCAGCTTTACAGCGTAATGACAGGCGCCGGACGAGCCCGGTTGCCGCTGGCGGTAATTCCCCTCTCGTTGTGATGTTTGTAGCAGTTGCGACAACCACACCCGCCGTGAACACATTTTTTTTACGCAAATAACCAAATGGTTACCATCGCCAAGCAAGGTGGCACGGCTATTGCTGAGGGTAGGGCGCATGGCTACAAAAGTGCGGGGTGGCGCGGCAAGATTCAGCCGCACTGCGCCAGGTGAGTTTGGTTGTTGAATGGTTTCATCTTTAAAGGAGATAGCAATGAGTGCACTGCGTCAAATCGCTTTTTACGGCAAGGGAGGCATCGGTAAGTCCACCACCTCTCAAAACACCCTGGCCGCCCTGGCGGAGATGGGTCAGAAGATCCTGATCGTGGGTTGCGACCCCAAGGCCGACTCTACCCGCCTGATCCTGCACGCAAAGGCACAAGACACCGTGCTGTCGCTGGCAGCCGAAGCGGGTTCCGTGGAAGACCTCGAGCTGGAAGACGTGATGAAGGTTGGTTACAAGGACATCCGTTGCGTTGAGTCCGGTGGTCCTGAGCCTGGTGTTGGTTGCGCTGGCCGCGGCGTAATCACCTCGATCAACTTCCTCGAGGAAAACGGCGCCTATGAGGGCGTGGATTATGTCTCCTACGACGTGCTCGGCGACGTGGTGTGCGGCGGCTTCGCCATGCCCATCCGCGAGAACAAGGCCCAGGAGATCTACATCGTCATGTCCGGCGAGATGATGGCCATGTATGCGGCCAACAACATCTCCAAGGGCATTCTGAAGTACGCCAACTCCGGCGGCGTGCGTCTGGGCGGCCTGGTCTGCAACGAGCGCCAGACCGACAAGGAACTGGAACTGGCCGAAGCGCTGGCCAAGAAGCTGGGCACCACGCTGATCCACTTCGTTCCCCGCGACAACGTCGTGCAGCACGCTGAACTGCGCCGCATGACCGTGCTCGAGTACGACCCCGAGTCCAAGCAGGCCGAGGAATATCGCCAACTGGCGAAGAAGATCCACGCCAACGCAGGCAAGGGCGTGATCCCGACCCCCATCACCATGGAAGAGCTGGAAGACCTGCTGATGGAATTCGGCATCATGAAGAAGGAAGACGAAACGGTCATCGGCAAGACTGCCAAGGCCGCCTGAGCGGAATGCTGATAAGGCGCCGCCTGCCCTGCTGTATCGGGTGGGCGGCAGTCCAGGCAGCTCTGCAAAGGGCAGACAAATTTGAGACAGAAGCAATGTGAACGAGTGTCCTTTGCTGAGTTGTTTTGGGATTTCTTTAACCATCATTAGGAGGGCAACATGAGCCTTACTGCAGAAGAAACGAAAGCTCGCAACCAGGAGCTGATTCAGGAAGTGCTTTCGGTATATCCTGAAAAAACGGCGAAAAAGCGCGCCAAGCACCTGAACGTGCACGAGGAAGGCAAGAGCGACTGCGGCGTGAAATCCAACATCAAGTCGCTGCCGGGCGTGATGACCATTCGCGGTTGCGCCTACGCCGGCTCCAAGGGCGTGGTGTGGGGCCCGATCAAGGACATGATTCACATTTCCCACGGCCCCGTGGGCTGCGGCCAGTATTCCTGGTCGACCCGCCGCAACTACTATATCGGCACCACCGGCATCGACGCCTTCGGCACGATGCAGTTCACCTCCGACTTCCAGGAAAAGGACATCGTGTTCGGCGGCGACAAGAAACTGGAAAAACTGATCGACGAAATCGAAGTGCTGTTTCCGCTGAACAAGGGCATCTCCATCCAGTCCGAGTGCCCGATCGGCCTGATCGGTGACGACATCGAGGCGGTCTCCAAGAAAAAATCCAGGGAGCACAACGGCAAGACCATTGTGCCGGTACGCTGCGAAGGCTTCCGCGGCGTGTCCCAGTCCCTGGGCCACCACATCGCGAACGACATGATCCGCGACTGGGTGTTCGACAAGACCGACCCCGGCAAGAACACGTTCGAGCCGACTCCCTACGACGTGGCCATCATCGGCGACTACAACATCGGCGGCGACGCCTGGTCTTCGCGCATCCTGCTGGAAGAAATGGGCCTGCGCGTGATCGCCCAGTGGTCCGGCGACGGCACCATCGCCGAAATCGAGAACACGCCCAAGGCCAAGCTGAACGTGCTGCACTGCTACCGCTCGATGAACTACATCAGCCGGCACATGGAAGAGAAGTACGGTATTCCCTGGGTGGAATACAACTTCTTCGGCCCGTCCAAGATCGAAGCCAGCCTGCGCGAGATCGCCAGCCACTTCGACGACAGGATCAAGGAAGGCGCCGAGCGCGTGATCGCCAAGTACCGGCCCATGGTGGACGCCGTGATCGCCCGCTTCAAGCCGCGCCTGGAAGGCAAGAAGGTCATGCTGTACGTCGGCGGTCTGCGCCCCCGTCACGTGATCGGCGCCTACGAGGACCTCGGCATGGAAGTGGTCGGCACCGGCTACGAGTTCGGCCACAACGACGACTACCAGCGCACGACGGACTACATCAAGGACTCCACCCTGATCTACGACGACGTGACCGGCTACGAGTTCGAACACTTCGTGGACAAGATCAAGCCCGACCTCGTCGGCTCCGGCATCAAGGAAAAGTACGTCTTCCAGAAAATGGGCGTGCCGTTCCGCCAGATGCACTCGTGGGACTACTCGGGCCCCTACCACGGCTACGACGGCTTCGCCATTTTCGCACGCGATATGGACATGGCCATCAACAGCCCGACCTGGAAATTTGTGAAGTCACCGTTTTAGAACCTGTCTTCATCGTAACCCCTCCCGACCTCCCCTTATCGTAAGGGGAGGAGAGAATTTACCGATTGTGATGCTCCCCCTCTTACGATAAGAG